>JBDSED010000112.1:0-16651 GCA_039920225.1 Sphingomonas sp.
AGGCCCCCGCTCCGGGGGCATGGAGCGAGGGCCGACCTAGCGTTCGTCACGCAGGCGGGAAGTGGAGCAACTCAGGCAACAGGGGGAAAATCCCGAACCGCCCCACATCCGCGAGAACTGTATTAGTAGGGCAATGCTGTCGCCCAGATGAACGAATCCGTTATTTTCGCGGACCGCCCGGCGCTGGATCGACAAAGCGGAACGTTCCGTCTGAAATCGGGACGTTGAACCGCTGGCCCGACAGTCGGATCGTCGTGCGATTGTTCTGCGCATCGAGCGCGACCCAGCCGCGCAGCATCAGCCCGGCAGGGGCCGAGGCGTCCTTTTCGAAGATCAGGTTGATGTGCCCATATTCGGGATGCTTGGGGTCGGCCGCGTCGACCGACAGGATCGACGGATCGGCGGTCGGCACCATCTTGGCGAAACGGCTGATGTCCTTGGACGGATCGAGCAGCACACCGAGCGGCCCGTTCTTGATCGGCAAACGCTGTTTCTGCTTCACCGAATAATCGAGGAACCACAACGAACTACCGTCGGCGACGACCAGAATCGGCACGCCCTTTTCGTACTGAAAGCGGATCTTGCCCGGCCGCTTGAGCGACAGCGTGCCGTTGAGCGTCTTCCCGTTACGGTCGGTCTGGCTGAACGTCGCGGTCATCGTCTGGATCGCGGCGAGATGCGCCTGCACCTTGGCGAGGTCGGGTGAAGGGGCGGGCGCCGCGGCGACGAGCGCGGGAACGGCAAGCAGCGCGAGGGCGCGAAGGGACACGAAATTCTCCTGATATTGGCCGGATCGTATGGCGCCGCCGGCTTGAACCCGCTCTGAACGCGCTGTGCTACAGCGGGTTGCCGTCGCGATCGCGCAGCACTTCGCGGCGGCCGACATGATCCGGACGCCCGACAATGCCGTCCTTTTCCATCCGCTCGATGAGGCGGGCGGCGGAATTGTAGCCGATGCGCATCTGGCGCTGGAGCCAACTGGTCGATGCCTTCTGGCTCTCGACGACCAACTGGATCGCGTTGCGATACTGCTGGTCCTCGGCCGAATCCTCGCCCAGCGGCGCACCGTCGAGCGCGAAGCCATCGTCGCTTTCTTCGGTGACTGACTGGATATAGTCGGGCTGGCCCTGCGCGCGCCAGTGATCGGCGACCGCGCGGACCTCGTCGTCGCTGACGAACGGCCCGTGCACGCGGCTTATCTGCTTGCCATAGGCCATATAGAGCATGTCGCCCTTGCCGAGCAGCTGTTCGGCACCCTGTTCGCCCAGGATAGTGCGCGAATCGATCTTCGACGTGACGTTGAAGCTGATCCGCGTCGGCAGGTTCGCCTTGATCACGCCGGTGATGACGTCGACCGAGGGGCGCTGCGTCGCCATGATCAAATGAATGCCCGCCGCGCGCGCCTTTTGCGCAAGCCGCTGAATCAGGAATTCGACTTCCTTGCCCGCGGTCATCATCAGATCGGCGAGTTCGTCGACGACGATGACGATCTGCGGCAGCGGCGCGAAGTCGAGCTGCTCCTCCTCATAGACCGGCTTGCCGTTTTCGTAACCGATCTGGACCTTGCGTCCGAGCGGCTGGCCTTTGGCCTTGGCTGCGCGGACCTTGTCGTTGAAGCTGGCGAGGCTGCGCACCCCGACCGACGACATCTGGCTGTAGCGTTCCTCCATCTGCTCGACCGCCCATTTGAGCGCGCGGATTGCCTTGGCGGGATCGGTTACCACCGGCGCGAGGAGATGCGGGATGTCCTCGTACATGCTCAGTTCGAGCATCTTGGGGTCGATCAGGATGAGGCGGCACTGATCGGGGGTCAGCCGATAGAGCAGCGACAGGATCATGCAGTTGAGCCCGACCGACTTGCCTGACCCAGTGGTGCCGGCGACGAGCAGATGCGGCATCGGCGCGAGGTCGACCACCACCGGATCGCCGGCGATATTCTTGCCCAAGATCAGCGGGAGCGACGCCGACTGATCCTCGAACACGTCGCTCGCGACGAGTTCGTGCAAGCTCACCATCTCGCGCTTGGCGTTGGGCAATTCGATGCCGATCACGGTGCGCCCCGGCACCGTCGCGACGCGAGCCGAGATCGCCGACATGTTGCGCGCGATGTCGTCGGCGAGCTGGATGACGCGACTCGCCTTGATGCCGGCGGCGGGCTCGAGCTCGTACATCGTCACCACGGGACCGGGGCGCACTTCGGTGATCGATCCCTTGACGTGGAAATCGTCGAGCACGGTTTCGAGCAGCCGGGCGTTGCGTTCGAGCGCAGCCTTGTCGATCGGGCCGCTGGCCGAGGGCGGCGGGGGCTTGAGCAGGTCGAGCGTCGGCAGACGGTAATTGTCGCGCAGATCGAGGCTCGCCTGCTTGGGTCCGCGCGCCGGTTTGGGTTGCACGGTCGCGGCGTTGCGTTCGGCGATGATAGGGCCGGGGCGATTGTCCGGCAGCGCGAGAGCGCGCGGCTGGCGAATAACCTGTTCGGCCGCCGGCGCCGGATCGCGCGCGTCGGTCAATCGCTCAGGTCGGGCGCGGCGATCGAGCTTAGGTAAGCGAGGCAGGCCGATTCCCAAACCGGTGAACCAGATCACCAACCCGGCGATACCGAGCGCGAGCGCAACCAGCCGCCCGGTCCACAGGATCGCGGTCGCGTTGCCGGTCAGGTCGATGACCCAGCCGAGCATGCCCGCGATCGTCATTCCGACCACGCCGCCCAATCCCGCGGGCCAGCGCAAGGAAGCGGCGGGCGACCAGAAAGCGAGCGCAGTCGCTACGAGCGCAGCCCCCACCGCCGCGATCGCCAGCATCCGCCGCCAGTGCCCGGCCGGCTCGTCGCTCCACATCCGCCAGCCGCAGAGCGCTCCAACCGCGAGCAGTCCCGCGACCGGTAGGCCGAGCACCGAGAACGCCAGGTCGGCGATGAACGCGCCCGGGAGCCCGAGCAGGTTCTCTGCCGGCCCGCCCGCCGCGGTGCTGAGCGATGGGTCACCCGAATGATAGGTGAGCAGCGCAGCGGCGAGCGCCAGTGTCAGGCCGAGCACCGCCATCGCGGCGACCAGCGCCCAGCCGCGCGCGGCGCCGGCCTTCACTGTCTCGCGCCAAAGCGGTGGCTGCACGCGGCTCGCCATGATCGAATACCCCCGAAATGTCCGCTGTTCGTTCGTGTTGGATTCTCGCCCTTGCCGAGTCCCGCGTCAAGCGCGCGCGATTGTCGGGACTGCATCACTCTGAAACCGGCAGGGCGCGCTTTTTGTAAGGACCGCGAACTTTAGGTGCCTGCGCAATGTCGATCCGCGCCAACACATCCTCAAAGCTCATGAACGTGTCGGCGATCCCGGCTTGCATAGCTGGCGTCATGCGCAGCTTCGAATGCGTCCGGATGAAATTGTAGAACAGCGTGTAGAGCGCGACCATGTGCATATGGTTGGCGACCTTCTTGCTGTGACCGTTCGTCAGGCGCGTGAAGCGACGCATATGCATCCGCATCGTCTTATTGTGCGCTTCCACAAAGGATGTGCTGACGTGCGCCACGTCCGGGTTACCTTCAACGCGAACCTTCTTGATGCCAGTGCATTCAGCTGGGCTGTAGCGACCGCCCTTGTCGATTGTCGGGCCGTACATCTTGATGATCTGGGCATAATCAACGTCAGCCCCAAATGCGCCCTCTACGGCTTCCAGATAAGCCCGGTGGCCGTCCGTCGAAAGCTGAACGCGATTGGCAAGGCGAGCGCGAAGGTCGTCCATAAGCTCAATCGCCGCTTCGCCCGAACGGTCGCCGACAAGGTAGCTGACGATCAGCTTTGAATCGGCGTCGATCCCTGTCCAGGTCCAAATATCGCCCGCATCGGCGGGGGCGGCTTTGGCGCTCGTGACCGTCTTTTGCTTACAGTAATTGAAGGCCCAAATTTCGTCGCACTGAACGCGGGTGGCCTTCACGTCGCGGACCAGCTCGTCATGCATCTGGGCGCACACGCCACCGGCATCGATCAACAACTTAGCGACAGTGTTGAAGCTGACGTCAGCTACCCGTGCAATCGCGCGCATCGACATACCCTCGCACAGCAGATTGAGGATTTGGACGCGGGATTTGAGGGCGAGCTTTCTCATGCCCATTTCTATATGGACCTTTATGCATAACGTCAAGCAATAAACGACCTTATGAAACTAGTCGCAACTTACCAATCGGAGTGCCGCCCGTTCCGGCCCCATCGAAACTGATCATATTTGCAAGGCCGAACACCAGCTTTTCAATCTCTGCGACAGGAATATGGAGAGCGGCGGCAATATCATTCTTCGTGATACGTTCGCTTCGAAGTCCGCTAAATACCTTTTCCCAAACAACAGACCGCTCTCGCTCAATCCCGCCCGGCTCTGCCGTCCTATATCCCTGCTGCGACAGTTGAATACAAAACTGACGATACTGCCACTCACTGAGAATATTGAGTTTGTGAAGCCGGTAATTCAAAGCAAATGCCGAAACACGCCACCGTATCTTCTTATCAATAACTTGTTTAACGTCGTAGGCTACGGGCATATGAGCAATTACATCCTCCTTCGGCATAAGGAATGAGGAAGCAAATCGATTGGCTTCGTCTTCAACTTCCCGTCCAGCAGTTCCGCCGTGCCTATGTAGTATTAGATGTCCAAGTTCGTGTGCTGCATCGAACCGACTATGTTCGGATGTCTTAATGGTATTTAAGAAAACGTAGGGTTTATTATCCCTCCACAGGGAGAAAGCATCAACGGATCGTGTTTTCTCGACCAGAGAGAACACACGAACTCCCTTTGATTCTAGCAAATGAACCATATTTTTTATAGGTCGAGCGCCAAGCCCCCACATTTCCCGCAGAGTGCGGGCCGCGCTTTCAGGCGAGCCTTCGACACCATCCAGGTCAGGTTCGGGCAGATCAAACAGCGTCTCAACCCAGTCACCTAGAAGGAACGCAAGAGAGCCGGCAGCAAGCGCCGCATCGCGACTCCCGGCAAGCATATGGGACATAGACCGAAAGCTAGCCGTCTTTACGTTCGGCTCGTCCACACTCCCGCCCAAGAAAAACTCGACGGGATAACCAGTCGCAGCCGCGAGAGATTGAAGTGTCTCCGGCTTTGGGACCGATTGCTCAGCCTCGTACTTATGAATCGTGACTCTACTGACCCCCACGGCCTCAGCTAGCTGTGACTTCGTCATGCCAGCCCTAAACCGTGCGAGCCTTAGCCTCGCACTATTAAACATGACTTATCCCTTACGACGCACGATTACTTCGACGTCCGGCCCGAAATCGTCATCACCAAGATTGGAGCGGCCACACACAGGGCCGTTGTCATCAATCAGAATGATACGCTCTTCCCACCCACAAAAATGGCCGCCCATAATGCTCGTCGGCTTCGACAGCTCCAAGCGACGCACGTCGCCTTCGATGTAGGCGCAAAAATACCAGATGTGGCAACTCGCCGCCGCCGCCGCCCTCAACTGACGATCGAACTCTTCGCGAAACCCAGGCAAAGGGAGCGGCGGCGACTTGTTTAACTCTACTGCGCGCTTGGACCCGTCGCCCTTAGCGGATCGACTGCGAGGCTCGCCTACGATCAACCCGGTCGCTTCGTCCGTGTTGGCTACGGCAATCCTGAACTCAAGCTCGGGGTGAACGACAGTCGAGATATTCTCAGCGTCGTTCTTCTCCCAACCCTGTGAGCGCTTTATTTCACGCCACCGGCGCACGCCGAATCTCCAGCCGTCCCAACCCTTCGCTGACGGAGGATCATTTTCCGTACAACCGCCGACAGCCGCGACCATGGCGTCGAACACCGCCATGCATTCCTCGAATGCTAGCCCTAGTGATCTAAGGCGAGCACGAACTCCTGGCGGATCGTGGCGAACGACGGTGACCATGCGAGAAAGTTCCTGTTTACGTTTTGCCTCCTCAAATGAGAGAGCATTTTGTAAACCCGGTCAAGTTCTATTTTCCCCAACGCTTCGCAGCAGCCTTCTTCGCGATCTCGCTCCGCCGCTCCGGGGTCATTGATGCGGCCCGCGCGGCACCACCACGGCGGCCCATCGATTGAGCGGCCTTGTCCTTGCCGTCATCCGGGGCTTCGTCGTCGGCCTCGCCCGTCAGCACGCGCATGACGTGAACGGCGTTGCTGACGACGTCGGCGGGGCGCTTTTCGCCGCGTGGACCTTTAGGCATTGTCGCGCCTCCGGAAACTCCAAACGCATAATATCGCGCTGCCGATGCTGGCGGCAGCAAACGCGCCCCACGCGCTGACAGGCGCGCCGGCAGAATGGTCTCTCACTGCCGCCCAGGCAAATAGTGCGCAGCTAAAGAGTGACAGATATCGTGAAATCAAAGCCCCGTGTCTCCATGCTTCACGCTAAGCATAGCACGGTTCATGCGGCGGCGTCAGCCTCCCACATTCAGAGTGATGCAGTCCCCGATTGTCGGCTCGTCGCGGCGGCGCTAGGGCGGGGCGTATGGATCAGGCGGACATTCTCATTCTCGGCGGCGGGCTGGTCGGCAGTGCGCTGGCAGTGGCGCTCGACGCGCACGGACTGACCAGCATCGTGGTCGATCCGGCCGATCCTGCCGTGGTCACCGCCGCAGGATTCGACGGCCGCGCCTCGGCGATCGCCAGCGCGCCGATGCGGATGCTCGAGGCGATCGGTGTGGCCGACCGTCT
Organism: Sphingomonas sp.; assembly: GCA_039920225.1. Lineage (GTDB taxonomy): Bacteria > Pseudomonadota > Alphaproteobacteria > Sphingomonadales > Sphingomonadaceae > Sphingomonas. The sequence continues at coordinate 6,673 of JBDSED010000112.1, forward strand.
GGCCGGCAAGGGCTGCCCGATCGAGGGCATCCGGGTGAGCGACGGGTTGAAGCCCGGCGCGCTCGACTTCCTGCCGCAGGACGGCGAGGACGCGCTGGGCACTATGTTCGAAAATCGCGACTTGCGAGCGGCTCTGCTCGACGCGGCCGGGGCGGCGAATGGAGTCGATCTTCGGATGCAGACGCGCGCGCTCGACGTGCAGCGCGATGCGACCGGCGTTCGCGCGACGCTGAGCGATGGGAGCGAGGTCCGCGCGCAGTTGTTGATCGGCGCGGAAGGGCGAAATTCGCCGACGCGCGAGGCGGCAGGGCTCAACACCGCCCGCTGGAGCTACGATCATGTCGCGCTGGTGACGTCGATCGGCCACGAGCGCTCCCACGAAAACGTCGCCTATGAAATCTTCTATCCGGAAGGGCCGTTCGCGATCCTGCCGTTGATCGACGACGACCGCGGGCATCGCTCGGCGGTGGTCTGGTCGGTACGCACCGCGCAAGCGCCGGGGATGCAGAAGCTGGGCGAGCGCGGCTACCTCGCCGAATTGTCGCGCAAGATGGGCGGGTTCCTTGGCGAACTGACCTGGCTCGGCCCGCGGTTCGGCTATCCGCTGGGGTTTCATCACGCCGCGACGATCACCGCCGATCGGCTGGCGTTGGTCGGCGACGCGGCGCACGGCATCCATCCGATCGCCGGGCAGGGCGTCAATGTCGGCTTCCGCGACGTCGCCGCGCTGGTCGAAGTGTTGGTCGAGGGGAAACGGATCGGCCTCGACATGGGCGACCCGGCGTTGCTCAAACGCTACCAGCGCTGGCGCAGCCTCGACACGTTCATGGTCAGCCTGGCGACCGACGGGCTGACGCGCCTGTTCGGGATCCCCGGCCACACCGCCAATGCGGTGCGGCGCTTTGGCCTCTCGGCGGTGCAGCGCGCGCCGGCGTTGAAGGATCGCTTCATCGCCGAGGCACGGGGCGAATCAGGGGCGCTGCCCAAACTGCTCGCGGGACTGACCGTCTAGCTTACAGGCGGTTGAGCAGGCGCTCGACCGATTCGTGGTTGCCGCGATCGTCGTCGCCGCATTCTTTCTTGAGCGCGACCTTGAGCTCCTCGAGCTCGTCCTGCGTCAGATTCTCGATCCCGATAAAGCCGTTGCGCGCGTCGCTGGTCGCACGGATGATCTCATCGAGCTTGGCCTGGATCGCGGACGCATCGCGGTTCTGCGCATTCTGGATCAGGAACACCATCAGGAAGGTGACGATCGTCGTGCCGGTGTTGATGATCAGCTGCCACGTGTCCGAATAGCGGAAGACCGGGCCCGTCACGCCCCAAACGATGATGATCGACATCGCAAGAATGAAAGCCGGCGGCCGACCGGCCCAGCCCGATACCTTGCCCGCCACCGTCTCGAACAGCCGCTCCATTCGGGCCTCCCTTGAAGTTCATCGGGGGACTGCCACTTTCGCGGCTTCCCGGCTATGGCGGACATCATGACCCAGATCACCGTTGCCGCGCTGCAGCTCGGCTTCTCCGACCAAGTCGACACGAACATCGCCAACGTATCGCGCCTGGTGCGCGAGGCGGTGGCCAAGGGCGCGCAGGTGATCCTGCCGCCTGAATTGTTCGAGGGAGAATATTTCTGCCGGGTCGAGGACGAGGGTCTGTTCGCCAACGCCAGGCCGACCGCCGAACATCCGTCGGTGATCGCGATGCGGGCGCTCGCTGCCGACCTCAAGGTGTGGATCCCGACCAGCTTCTTCGAAGCCGACGGGCCGCACCACTATAATAGCCTCGCCATGATTGGTCCCGACGGTAAGATCGCGGGGGTCTATCGCAAGAGCCACATCCCCGACGGGCCGGGCTACGAAGAAAAATTCTATTTCCGCCCCGGCAATACCGGTTTCAAGGTGTGGGGCGGCCCCGACCGGACGACGCTGGGTGTGGGGGTGTGTTGGGACCAATGGTATCCCGAAACCGCGCGCGCGATGATGCTGATGGGGGCAGAGGTGCTGTTCTACCCCACCGCGATCGGCAGCGAGCCGCACGACGATAGCCTCGACACAGCGCGGCTATGGCGTCGGGCGATGGTCGGCCATGCGGTATCTAACGTCGTCCCCGTCGTCGCCGCCAACCGCGTCGGGACCGAGCATGGCCAGACCTTCTACGGCACGAGCTTCATCACCGATGAGCGGGGCGACATATTGACCGAGCTCGACCGCAAGGAAGAAGGCGTGATCGTTGCCTCGCTCGACCTCGATCGCGTCAAGCGCCACCGCGCGGCGTTCGGCTTTTTCCGCGACCGGCGGCCGGAGCTTTACGGGCGGCTGGTCGAGGACCGCTAGGTTTGGCTTCAGACTTGCGCCGGCCGAGTAGGACGGCGGCAAGACCGGCTAGCGCGGTAGCGGCGACCGCGGCCACGGCACCGCCGATCAGCAGCGCCTTGGGCGTGCCCTCTTTTTCGGTGACGGGCGGTAGCGGCGCCGGCTGCACATGCGGCGGTTCGGCGATCGGGAAGGGTGACTGATTGCCGGGCGGGACGGGGGGTTCGTGGCTCATGCCGGCGTCAACCAATAGTTGCGGCGCGCAGTTCCAGCGCGCGCGCAAAAGTCGCTTCGAACATCTCCGCGGTCAACCGCCCAGTATTCGTGTTGTAGCGCGAGCAGTGATAGCTATCGATGAGCATTCGCCCGTCGGGCATGCGATGTTCGGCGAGGTGGCCGAATCGGCATTTTGGGAGCTTGCCGCCGAGCACCTTGACCGCCGATTGGTGCGCGATCTGACCCAGCGCGATGAAGATGCGCGCATTGGGCAACGCCGCGACCTGACCAGCCAGGAACGGGCGGCACGTATGTATTTCCTCAGGCGTTGGCTTGTTCGCGGGCGGCAGGCACTTGACCGAGTTGCAGATGATGACGCCGCTCAGCGCCAGTCCGTCGTCGGGCCGCGCTTCATAAGCGCCGCTGGTGAACCCGAACTTCGCCAGCGTCGCGAACAGCAAGTCGCCGGCATAGTCGCCGGTGAACGGCCGCCCGGTGCGGTTGGCGCCGTGCTTGCCGGGCGCGAGGCCGACGATGCACAGCCACGCCGCCGGGTCGCCGAACGCGGGCACCGGTGCGTTCCACCAATCGGGATACTCGGCGCGTAGCTCTTCGCGGAATGCGACCAACCGCGGGCATAACGGGCAATCGTGCGGCGGCTCGGTTGCGGGAAGCGGGCTGGGTGCAAAGTTCACGCCGCTCGGGTAGGCGCTGTGACGTCATGACGTCCAGCTATGTCATCGCACTCGGATCGAACCGGCGCGGCCGCCACGGCGGCCCGGCTGACGAAGTGCGTGCGGCGCTGGCGGCGATCGGCGGCCTCGTTGCCGTATCCCCGATGATCGCTACCGCGCCGGTGGGGCCTTCGTCGCGCCGCTTCGCCAACGCCGCCGCGCTGATCGACAGCGACGAGTCGCCGCCGGACTTGCTCGCGCACCTGAAGGCGATCGAATCCGATTTCGGCCGCCGCCCAGGCCAGCGGTGGGGTGAGCGCGTGATCGACCTGGACATCGTGTTGTGGTCGGGGGGCGTATGGGCCGACGACCGGTTGACGATCCCGCACCCGGCCTTTCGCATCCGCGCCTTCGTGCTCGGCCCGCTAGTCCAGATCGTGCCCGATTGGCGCGACCCGCTGACAGGACTGACCGTCCGTCAACTCGCCGCGCGGTTGACCCGGCGCGCGCCCGTCGCGTAAGCGCCGCGGCTCTGGTGCGGGCCCGTAGCTCAGTTGGTAGAGCAACGGACTTTTAATCTGTAGGTCTCGGGTTCGAGTCCCGACGGGCCCACCAGCCTCCCCTCGCCGTGTGAGGGGTTGTTGTCGGAGACAATGTATCATAACGTCTGCCGGAGTGATGCACCTGACCGCCCCATTGCCTGACCGCACGGCCACGCCGTCTGCCCGACTCGGGCGGCGGTTGGCGTTGCTGTGGCTGGTCGTCGCGCTGCTCTTCCAGGGACTGGTGGTCCAGACGCACGCGCACATCGGCGCAGACCGCTATGCGACCGTCACGAGCGCGACGAACGCGGCCGCCGCGTTGGGCGATCGCCAAAAGGACGGCCCGGCTGCCCCGGCCTGCCCGCTCTGCGCGGAAAAGGTGCTGTTCGGCGCCTATCTGCTGGGCGGGTCGGTCACGATCGCAGCGCCGATCGGTGCAGCCTATAATTATGCGGCGGCATTCCTGCCGCTGCTTCAGTTGCACGCGTCGTCGCACGCGTGGCGAAGTCGCGCACCCCCAACCTTCACGCTCTGACCGACATCCAGGCGGTCTTGGCGCCGCTCGGTCGATGGCCACGCCATCGGCTCGCCCAGAACGTAAAGATTGGACATTTCATGCGACACACATTGCTGATCGGGGCTGCGATCGCGGCGCTCTCCCCATCATTAGCTCATGCCACCGATGACCCCGTTCCCGCCCCGGCGCCCGCGCCACCCGCTGCCGACGGCCAGACCGACACGGGCAAGGACATCATCGTCACCGGCGTGATCGCACGCGGCGAGAGGGACGTGCTGTCGGGCACGTCGGTAATCAGCGACCAGGAACTGACGCGCGACCTCAAGCCGACGATCGGCGAGACGCTAGCCAAGCTGCCCGGCGTGTCGGCGAGCTCGTTCGGCCCCAACGCCTCGAAGCCGATTCTGCGCGGGTTCCAGGGCGATCGCGTCCGCGTGCTGAGCGACGGGATCGGATCGGTCGACGTGTCGAATACGTCGGCCGACCATGCCGTGATCATCGACCCTCTCCTCGCCGAGCGTATCGAGGTACTGCGCGGCCCCGCAGCGTTGCTGTACGGGTCGAGCGCGGTCGGCGGCGTCGTCAACGTGATCGATACGCGAATTCCGCGCAGCGTTCCCAGCAAGGGGTATCGCGTCACCGGGATCGAGACCTATGGCTCTGCCTCGACAGAGCGATCGGGCGGGATCGCCGGCGACCTCGCGCTGACGAGCAACCTGGTCTTCCACGTCGATGGCTCGTATCTCAAGACCGACGACCTCAAGATCGGCGGCTATGTCCTGACGCCAAATGCGCGCGCGCAAGCCAATGCGGCTGCGCTCGCCGCGCCCAACGACCCGATCGATTTCGCCGCGACCGCGCGGTTGAAGGGCACGCTCCCCAACACCGCCGCTGAGACGTGGACCGCGGGCACGGGACTTGCGCTGATCACCGACGGCGGCTCGCTCGGGATCGCCTACAGCCATTACGACAGTCTTTACGGCGTGCCGATCCGCTATGCACTTAACCCCGGCGACGAGCAGGAAGCGCCGCGGCTCGACGTCGTCCAGAACCGGCTCGATCTCCGCGCCGAAGTCAACGCGACCGGGTTCCTTAAGTCGATCCGCCTGCGCGCGGCGGCGGCGCAATACCGCCATTTCGAGCTAGGGGAAGACGGATCGATCGGCACCGCCTTCTACAACAAGGGCATCGAGGCGCGGCTCGAACTGGTCCAATCGACCCGCGGCGGGTGGAGCGGCGCGTCGGGGATGCAATTCTTCAACCGCGACTTCAACGTGGTCGGCGACGAGGCCTTCCTGCCGCGCAACAATACCGAGCAGGTCGGGCTGTTCACGCTCCAGCAGTTCGAGTTCGGCAAGTTCAAGGCCGAGGCCGGGGCGCGCTACGAAAAGACCAATCTGACGGCGCGCACGCTCGAAAGCGACCTGCGCTTTTTCCGCGGATCGCGCAGCTTCAGCTCGGTGTCCGCCTCGGCAGGGGCGTCGTACGGCATTTCGGACGACTGGCGAGTCGGCCTCAACGTCTCGCGCACCGAACGCGCGCCGTCGGATGAAGAACTGTTCGCCAACGGCCCGCACGCGGGGACGCAGGCCTATGAGTTGGGCAATCCGGACTTCAAGCTGGAGAAGAGCTGGGGGTTCGAGGCGACGCTGCACGGCCACGGCCGGGGCTATAGCGTCGATGCTTCCGCCTATTACAATACCTTCTCCAACTACACCTACGACGCGCAATCGCCGCAATCGACGTGCGAGGCCGCGGCGGCGCCGTCGGGCCGCACCGTCGACCTGCCGTGCTTCGTCTATGCCCAGGCCGATGCGCGCTATTACGGGTTCGAGATCGACGCCTCGCTCAAGCTGGCGACGATCGGCTCGTTCGCGATCAACGCCGATGGCGTCGCCGATTACGTCCATGCCGACATCCGTAGCGTCGGTCCCGTACCGCGAATCCCGCCGATGCGCCTGCTCGGCGGGATCGAGGCGCAGAGCGACAAGCTGTCGGGCCGGATCGAGATCGAGCACGTGTTCGACCAGAACCACATCGCTGCGTTCGAGACGCCGACCGCGGGCTACACGATGGTCAATGCCAGCCTCAACATCGCGCCGTGGTCGGGCAACAAGACTAGCCTGACGTTGAGCGCCAACAACATCTTCGACGTCGATGCCCGGCGCGCATCGAGCGTGCTAAAGGAGTTCGCGCCGCTGGCCGGGCGGGATATTCGGGTGACCTTGAAGGTGGCGATCTAGGGCTCGTCGCGCAGCGACACCCAGACGGGCGCGTGGTCGCTCGTCTTGTCCCAGCCGCGCGGGGTGCGATCGACCTGCGCGTCGGTCAGCCGGTCGGCGATCGACGGGCTGAGCAGGATGTGGTCGAGGCGCAGCCCGTCATTCCGCTCGAACGCCCCGCGGAAATACTTCCAGAAGGTGTAGATCGTCTCGTCGGGATGGATCGTGCGCAAAGCATCGGTCCATCCCTGGCGCAGCAGCCGGGCATAGGCGTCGCGGACCTCGGGCGCGAACAGGGCGTCGTCGACCCACCGCTCGGGCCGCCGCACGTCGCGCTCGGTCGGCATGACGTTGAAGTCGCCCGCGATCACCACCGGCATGCCCGTCGCGAGCAATTCGCCGGCATGGTCGATCAAGCGTTCGAACCAGCGCATCTTATAGTCGAACTTGGGGCCGGGACGGGGATTGCCGTTGGGCAGATAGAGGCCGGCGACGATCACCCCGTTCACCGCAGCTTCGATGTAGCGGCTGTGCGGGTCGTCGTCATCGCCCGGTAGTCCGCGACGCGTTTCGATCGGCGTGCCGACGCGGCTGAGGATCGCGACGCCGTTCCATGCCTTCTGCCCATGCCAGATTGCCTCGTAACCCGCATCTCGGATAGCGTTCTCGGGAAAGCGATCCTGCGGCGCTTTCAATTCCTGAAGGCAGACGACGTCGGGCTGGGCCTCGCTAAGCCAGCGCAGCAGCACCGGCAGCCGGCCGTTCACGCCATTCACGTTGTAGGTCGCGATCCGCACCGGGAGACAACCGGGCTACCGCCATCGCGTTCCGATTCGATTCGCATTGAACCATCCGGTGCTTGCGAAGTTGGCGATGCGAAGGAGTTTGACGATGACCGATGCGCTGCTGATCGACCCGCAGGACAAGTTTCACAGCAAGGGCTTTGCCGAGCAGCCGCAGGAATGGCCAGGGCTGCAACGCGACATGGACCCGGTGCCCCACAGTGGCGAGGATAGCTATGTCGGCACGGGCCGGTTGACCGGGCGCAAGGCGCTGGTGACGGGCGGCGATTCGGGGATCGGGCGGGCAGCGGCGATCGCCTTCGCCCGCGAGGGTGCTGCGGTGGCGATCAACTATCACCCGCGCGAACAGGCCGACGCCGACGATTTGAAGGCGGTGTTCGACAAGGACGGCGCGACGCTGGTGCAATTGCCCGGCGACTTGACCGATGAAGCCTTCTGCCTCTCGCTCATCGACCAAGCGGCCAAGGAACTTGGCGGACTCGACATTCTGGTCAACAATGCCGGTTATCAGCAGGCGCAGGAATCGATCGCCGACATCAGCCACGAGCAGTTCGACCGCACGATGAAGACCAACGTCTACGCGATGTTCTGGCTGTCGAAGGCGGCGGCCGCGGCAATGAAGCCGGGCTCGACCATCATCAACACTGCCAGCGTCAATTCCTTCAACCCGGTCGAGGAATTGCTCGACTATGCGACGACCAAGGGCGCGATCGAGATCTTCACCAAGGGGCTCGCCAAGCAGCTGGCGAGCAAGGGCATCCGAGTCAACGCGGTCGCGCCGGGACCGGTCTGGACCCCACTCCAGGTCTCGGGCGGCCAGCTCGAGGGCAAGCTCAAGGAATTCGGCCAGGACACGCCGATCGGGCGCGCGGGGCAGCCGGTCGAACTGGGCGGACTGTACGTGATGCTGGCGGAGGAGCAGAACAGCTTCACCACTGGCAGCGTCATCGGAGCGAACGGCGGGACTGGGGTCATCTAAGGCGCCCCCCCGGATGCCCCGCGCGCTCAAGGTCTTCTGCACGCCGATCGGCTTCCACGACGCCTATGTCGCGGCGCCGAGCCGGAAGGCCGCGCTCGAGGCATGGGGCGCCGACGCCAATCTGTTCGCGCGCGGCATGGCGGCGGTTGTCACCGACCCCGCGCTTACCAAGGAGCCGCTGGCGAAGCCGGGACAGGTGATCAAGCGAGTCCGCGGCACGACCGAGCAGCATTTGGCCGCATTACCCAAATCCCCGACGCCCCGATCAGCCCCTGCACCGACCGCCAGCGACAAAACCGCGAAGCCGGTAAGGCCGAAGCCTAAGCCGGGGCGCCGGAAACTGGGCTCTGCCGAGCAGGCTCTTCAGCGTGCCGAAGGGGAATACGCCAAGGCGGCCGACGCGATACGCGATCGCGAGGAAACGCTCCGTCGCGAGCGTCAACAGCTCAACGCGAAACGCGATGCCGAACTCGCCAGGCTCCAGCGCAAGCTGGATGACGTTCGCGCCGATTATGACGACGCGATGGAGGCGTGGCGCGACTAGCGCGCCCTAGCCGCACGGCACCGTCAGGTAAGGCGGCGGGCGTTCGCAAGGGCCTGGGCGTGGACCGGCGTCCACCATGCCGCTGCCGCTCGGATCGAGGTCTCCCACCAATCGAGCAGGACCATGCTGTCGGACATCGTCGCCTTGGGCGAGCCGCCGCCGCTCCGCAGCGCTTGGGCTGCCCCGGCATTCGCCTTGCCGAACGCGGCAGCTTTCTCCGGCACCAGCCGGCTGAACTCGACGAAGGGCAGTTGGCCGGGATGTTCCAGCCCATTGCCGAGCATCGCCATCCGGGCGGTAATCACCGTCTGCGATGCGGCCATCGTCTCGGCGATCTTGAGCGACACATTCCACGTATCGAACCCCGCCGTCATGAATCGATCGATCGCGTTGATATAGTGCATCATCGGGAAACCCTTCGTTGTCTGGTCTCTCAGGTAGGCGCTTATGCTGCAGTGCACAATGAGCCGTGGCGCGGCTCGCATCGAAATAGAGGCACGCCTGATGTCGATCAGCACGATTCGCCGAAACTGAAAAACCGATCGTCCGTTGAATCGGCACGCCGGGCGCTTTCCCCCTTTCGCGCCCGGCGAACCGACCCTGCACAGGAGACTCACGATGGGCTTGTTCACCAAAGATATCGCGACGTTCGATGACCTGTTCCTGCATCAGCTGCAGGACATCTATTACGCGGAAAAGCAGATCACCAAGTCGCTGCCGACGATGATCGATAAGGCAACCGACCCCGCGCTCAAGCAGGGCTTCGAGACCCACCTGAAAGAGACCGAGGGCCAGATCGCGCGGCTCGAGCGCGTGTTTGGCATGATCGGCGAGGAGCCCAAGGGCGCGACCTGCCCGGCAATCGACGGGATCATCAAGGAGGCCAACCATGTCGCCGGTGATATCGCTGACAAGGCAGTCCTCGACGCCGCACTGATCGCATCGGCGCAAGCGGTCGAGCATTACGAGATCACCCGCTACGGCACCCTCATCGCCTGGGCCAACCAACTCGGCCGCGGCGAGATCGCAAGTATCCTCCAGGAAACGCTCGACGAAGAATATGCCACCGACGACAAGTTGACCCAGATGGCCGTCGGGCGCGACAATGCCAAAGCGGCGGCGGTGTCAGAGCCGGCTTGATCCCACGGCGCCCGCGGCCGACGTCGGCCG
>JBDSED010000113.1:0-11973 GCA_039920225.1 Sphingomonas sp.
GAGGGCAACCGCCTGCGCGCCGACAAGGTGGTCTGGAACCGCAAGACCGGTGCCGTCACCGCGACCGGCAATATTGCGATCGTCAATCCGCAAGGCGACGTCGCGTACGGTGACAGCATCGACCTGACCGACTCGCTGAAGGACGGCGTGGTCGACAATATGCTGGTCGTACTCGAACAGGGCGGACGGCTGGCCGCGGTCAAGGGTATCCGCGACGAGAACGGCGTCGTGACGCTGCGCACCGCTGCCTACACCCCATGCGCTGTGACCGACTCGGGCGGTTGCCCGAAGAATCCATCGTGGAAGATCACCGCGGTCAAAGTGGTTTATCGCCCGGACCGCGAGCGTATCTATTACACCGGCGCGCGGTTTCACTTGTTCGGGCTTGCAACGATCCCCTTGCCCAAACTGTCCAACCCGGTCGGCGACGGCGCCGACAGCGGCCTTCTCAGCCCTGACATCCGCTATAGCCGCACGAACGGGTTCGAAGTCGCGTTGCCTTATTATTTCCGGCTCGCCCCCAACCGCGGCCTGACGGTGACGCCGCACATTTTCACGGCCGTCGCTCCAATGGCCCAGGCGCAATACGAAGCGCTCAACAGCAAGGGCGCTTACAAGATCACCGGTTACGCCACGGTCTCACCCAAAATCGATTTCCTGAGCGTGACGCCGGTCGCCTCGACGAGCGCGTTTCGAGGCTATGTCGACGCGGTCGCGCGGTTTCAGCTCGATCCCAATTGGTCGGTGGCGGCGTCGCTGCGGCTCACCACCGATCGCACGTTCCTTCGCCGCTACGACATTTCGAACGACGACCGGCTGCGATCGACGGTTGGTGTCGAGCGGATCGATCCCAACAGCTATCTGGGAATCACCGGCTGGGCGACGCAGACGCTGCGGCTCGGCGACCGACAGGGTCTGCAGCCGATCGCGCTGCCCGAAATCGATTATCGCCGCCGCATCGACGGAGTCGTGGGCGGCAGGATTGCGTTGCAGCTCAACACGCTCGGCATCACGCGCACCGCCGGTCAGGACACGCAGCGCGCGTTCGCCAGCGCGCGGTGGGATTTACGACGGCTCACGCCCTGGGGGCAGGAAGTCACGCTGACCGCCTATGCGCGCGGCGACGTCTACAACGTCGACGACATTCTGGCGACGACGGTTCCCAGTTATCGCGGCAACAGCGGTATCCATTCCCGAGCCATCGCTGCACTCGCACTCGACGTAAAATGGCCGTTCGTCGGCCCGTTCATGGGCGGGACGCAGCGCCTGACGCCGCGCTTCCAGATCGTCGCGTCGCCGCCGGCCGGAAATTTGTCGGTCCCTAACGAGGATGCGCGCGCGGTCGATCTCGAGGATTCGAACCTGTTCGCGCTGAATCGCTTCCCCGGATACGACCGCTGGGAGGATTCGACGCGATTCACCGTCGGCGTCGATTACGCGCTCGACTTGCCCGGCGTCGCGATCAACGCGACGATCGGCGAGAGCTATCGTCTGTCGAGCAAGCCCACGATCTTCCCCGACGGCACCGGCCTGACCGATCGCTGGTCCGACATCGTCGGGCGAACCGAGGTGCGCGTTCGCGACTTCGTGTCGTTCGTCCACCGTTACCGGCTCGACAAGGATAATCTCGCGATCCGCCGCAACGAAATCGACGCTACGGTCGGGTCGAAGCGAACGTATATCATCGTCGGATATCTGCGGCTCAACCGCGACATCGCGCCGACGCTCGAGGATTTGCGCGATCGCGAAGAGGCCCGCGTCGGGGGGCGCGTCGCCTTCGCCAAGTTCTGGTCGATCTTCGGATCGGCGACCGTCGATTTGACCGATCGCGCCGAAGATCCGACCTCGCAGGCCGACGGGTTCGATCCGGTGCGCCACCGGCTCGGTGTGGAATATGAAGACGACTGCCTCCGTCTCGGCCTGACCTGGCGCCGCGACTATCAGACCACCGGCGACGCGCGGCGCGGCAACAGCTTCCTGTTGACGCTGGCCTTCAAGAATTTGGGCCGCTAAGCAGAGGTTCATCCGATATTGGGCAAGCGCACGGGGATTTTCGGGTGCGCCCGCGTGTTCATGGGGTTTTGACTAAGTGACATTTCTTTCGACGTCGTCGCGTTTCTCGCGCGCTCTTGCCGGAACTGCCCTGTTCGCGATTGCCGGCACGTCGCTGGCGCAGACCGTGCCGGATTCGACCGTGCCGGAGACCGGCCTCAATATCCCTAGCAATCTTCAGATCTTCGGCAAGCTCGACCCCAACGTCCGCAAGCCGACCGCGATCGTCAACGGCACGGTGATTACCGGCACGGACGTCGATCAGCGGATGGCGCTGATCATCACCGCCAATCAATTCAAGCTGAAGCCCGAAGAAGCGGACCAGTTGCGCCTGACGGTGTTGCGCGGGCTGATCGACGAAGCGCTGCAAATCCAGCAGGCCAAGACCGAGGATATTACGGTGACCTCGGTCGAACTCGACCAAGCTTTCGAGAAGGTCGCGACCAATTTCGGCAAGACGCCCGCGGAGTTCGGTCCGTTCCTGCGCTCGGTAGGGTCGTCGCCGCGGTCGATCCGCCGCCAAATCGAAGGTGAACTCGCCTGGCAACGTTTCCTGCGCCGTCGGGTCGAGCCCGGGATCAACGTCAGCGACGAGGAAGTGAAGAAAATCCTCGACGCGATGAACGCGGCCAAGGGAACCCCCGAATTCCATCTGCGCGAAATCTACGTGTCGGCCACGCCCGACCGCGTCGGCGCCGTGTTGGCCTCGATGCGCCAGGCAATCGAGGATATGAAGGCCGGCAAGGCGCCGTTCGATTATTACGCGCGCACCATGTCCGAAACCACAACCGCCAAGGACGGTGGCGAGCTTGGTTGGGTCCGGGGTGCGGCGCTGCCGACCGAACTTGCAGCTGCCGCGACCGAGATGCAGGTCGGACAGCTTGCTGGTCCGATCGAGAATTCGGGCGGGCTCTCGATCCTGTATATGGTCGACAAAAGGACGGTGCTGGGCGCGGATCCGCGTGGGGCGAAGCTGAGTCTGAAGCAGATAAAGGTCGCCTTCCCTGCCGGTACAACGCAAGAACAAGCGCAGGAGCGTGCCGCTGTTTTCGCCAAGACGCTGCAGGGTATTAATGGATGCGGCAGCGTGGCCAAGGCGGCGGCGGATATCGGCGCCGAGGTCGTCGATAACGACCAGCTCACCGTGCGCGACTTGCCGCCCGCGCTGCAGGACATGGTCCTGAGAATGCAGGTCGGCCAAGCGACCCCGCCGTTCGGATCGGCGACCGAGGGCATCAGCGCATTGGTCCTGTGCGGCGTTACCGATGCGCCTTCGGGCAACTTGCCGAGCGCCGGGCAATTGCAGAACCAGATGGAACAGGTGCGCGTCAATTTGCGTGCCGCCAAAATCCTGCGCGACCTGCGGCGCGACGCGATCATCGAATATCGCTGATCGAGGCCGTGACGTGATGCTTCCCTCCCCGCTGGCGGTCGCGATGGGCGACCCCGCGGGGATCGGTCCGGAGATTCTTGCCAAGGCGTGGGCGCGGCGGACAGAAGAGCGGCTTGCGCCGTTCTTCGCGGTCGGTGACGGGCGAGCCATCGCACGAGTGTGGGACGGGCCTATCGAACGGATCGGCGCGCCCGACGAGGCGGCAGCGGTGTTCGGCGATGCGCTGCCCGTGCTGACGGTCGAGTGCGCAGGCCATATCGAGCCAGGTCACCCCACGCTGGAGGGTGCGCGCTGCGCGCTCCACGCGCTCGAACTCGCAACGGGCCTGACCAGCGCGGGGGCCGCGGCTGCCTTGGTCACCGGGCCGGTGTCGAAGGCGCAAATGTATCAGATCGGCTTCACGCATCCCGGCCAGACCGAGTTCGTCGCCGAACGTGTCGGCGTCGCCGCCAGCGCGACCGTGATGATGCTCGCCGGCCCGACGTTGCGCGTGGTGCCCGCGACCACTCACGTTTCGCTAGCAAGCGTGCCGGGTTTGTTGTCGCAGGCGCTGCTGATCGCCAAGGCGCGCGTTACCGCCCGCGCATTGGTCCGCGATTTCGGGGTAGCCGCGCCGCGCCTCGCCTTTGCCGGGCTCAACCCGCATGCCGGCGAAGGCGGAGCGATCGGGCGCGAGGAGATCGACATCGTCATCCCGGCGATCGAGGCGCTGCAGGCCGAGGGGATTGACGCGACCGGGCCGCTGGCGGCCGACACGATGTTCCATGCCCGCGCGCGCGCGAAGTACGACGCAGCGATCTGCTGCTATCACGACCAGGCGCTGGTGCCGCTCAAGACGCTGCATTTCGACGAAGGCGTCAACATCACCCTGGGCCTGCCGATCGTCCGCACCTCGCCCGATCACGGCACCGCGTTCGGCATCGCCGGGCAGAATTGCGCCGAGCCGGGCGCGATGATCGCTGCGATCCGCCTCGCCGCCGACGCCGCGCGCCGCCGCGCCGACGCGCTCTCGATCCCGTGACCGCCGTCGACCTGCCGCCGCTGCGCGAAGTGATCGCGCGGCACGGTCTGTCGGCGTCGAAGGCGCTGGGTCAGAATTTCCTGTTCGACGGCCAGTTGCTCGCGCGGATCGCGGCAGTTCCGGGCTGTCTGGCGGGAGAAGACGTGTTCGAGGTCGGCCCAGGCCCGGGCGGCTTGACCCGCGCGCTCCTGGCGGCGGGCGCAAAGGTCACGGCGATCGAGCGCGACCGTCGTTGCATACCGCCGCTCGACGAACTTGCCGCGGCTTATTCAGGCAAGCTCCGCCTGATCGAGGGTGACGCACTGGAGATCGACGTCCAGGCGCTTTTCGTCGGACGCCCGCATATCGTCGCCAACCTGCCCTACAATGTCGGCACCGCACTGCTGGTGCGTTGGCTGTCGGCGGGGTGGCAGCCATGGTGGCAAAGCCTCACCCTGATGTTCCAGCGCGAGGTCGCCGACCGCATCGTCGCCGCGCCGGGCAGCGACGCCTACGGCCGGCTCTCGGTGCTGGCCCAATGGCGCTCGACCGCGAAGATCGCGATGACCGTGCATCGCTCGGCCTTTACGCCCCCACCCAAAGTGATGTCGGCGGTGGTGCATATCGAGCCGGTCGAACCGCCACCGGGCGTGGCGTTCGCAACGCTTGAGCGCGTCACCGCCGCAGCGTTCGGCCAGCGGCGCAAGATGTTGCGGCAAAGCCTTAAAACTATGCCCGGCGCGGTCGACGCACTCTCGACGATCGGCATTGATCCGGCGCGCCGCGCCGAGACTTTATCGGTCGGGGAATTCGTGGCCCTGGCGCGTGCGCTTACTTAGCGTCGGCGGTTTTTTCCGGCACCTTGGCCGCCGGCGCAGCGCTCGGCGGTGGGCCCTTCGCGATCGTCGCGGTCAGCGAGATTGCGTCGGGACACGGTTTCTTGCCGCACAGCGTCTTGATCCTGGCGAGATTCTCGCGTGCGGGCCCCAACGCTCCCTTGGCGACCAACGCTTCGCCCTGCCCGCGCAACGCGCCGGGATCGTTGGGCTCGATCAGCAAGGCTTCGCGATATAGGCGGATCGCCTTGCCCGGCAATTGTTGGCGCTCGGCGACGTTGGCAAGCTCGATGAACGCGGCGCGATTGCGCGGATCGACCGCCAGTGCGGTTTCGATGAGATCAGTCGCCTGGTCCAGATTGCCCGCGGATGCTGCCGCACGGCCCTGCGCGAGTAGCGCCATCGAGCGCGGATCGACCGCGGTGTCGGCGCGCTGCGCGCTCAACGACGTCGAAATGCTGAGCGCCGCAAAGCTAAGGGCGAGCGCAGCGGGTAACAGGCGCATGATCGTCTCCGGACGGGGCACAGTGGCTAGGCGGCTAGCATGGGCGACGAAGACGCGCGACAAAAAAGCCGTCGGTCGAATCGTGCAGCGGGGTCAATCGGCGACCCGAGCCGCGCTCGCGACCGAACGGCATCGGTTGCTCGGTCACCCACCCCGGATGCCCGGAAAGGAACCGCGTGATCTGTTCCGCGCCTTCCTCATCCAGCAGCGAGCAGACAATATAGACCATCGCACCCCCTGGCTTGACCAACGGCGCCGCGATGCTGAGCAAGCGTCGCTGGGTATCGACCAACCGCACGATCCGCGCCGGCGTCAGCCGCCACCGCGCTTCCGGATTGCGCCGCCAAGTGCCGGTCCCCGAGCAGGGCGCATCGATCAGCACGACGTCGGCGCGACCGTTCCAATCGGCGAGCGCCTCGCTTTCGCCGTTCGGATTCAGCAATCGCGTCTCGATGATCGATGCCCCGCTACGCTCGGCACGCTGCGGAAGCCGCGACAGCCGCCCGCGATCGGTGTCGGTGGCTAGGATGGTGCCCTCGTTCGCCATCATCGCCGCGAGCGCCAGCGATTTGCCCCCCGCCCCCGCGCACAGGTCGATCACGGCCATGCCCGGCGTGGCCGCGGCCGCGATCGTCACCATCTGACTGCCGGCGTCCTGCACTTCGACCAGGCCGCTGCGAAACACCTCGCTGGCGTCGATCGACGTGCCCGAGGGTAGACGTAGAGCGTCGGGAAGGTCGGCAATGTGTTCTGCGCCCAGCTCGGCGAAAAGCGTATCGGGATCGCCGTCCTTGAGCCGGTTGACCCGAACGTCGAGCGGTGCCCGTTCGACCAACGCGGCAGCTTCGGTGGGATCGATGTCGGATGCCCTGAAGCGTTTGCCGATCCACGTCGGTGCGGTGCCCGCCTTGGCCGCCGCTTCATCGTCGGCGATCGGCGCCGGACCATGCGTTGATCCATCGAAACCGGCGGCAATCGAATCGTCGTCGCGCGCCAGTCCGACCATTGCGGACCGCCCGCTTTCGGGCATCTCGCCCGCGCGGCGGATCGCGGCATAGACGAGCTCGCGCACCGCACGGCGGTCCTTCGATCCGGCGTAGCGCCGCGTGGAGAAATAACGCGCGATCAACTTGTCGGCGGCTGCCCCGCCTTCGCGCGCCGCGTCGATAATCTGGTCGAGCAACTCGATCGCCGCCTGAGTCCGCGCACCGGGGGTCATGGCTCCCCTCCCGCCTGCGGGAGGGGTTGGCGGAGGGCTTGTCTAACGGCTGCGTGATGCGACATGTGCTCCCCTAGCCCCTCCCGCGAGCGGGCGGGGAATTATCTTGTCGGATAATTCGGCGCTTCGCGCGTGATCGTCACGTCGTGGACATGGCTTTCGCTCAGCCCCGCGCCGGTGATCTGCACGAATTGCGCGCGCTGTTGTAAGTCAGCGATGGTGCGCGAGCCCGTATAGCCCATCGCGGCGCGGATGCCGCCGACGAGCTGATGAATGACGTCGCGCGCCGGACCCTTGAACGCGACCTGGCCTTCTATCCCTTCGGGCACCAGCTTCATCTGGTCCTTGATGTCGCCCTGGAAGTAACGGTCGGCCGATCCGCGGCCCATCGCGCCGACCGACCCCATGCCGCGATACGATTTGTACGCGCGGCCCTGATACAAGAACGTCTCGCCCGGCGCTGCTTCGGTGCCCGCAAGCAGCGACCCGATCATGCACGTCGAGGCGCCCGCCGCCAGTGCCTTCGCCATGTCGCCCGACGTGCGGATGCCGCCATCGGCGATCACCGGGATGTTCGACTTGGCGGCTTCCTCGGCACAGTCGATCACCGCGGTCAGCTGCGGTACGCCGACGCCAGCCACCACGCGCGTGGTGCAGATCGATCCCGGCCCTATCCCGACCTTGATCCCGTCCGCACCCGCGCCGATCAGCGCCTTCGCTGCTTCGGCAGTCGCGATGTTGCCGGCGATCACCTGGACCGAATTGCTCAGCTTCTTCACGCGCTCCACCGCGCGCGCTACGTCGCGATTATGGCCGTGCGCCGTATCGATGACAACCAGATCGACCTCGGCATCGACCAAGGCCGCCGTGCGGTCATAGCCCTGGTCACCAACGGTGGTGGCGGCTGCGACGCGCAGCCGACCCGTCGAATCCTTGGTCGCGTCGGGATAATTGACCGCTTTCTCGATATCCTTGACGGTGATGAGCCCGACGCAGCGGTAGTCGTCGTCGACCACCAGCAGCTTCTCGATCCGCCGTTGGTGGAGCAGCGATCGTGCTTGTTCGTGCCCCACACCGACCGCCGCGGTCGCAAGATTGTCCCGCGTCATCAGTTCGCTGACCGGCTGCGCAGGATTGCCAGCGAAGCGGACGTCGCGGTTGGTCAGGATGCCGACTAGCCGACCATTCTTCTCGGTCACCGGAATACCGCTGATCCGGTGTTTGGTCATCAGCGCCTGTGCCTCGGCGAGCGTCGCGTCAGGCGCGATGGTGATCGGGTTGACCACCATGCCGCTCTCGTAGCGCTTGACCGCACGCACCGCGGCGACTTGTTCCTCGACCGACAGATTGCGGTGGAGCACGCCGATCCCGCCCAGTTGCGCCATAACGATCGCCATATCCGCCTCGGTCACGGTATCCATTGCCGACGAGATCACCGGAATCGCCAGCTTGATGTCGCGCGTCAGGTGCGTGTGGGTCTGCGCCTCGCTCGGCAACACTTCGGATTCCGCCGGGACCAGCAGAACGTCGTCGAAGGTCAGGCCGAGCCGGATGTCCATGGGGAGATGCCAATCTGTCGAATCGAAGGTTGGCGGCCCATGTAACCAACACCCCCGCGCCGCGCCAGCCCGTGTCGCATTTCGCTATAACGCCGCCGCGGTTCTGCTAAAGTGGGGGGACTACAATCCGGGGGAATACGATGACTATGGGTGTCGTGATTGCGGGGCTGGTGCTGCTCCTGGTGCTAATGTTCATGCTGAGCAGCGTGAAGGTCGTGCGTCAGGGATATCAATACACGGTCGAGCGGTTCGGCAAATACACCAACACCGCACAGCCCGGCCTCACCATCATCGTCCCGTTCTTCGACCGGATCGGGCGGCGCGTGAACATGATGGAGCAAGTGCTCGACATTCCGGGGCAGGAGATCATCACCAAAGACAACGCGATGGTCGCGGTCGACGGCGTCGTGTTCTTCCAGGTGCTCGACGCGGCCAAGGCGGCGTATGAAGTCAGCGACCTCTACGTCGCGATCATGCAGCTCTCGACCACCAACCTGCGCACCGTGATGGGCTCGATGGACCTCGACGAGACTTTGTCGAAGCGCGACGAGATCAACACGCGGCTGTTGCAGGTCGTCGATCACGCCACGGAGAGTTGGGGCGTCAAGATCACCCGCGTCGAACTCAAGGACATCCGCCCGCCCGCCGACATCGTCAACGCCATGACTCGGCAGATGAAGGCCGAGCGCGAAAAGCGCGCGACGATCCTCGAATCCGAAGCCGCGCGTCAGAACGAGATCAACCGCGCCGAAGGCATGAAGCAGGCGCAGATCCTCGAAGCCGAGGGCCGCAAGGAAGCCGCGTTCCGCGACGCCGAGGCGCGCGAGCGGTCGGCGCAAGCCGAGGCCACCGCGACCAAGATGGTGTCCGACGCGATCGAAGGCGGCAGCACCCAGGCGATCAACTATTTCATCGCACAGAAATATGTCGAGGCGATCGGCATGTTCGCGACCTCGCCCAATGCGAAGACGATCCTGTTCCCGGTCGAGGCGACTCAGTTGATGGGCACGCTCGGCGGGATCGGCGAGCTCGCCAAGGAAGCATGGGGCAATGGCGGTGACGGCGGCTCGGCCGGCAGCGTCACCGTGCCACGCACGCGGAGCCCGCAATGATCCTGTTCGGCATCGAGTTCAGTATGGGCGCGCTGTGGCTTGCCGCGGCGCTGGTGCTCGCGATTCTGGAGGTGCTCGCGCCGGGCTTCTTCATGATCTTCCTAGCGGTCGGCGCGGCGGTCACGGGGTTCGTGATGCTGATCGCCCCCGATCTGCATCCGATCGTCCAGGCACTGATCTTCGCGCTGTTCAGCGGGGTTGCCGTGGTGTTCGGCCGGCGCTGGTATCATCGCAGCCCATCGACTGCAGGGGTGCCGGGCATGAACGACCGCACCGCCAACCTCATCGGCCGGACGGTCGAGGTGTGCGAGCCGATCGTCGGTGGCGAAGGCCGGGTCAAGGTCGGCGACGGCGCGTGGACCGCGAACGGCCCCGACATGCCTGCCGGCGCGCGGGTAAGGATTACGGGCGCGGCCGGGAGCGTATTGCTGGTGGAGCCGCTAGTTTAAGTCTCTCTCGATATTGCGGGGACCCTTAGGCCTTGCCACCACCGAAGAGACCACCGGCGAGGCCGCCCAATTTGTCCATGATCCCGCCGCCTTCGCCGCCGAGCAGCCCGGCGAACTGACCGAGCGCGCCCTCGCCGCCGATATGCTCGACGATTTGGCCGAGAACGCCCGAGTCGAGCCCGGTTTCGGTGGCTGCGCCATCGACCGTGCTTCCCGGTTGCGGATGCGCCTTGCCAAGCGCGGCGACGGCGGCTTCGGCCTGTTCGGGTGAGATGCCTACCTTGGCCGCCAGGTTCTTGATATCGACGTTCGAAGCGACCTGGCTGAGGATGCCGTCGAGGATGGACATGGAGCGGTCCTTATCGGTTGAGCGAGAGCGAGAGGCGCTGGCGAGCGCAGAATAGACCGTCGCGCGGGCGCTAGGAAGCGAGATCAGGCACGACATAGCCCATTCTGGCGTCCACCGAGAACAACTGGTCACGCGAATAGAGCGTCAGTGGCCAGTCGCGGCGGCCTTCGGGCGATGCGAGCAGCGCGTTGACCTTTGCCGCCAGCGGCAACGCCAGATCGCAGCGAGTCAGGAAAGCTCGCACGCCGGCCAGAAACGCCATCGTGATCGTGTGATGGTACCCCTGCGTCGTATCGTTCACGCCGCCAACCGACTCGTTATAGCCCGAGATGATCGCGCGCAGATCGCGCTCGGGATCGATATCGGGGCGCTCGACCAGCAGCCAGAGGCAGGATGCGAGATGCGCTTCGTGCGTCCACTCCGCCGTTGGCAGAGTGCGCGCGAGCAACCCCTCCCCCACGTGGCGGACGGCGGCGTCGTCGGCGAAGAAACGGGTCGAATGGTCGGTCATAGTCGGGCTTTCTGAGGGCCCGACGATGATCGGGCAGCGTTAGGCGGCGGCGCGGGGGGCGGATTGTCGCACCCCTTCGTCGACTTGATCCGCAAATTGCGCGAAATTCTCGACGAACAGGTCGACCAGGGTCGCCGCAGTCGCGTCGTATTCGGCCTTGTTCGACCAAGCCTCGCGCGGGTCGAGGATGCCCGAATCGACGTCGGTGACGGCGACGGGCACCATGAAGCCGAAATTGGGATCCTTGCGAAATTCCGCCGACTTCAGGCTGCCGTCGAGTGCCGCGTTGAGCAGCGCGCGAGTCGCCTTGATCGGCATCCGCTTGATCCCGGGCATCGTCGCCTTGCCGCCCGACCAGCCGGTGTTGACCAGCCAGCAATCGACCCCGCCCTTGGCGATCCGCTCCTTGAGCAGATTGCCGTAGATCGACGGATGACGCGGCATGAACGGCGCGCCGAAACAGGTCGAGAAGGTCGCCTCGGGCTCGGTTACGCCGATCTCGGTGCCGGCCACGCGCGCGGTATAGCCCGACAGGAAATGATACATCGCCTGTTCGGGCGTCAGCTTCGCTATCGGCGGCAGCACGCCATAGGCGTCCGCCGTCAGGAAAATGACGTTCTTGGGCACCGGACCCATATTCTCGACCGAACTGTTCGGAATGAAGTCGATCGGATAGGCGCCGCGGCTGTTCTCCGCGAGCGTGTGATCGTCGAGGTCGAGGACACGCGTTACCGGGTCCATGACGACATTTTCGAGCACCGTCCCGAAGCGTTTGGTGGTGGCGAAAATCTCGGGCTCAGCCTCGGCGGACAGCCGGATCATCTTGGCGTAGCAGCCGCCTTCGAAATTGAAGACCGCCGTGTCCGACCAGCCATGTTCGTCATCGCCGATCAGCGTGCGGCTGGCATCGGCGGACAGGGTCGTCTTGCCCGTACCCGACAGACCAAAGAACACCGCCGTATCGCCATTCGGACCGATATTGGCCGAG
>JBDSED010000114.1:0-7619 GCA_039920225.1 Sphingomonas sp.
ACCAAGCCCGACTGGGCGACCGGTTTCGCCAGGGAATGGACGCCGGGGGAGGCGGGCGCGCATGATCGCGTGGACGATTTCGTCGATGTGGCGGCAGAATATGACGAGCGCCGCAACCTGCCGTCGGTAGACGGCAGTTCGCGCCTGTCGCCACATCTCCATTTCGGCGAGGCGTCGCCCGGCTATGTCTGGCACCGAATCGCGGGAAAGGGAGGATCGACTAGGACCTTCCTCGGCGAGTTGGCCTGGCGCGATTATGCGCAGAACGTGATCCTGCAACTGCCCGACTACGCATCGAAGAATGGCCGCGAGCGCTTCGACGCGCTGCCTTGGCGGTCGGGCAACGCGGCAAAAGCCGACCTGCGCGCCTGGCAGCAGGGTCAAACCGGCTATCCGATCGTCGATGCCGGGATGCGCCAATTGTGGGCGACCGGCCGGATGCACAATCGCGTGCGGATGATCGCCGCGAGTTTCCTTATCAAGCACCTGCTGATTGACTGGCGCGAGGGCGAGGCGTGGTTCTGGGACACGTTGGTCGACGCCGATTACGGCAACAACAGCGTTAATTGGCAGTGGGTCGCCGGTACCGGGATCGACGCGAACATGTGGGGCCGCATCATGGCGCCGCTGGTCCAGTCGGAGAAGTTCGACGCGGGCGACTATATCCGCGAGTGGGTGCCGGAATTGCGGGACGTGCCTGACTACCAGATCCACGATCCGGACCATCGGCCGAGCGGCTATCCCGACAAGATCATCGGGCATCGCGAGGCGCGCGAGAGGGCGCTGGCGGCGGGCCACAAGGTGCGCTGACTTCCCGGCAAAGGTTACATCGTTCACACTATCGCGGCGATACCGCCCGTTTGCGCCGGCGATGCGACCGCGACGCCGCGGTAATGCGACATTGCCGCGCCACTTTCGCGCCGACCGCGCGCCGGCTGCGCGGCGCTCCGGCGTCCCCTTGGCGCCTGCGAAGCAGCCGCCGGACACCGTCAACGCGCCGCCGGTTGGGCCCGGGCCGCGCGATCGAAAGGATCGGCCAGCCGCCGCCGATGCTCCGCGAGCACATTTGTCCAGGCGTGATCGAAGGGCGTGCCGGCCAGCCGCCCGCGCAACCGGTGCGCGCTCGACCGCGACATGCCGGCTGCCTGCGCGGCACGCGCGACGCTGCCGGTGTCGAACAGGATCTTGAGAAAGAGGCGCTGCTTGGCCGGAGTCCAGCGCGCGCGATGGGGTTGGATAGGTTGCTGTGTCATCCGGCAGTATGGATCACGCGAAATCCTACATTGAAAGCACTTTCGCTGCTGTGCATGGATCGTCGCATGGATGCGCCGGTACAAAGGAACCAAAATGCGACCGGCGGACCGTCCGCATGGATCGGGGCCCGTGTGCTCGCGCGGATCGATCGTGGGATCGCGCGAGGAGCGATTGCTGTGTCGCTGCCGGGCGACGTGCCGCGCCGGCTCGGCGGGCGTGTTGCGGGCCCCGAGGCGATCGTCATCCTGCATTCGTGGCGATCGTTGTGGCGGCTTGCGACGGGCGGGTCCGTGGGCTGGTATAAAGCCTGGGCGGCGGGCGAATGGGAAAGCCCCGATCCTGTCGCGCTGTTCGAACTGTTCGCGCTCAACAGGCATACGCTGGCGCCTGTCGGGCGTGCGCGGGGCTTTGGGCGATGGCTCCGTCGGCAATGGCATCGCACGCGGCGTAACGACCGGGCGGGTGCGCGGCGCAATATCGTCGAGCATTACGATCTGGGCAACGAATTCTACGAGGCGTGGCTCGATCCGAGCATGACTTATTCGAGCGCGCTGTTCGCCGCGCCCGGCCAATCCCTCGAGGATGCGCAGCAGAAGAAGCTCCGGGCGATCCTCGACCGCACCGGTTGCGGTCCAGGGGACCGTATCCTCGAAATCGGTTGTGGCTGGGGATCATTCGCCGAAACGGCGGCGCGGGCCGGCGCCAGCGTCCATGGCATCACGCTGTCGAGCGAGCAGAAAGCCTATGCCGAGGCGCGATTGGCGCGACAGGGGCTCGCGGGCGACGTCGAACTGGTCGATTATCGCGACGTGGCCGGCAGCTATGACGGCGTCGCCAGCATCGAGATGGTCGAGGCGGTCGGCGCGGAATATTGGCGAGACTACCTCACCACGATCGCCCGATCGCTTAAGCCCGGCGGGCGGGCAGCGCTTCAGTATATCGCCATCGATGAGGCAATGTTCGACGACTATGCGCGCAACGTCGATTTCATCCAGCGCTACGTTTTTCCCGGCGGCATGCTGCTGTCGGAAAGCCGCTTTCGCGCGCTTGCCGAGCAAGTCGGGTTGTCGTGGCACGACCGGGACGCCTTTGGGCTAGATTATGCGGAGACGCTTCGGCGTTGGCGCGAAGCGTTCGACGCGGTGGTCGCCGCCGGGCGGTTGCCGCCGGCTTTCGACAAGCGGTTTATCGGGCTGTGGCGCTTCTATCTCATGTATTGCGAAGGCGGGTTTCGCGGTGGCGCGATCGATGTCGCGCAAGTGACGTTGGCGAAGGAGGGGTGATGAAACGAGCGATTTTGGCGGCAGCGCTGGTGCTGGCCGGCGCGGCGACGGCGCAAACGGTGACGATTACGCCCGATAACGCGGCGAAGCTGCGCCAGGTCGGGGCCGAGGTCCTGTTCTGGAACCAGCAGCAGCGCGACGAGAACTTTCCGGCGATGGAGAAGCTGTTTCCGGGGCACGTCGTCAAGGCGGGCAGCAAGGTTCGCCCACTGCCCGCGGGCAAGCAACTGGCGATTCCCGAGGGCGAGCTCGAGGACGCGATGACCGAGCTCAACATCGCGGGCATGATCGTCGTCCAGGACGGCAAGGTCCGGCTCGAACGCTATGCGCGCGGCTATGGCCCCGACGGGCGCTGGACCAGCTTCTCCGTCGCCAAATCGTTCACCTCGACCCTGGTCGGCGCGGCGATCCGCGACGGTTACATCAAATCGATCGACGATCCAGTGACGCGCTACATCCCCGATCTGGCCGGGGGCGGCTATGATGGTGTGACCGTGCGCCAGTTGCTGACGATGACCTCAGGCGTGAAGTGGAACGAGGATTACACCGACCCCAAGTCGGACGTCGCGCGGATGTTCAGTGAGGCAGTTCCGCCAGGCGCCGACCCGACCGTCGCCTATATGGAGAAACTCCCACGAGAGACCGCTCCCGGGAGCAAGTGGGTCTACAAGACCGGAGAGACCAATCTGATCGGCGTGCTGGTCGAGCGCGCGACGAAGAAGACGCTGGCCGATTATCTCTCCGAGAAGCTGTGGAAGCCTTGGGGGATGGAGCGCGACGCGTTCTGGATGGTCAACCCGGCGGGGCACGAGGTCAGTGGGTGCTGCCTATCTGTCAGTCTACGCGACTATGCACGGATGGGGATGTTCGCGCTGTCGGGCGGGAAGGGCGTGGTGCCCGACGGCTGGTTCGCCGCTGCAACGACCAACCAAATACTGCCCAGTCCCGATTTCGCAGGCGGCGGGGGCTATGGCTATCAATGGTGGGTGCTGCCGGGCGGGCGTTACGCCGCGATCGGGATTTTCGGGCAGAGCATCATGATCGATCCCGCGAAGAAGCTCGTGATCGCGATATTGAGCGCCTGGCCGACGGCGACGGGCAAGGATCTATCGGCGAAACGCAATGCGTTGTGGGCGAAGTTTGAGGCGGCTGCTCGGTAACTCGTTCCCCTCCCTGAAAGGGAGGGGAGCTTAGGTGCCGACCCGTTCGATATGCCCGGATGCGAAGTCCTCGGCGATCAAGTCGACGATCCGCGCGGCGACGTCTTCGGGTGGCTTAACCTTGCTCGGGTCTTCTCCGGGATACGCGCGCTCGCGCATCTTGGTGCGGGTTGCGCCGGGATCGATCACCGCGACGCGGATATTGCTGACGGCTTCGACTTCCTCTCCATAAGCGAGCACCAACGTCTCCATCGCCGCCTTCGACGCTCCATAAGCGCCCCAATAGGCGCGCGGCTTGCGCCCGACGCTGGACGTCATGGCGATCACGCGTGCATGCGCCGACTTGCGCAACGCCGGATCGAACGCGGCAATCATGGCGGCTTGGGCGGAGACATTGAGCGTCATCACGCGCGCGAATTCGCCGGGATCGATGGCCGGCACCGCCGACAGCGAGCCGAGCGTCGCCGCGTTGAGCACCAGCACGTCGAGCGCGCCCCAGCGTTCGGCCACCGCCGTGGCCAGCCGCGCGATGCTATCGCTTTCGGTCAAGTCCAGCGGGGCGATCGTCGCGGTGCCGCCGGCGGCGTGGATCGCCTCCTCGACTTCCTCGAGTGCGCCGGCCGTCCGCGCGGTCAGGATGACGTGCGCGCCCTCGGCGGCCAGCGCCCTGGCGGTGGCGGCGCCGATCCCCCGGCTCGCGCCGGTGACCAGCGCGAGTTGTCCTTCGAGTTTCATCTTTATTCCGCTGCTTCGTGAAGAGCCAATTCGGCGTCCATCGCGTCGTGATCGGTCAGGCGCGTGGGATAGTCGCCGGTGAAGCAGGCGTCGCAGTAACGCGGCGTCATGTCGTTGCGGCCCGCCTCGCCGAGCGCCTTGTAGAGCCCGTCGATGCTGACGAACGCCAGACTGTCGGCGTGGATGAAATCGGTCATGCCGGGCACGCTGAAGCGCGACGCGAGCAGCTTTTCGCGCTCGGGTGTGTCGACGCCATAGAAGCACGAATTGGTCGTCGGCGGGCTGGCGATCCGCATATGGACCTCGCGCGCGCCGGCCTCGCGCATCATCTCGACGATCTTAAGGCTGGTGGTGCCGCGGACGATCGAATCGTCGACCAGGATGATCGACCTGCCCTTGATCAGCGCACGGTTGGCGTTGTGCTTGAGCTTGACGCCGAGCCGACGGATCTGGTCGCCGGGCTGGATGAAGGTGCGTCCGACATAGTGCGAGCGGATGATGCCGAGCTCGAACGGGATGCCGGATTGCTGGGCATAGCCGATCGCGGCGGGGACACCCGAATCGGGGACCGGGATGACGAGGTCGGCCTCGACCGGCGATTCGATCGCGAGCTGCGCGCCGATCGCCTTCCTGACGGAATAAACCGACTGGTCGCTATCGCCCGCGATCGAATCGGGACGCGAGAAATAGACCCATTCGAAGATGCATGGGCGCGGCGCGTGGTTGCCGAACGGCCGCAGCGAGCGGAGCTTGCCGTCCTCCACCATCACCAGTTCGCCGGGATCGATCGAGCGGACGAACTCTGCGCCGACCACGTCGAGCGCGACCGTTTCCGACGCGAAGATATAGGCACCATCGAGTCGCCCCATCACCAGCGGGCGGATGCCGAGCGGGTCGCGCACCGCGATCATGCCCTGTGGGGTCATCACGATCAGCGAATAGGCGCCTTCGACTCGGCGCAGCGCGTCGACGAACTTGTCGAGCGGGTCGCGATACGAACTGGTCGCGACGAGATGGAGGATAACCTCGGTATCGCTGGTCGATTGGAAGATCGCGCCGCGCGAAACCAGATCGTCGCGCAAATACATCGCGTTCGAAATATTGCCGTTATGCGCGACCGCGAAGCCGCCGGTGGCAAGCTCGGCGTAGAGCGGCTGAACGTTGCGAAGCGCGGTCTCGCCGGTGGTCGAGTAACGGACGTGACCGCACGCCACTTGCCCGCGCAGCGCGCCCATGATCTCGTCGCGGTCGAAATTGCCCGCGACGTGGCCCATGGCACGGTGGCTGTGGAAATGCGCGCCGTCCCAACTGGTGATGCCGGCCGCTTCCTGCCCGCGATGCTGAAGCGCATGGAGGCCAAGCGCGACCAAGGCGGCCGCACCGTCTGCACCCGAGACGCCGAATACACCGCACTCCTCGCGGAGCTTGTCGTCATCGAAGGGATTGGTCGTCAGCATAGGGGGTCCGGATGCTGTGGCGCGAGGGCCATATAGTGACGTGGATCGGCTTTGTCGCGCGTTTGTCATCATCGCATCGCGCATTTTGTCGCGCCGGTGTGGGCAGCTAGGGTGAGGTTATGACCGACTCGCGCGAAACCGGGCTGACGCTTGATCCGAAATGGGGTCCCGATGGGCTGGTGACCGCGGTGGTCACCGACAGTGATTCGGGCGAGGTGCTGATGGTCGCGCACATGAACGCCGAGGCATTGCGCGCGACGGTCGACAGCGGCGAGGCGGTGTTCTGGTCGCGCAGCCGCGGCGAACTGTGGCGCAAGGGCGCGACGTCGGGCAACACGATGGCGGTACGCGAGCTGCGGATCGATTGCGACCAGGACGCGGTGTGGCTGATCGTCGATGCCGCGGGGCCGGCGTGTCATACCGGCGAGCGGTCGTGCTTTTATCGGCGGATTTCGGGCGGTGGGCTGGAGCGCGTGGATTGAGGTGGATCCGCGGCTACACCTTCCCGTCACCCCGGCTTTATGCCGGGGTCTGTCGTGCGACGAGAGGTGAGGTTTGAAGCTCTTGGTTCATCGCCTGCGGCTAGGCGGACCCCGGCACAAGGCCGGGGTGACGGTTTTGGTGTTGACGCTCCTCACCGCTTGCTCCGGACCATCGGCTCCCGAAGCGCGACCGACACCATCCAGCCTCGAAGCCGCGGCGATCGAGGCTGGGGTCATCTCCGACCCTGCAAACACCGACCCGACAGGACTCTACACCCGTGACCGCGACAAGATTTGCGTCGTCCCCAGCGCGACGGCATTCCGCGTCGGGATTTATGTCGATTACGGCAACGACTATTTCTGCAGCGGGTCTGGCGAGGCGACGCGGGCGGGGGAAACGCTGCACGTCGAATTGACCAGCGCGCCGGGATGCAACTTCGACGCGAAGTTCGACGGCGACCGGATCGCGGTGCCGGGGACCTTACCCGACGCGTGCCAGAAGGCGTGCTCGCGACGTGCTTCGCTGGCGGGGCTCAACGTCGAACGCCTGAGCGACTCGCCGTCGGAAGCCGCGGCACTGCGCGATGGGCGTGGCCGAATGCTCTGCGGGTCGCGTTGACGTTAACGTCAAGACGGAGTAATTCATCTTCATGCCTTGGGTGCCCTCCAACGCCGCGATCGAGCCGCTCGCCGACCAGAAGAATTTCTCGATCTCCGATCTGTCGGCCGAGTTTGGCGTCACGGCGCGCGCGCTGCGCTTTTATGAAGACGAAGGGCTGATCGCGCCCGAACGCAGGGGCACACAGCGCGTCTATTCGCATCGCGACCGCGCGCGCCTCGCCTGGATATTGCGCGGCAAGCGTGTCGGCTTTTCGTTGACCGATATCCGCGAGTTGATCGACCTCTACGACGTCGGCGACGGCCGCCGTACGCAGCGCCAGCGCACGATCGATCGCTGCCGCGCGCGGATCGACACGCTCAACGCGCAGAAACACGACATCGATGCCGCGATCGCCGAACTGACCGAATTCACCGCGCTGCTCGAAACCGCGCGCGACAACGACAAGGACTGACCATGCCGCAATACACGCCCCCGGTGCGCGACACGCGCTTCGTGCTCGATCACGTGCTGCGGATCGACCGCTATGCCAACCTGCCCGGGTTCGCGAACGCGACGCCCGACACGGTCGATGCGGTGCTGGAGGAGGGCGGCAAGTTCGTCGCCGAGGTTCTGTTCCCGCTCAACCA
>JBDSED010000115.1:0-23490 GCA_039920225.1 Sphingomonas sp.
TGCCGTCCTGCTTCTCCAGCCCATAGGCAAGCGCCGCCGCGGTCGGCTCGTTGATGATGCGCAGCACTTCGAGGCCCGCGATCTGGCCGGCGTCCTTGGTCGCCTGGCGCTGCGCGTCGTTGAAATATGCGGGGACGGTGATCACCGCCTGCGTCACGGTTTCGCCGAGATACGATTCGGCGGTTTCCTTCATTTTCTGCAGAATGAAGGCCGAAATCTGCGACGGGCTATAATCGGTGCCGCCTGCCTTGACCCAAGCGTCGCCGTTGCCGCCTTTGACGATGGCATAAGGCACCAGCTCGGTGTCCTTCTTGGTGATCGGATCGTCGAAGCGGCGGCCGATCAGGCGCTTCACCGCGAACACCGTCGAATCGGGATTGGTCACCGCCTGGCGCTTGGCCGGCTGGCCGATCAGTCGCTCACCATCCTTGGCGAACGCGACGATCGACGGCGTGGTGCGCGCGCCTTCCGCATTTTCGATCACCTTGGGCTTGCCGCCCTCCATTACTGCCACGCAGCTATTGGTCGTGCCGAGATCGATACCGATTACTTTTGCCATTGGTCCTCTGTGGCCCCTCAATCAAAAAACAAACCCAGCCCGCACCCCTCACGAGAGGCGATGCGAGCGCCTATCAGAGGGCGATATAGGGGGGCTTTCGCTTGCCGCAAGGATTCGCCGCGCCTAGGAAATGGAGGGATTTTCCCAGAGTGGGCCAAGGGGATAGACGCGTTGCAGATGAAGACCGGATTGCTGGTTCCCGCCATCGTCTTGCTGGCGGCCTGTCAACAACCCGTCGCTTTGTCGGTGGACAAGGCGTGGGTGCGGTTGACCCCCGTAACGGGCGCACCGTCCTCGGCCTATTTCACGCTGAAGGGCGGCGCCAAGGACGAGACGCTGACGTCCGTGTCCGCACCCGACGCGGCGCGCGCGGAGATGCACGAGAACGTTTCCAGGGCCGGCATCGAGAGCATGAACGAGCTCAAGCTCGTCGCGGTGCGCGCGGGCGGCGACGTCCCGTTCGCGCTCGGCGGCAAGCACGTCATGCTGTTCGGGCTCAAGCCCGCGGTGCAGCCGGGCACGACCACGCCGCTGATCTTCACCTTCTCCAGCGGGCAGAAGATCACCGTCAACGCAAAGGTCATGCCTCCGGGATCTTCGGCACCGCAATGATCACCGTTCGCCAGTTCGACTCCGACGACTGGCGCGCGTTTCGTGACCTCCGCCTACGGGCTCTGGGCGAGAGTCCAGGCAATTTCTTTCGCGCACTGGCGGACGAGGAAGCGGCGCCGGACAGTCGCTGGATCGATCTGCTGTCAAGTGATCGCCAGGCCCTGTTCGGCCTGTTCGACGACGATCATCTGATCGGCATCACGGGCGTTTTCACCGATCGCGATGATCCAACGACAGCGGATTTCGGCATGACATGGCTCGACCCGGCATGGCGCGGGCGCGGCTTGTCGGCGATCTACTATCGCGAGCGGATCGCCTGGGCGCGGTCGCGAGGGTTGGCGCGCATCGTCGTTAGCCATCGGCGCTCGAACGAAACCTCGCGTCGGGCGATGCTTGCCGCGGGTTTTCGCGAAACCGGGGCTGATCCTCACCTCTGGCCCGACGGCCAGCAAGACGATGATGTCCACTACGAAATGGTCCTGACGTGAGCGACGCCCGCCCGCTGACCCTGGGGGAAACCGATCTCGCGCGGTCGATGTTCGGCGACGCGGTCGACTATGCGCCGGTGCGGATCGTGCTCGCCAAATGGGCGTTCTTTCAGCCGCGTAATGTCGTGATGAGCCCGCGCGGCCGCATCCATTTCCATCCCCACGGCACCGCTTATTGCGACGATTTCAGCCATGCCGATCTGGGCACGCAGGGCCTCTTCATCCACGAGATGACGCACGTCTGGCAGCATCAGTCGGGCATCTTCCTGCCGCTGAAGCGCGTGCCCTGGGCACGATACGATTATAGCGTGAAGCCCGGCTGGCCGCTCCGCAAATACGGGATCGAGCAGCAGGCCGAGATCGTCCGCCACGCCTTCCTGATCGGCCGCGGCGGCGCGTTCGCGGGCGCCCCGCCGCTGTCGCAATTGCAGACCATCCTGCCGTTCGATCCGTCGCTCCGGAGCGATCACGGGGTGGCGTAGCGCGGCTGACGCGGCTAGGACTGGTTACATAAGAAACTAGTTTTGCAGGAACGACGACACATGCCTATCCACGATCTGGCCCACTACGGCCTGTCGGCCGACCGCGGTTATCTGGCCCAGACCGAGATCGACGAGGTCACGCTGCCCGACGATTTCGCCGAGGTCGAGGAAGCGGCGGCGACGCTCTCGGAACTGCTGACCACCGGCCGCGTGCGGCATTTCCTCAGCGCTCTGCCGATCCCCGATATCGACAGCTTCCTCGCGCATGCGTCGGAGGCCGAGATCGGCGTCGCGATGGTGCGCTACTCGTTCCTGGTGCAAGCCTATGTCTGGGGCCAGCCGACCCCGCCAGCCTACCTGCCGGTGACGCTCGCCCAGCCGTTGGTCAAGCTCAGCGATCATATCGGCTTCCCGCCGGTGATGAACTATGCCGGCTACGTCCTAGACAATTGGTACCGCCTCGACAAATCGGGCGGCGTCACGCTTGATAATATCGCGATGGACCAGAACTTTTACGGCGGCCAGGACGAGAATTGGTTCGTCCTCGTCCATGTCGCGATCGAGGCGGTCGCGGGGCGCGCGCTCGACCTTGCGGTCAAGCTGGTCCGCGCGTCGGATGCCGGCGACGCGGCGGCGGTCGAAGCGATGCTCGTCGAAATGAACGCAGTGTGGGACGAGGCCAACGCGATCTTCGACCGCATGGTCGAGAAGTGCGATCCCTACATCTATTACAACCGCGTCCGCCCCTACATCCACGGCTGGAAGAACAACCCGGCGATACCCGCGGGGCTGATCTACGAAGGCGTCGAAAAGTTCGCCGGCCAGCCCCAGCCGTTCCGCGGCCAGACCGGATCGCAAAGCTCGATCGTCCCGGCGATGGATGCGCTGTTCCAGGTCGTCCACACCAACGACGAATTGCGCGAATTTCTAACCGAGTTGCACCAATACCGCCCACGCACCCACCGCGCGTTCATCGAGGATTTGCAGGTGTCGAGCCGATTGCGCGAGTTTGCCGTCACACAGGCGGAGGGCCTGAAGGACGCGTTCAACGCCTGCGTCGAACAAGTCGCGCGCTTCCGCACGCGGCACCTCGAATATGCGGCAAGCTACATCAACAAGCAGGCCAGTTCGGGGGCGGGCAACGATCCCGATGTCGGCACTGGCGGCACGCCGTTCATGAAATATCTGAAGAAGCACCGCGACGAGAATCGCGCGCAGACGATCTGACCGGATCATCCAGCGCATGATACAAAAAGGGCGCGGTGTCCGAGAACACCGCGCCCTTTTTTCGGATCGTGGTCAGATCAGGCGAAAGCCACCTTGGCCGAACGACGGCGCAGGCTGTAACCCATCAGGCCGAAGCCCATGATCATCATCAGCCAGCTGGCCGGCTCCGGGACGACCGGCGTCGCCTGTCCCGCGAAGGCGCGGTATGCGTCGGCGGTGCTGAAGCGGTAGCCGCTGTTGAGCTGCGCGTCGAACGACGTCTGCCATCCGATCGTGTCGAATGCCGCGATGTCGAGGGCAGTGACTTCTTGCAGCTGCCCACGGGCCGACGTCGGATCGAGGATGCCGATTTGCGGCACGCCCGCGGCGCTGTCCTTAAAGTGCGACGCCTGTCGACCGTCACCGTTGCGTACGCCGGTCGCGAAGCGCGCATCCTGACCGAGCGCCATCGTCACGCCACCGTCGACCGAGAAATACGGAACGCCCTGCGTCGACCAGTCGAGCAGGCCCGGTGCCGAATAGCGGAACAAGTCAAGCTGCGTCATCACCGTGACATTTTCCAACGCGCCCGCGCGCGACAGCGTCGCCGAGGTCGTCGTTGAGCCGGGCGCCGGCGTGGTGTAGGCATCGACCGTGTCGACACCGCTGCGGAAGCCGAGTGCGTGACCGATCTCGTGAATGGCGACGCCAATAAAGTCGAACGAGTTTGCGTCGATACCGTCGGTCGGGTCGAAGTCGAACGAGAACGCATCGCTGAACGTGATGCTGCCGTCGGCGAGGGCATAATTGATCGCCTGGCCGTTGGCATTGGTGGTCAGGCCCAGCGCCTTGTTGACAGACGTGTTGACCGACACGACCGAATTGTTCTGCGAACCGTCATTGTCGATACGCGTCGCGGTGTCGAGATAGCCCGTGCTGGTTGCGTTCAGGGCATTGGCCTGCACGGTCACAGCGTTGACGCCGAAAGCGCCAGCACTGAGCGGACGCAGCGTGGCGACGGCCGAGGCATCCACTGTCGAGGTAATATGGGTGCCGAGCGCGCCGTAATAAGCGGAATTGAACTGCAGCGCAGTCGTGCTGCCGGTCGACCCGAGGATACCGGTGCCCAGCGTGTTGAAGCCGATATTCAGATTGATCGTGACGTTGTTGGTCAGGACCGATGACCAATAGAGGGCTGCGATCTCGAAACCTTTGCGGGCGTTGGTGCCGAGCGCCGTGCCGCCGGTATCGTTCAATATGAAATTGGCTGCGTCGGCCTGCACGGATGCGGTCAGCGCAGCCGCCGCAGCGGCAACGCGCAAAAATGTCTTCGTCTTCATTACGACCCCTTCTTATCGTGAGCAATCCGCCGGGTTGGCCATGCGAAAAGCGGCGGCGTTAATGTGCCGTTAACCTGTTTTGGCGGGCTGGTCGGGGGCCGTCAAGTTATTCAACCTGCTTGAAGAATTTACCGGTCCCGATTCAAGACAAGGGCAAAAACCTGTCTAATTCTTCAAAGCTTGTCCCACGCGACCGGGTTGTCCTTATCGAGCTTCTTGGTCGCCTTGGGCATCGGATATTTGAGGCCGGTCGCGCAGTTGAACAGCACGACCTCGTCGTCCTCGTCGACCAAGCCGTCGGCCAGTGCCTGACGATAGGCCGCCAGCGTCGCTCCGCCCTCAGGACATAGCAGCAGCCCGTCCTTCTTGGCGCAATCGTCGACCGCCTTGAGGATCGCGGGGTCGCCCACCGCAAGCGCCCTACCCCCACTTTCGCGCACCGCGCGCAGGATCAGGAAGTCGCCGATCGCCTTGGGCACGCGGATACCGGCCGCGACGGTATGCGCGTCCTCCCAGCGCTCGGCATGCTCCTCACCCGCCTCGAACGCACGGACGATCGGCGCGCAACCGCTCGCCTGCACCGCGAACATCTTGGGCCGCTGGGGACCGATCCAGCCAAGCGCTTCCATCTCGGCGAACGCCTTCCACATCCCGATCAGCCCGGTGCCGCCGCCGGTCGGGTAAAAGATCGCCTTGGGCAGCTGCCAGCCGAACTGGGCGGCAAGTTCCAGCCCCATCGTCTTCTTGCCCTCGATCCGATACGGCTCCTTGAGCGTCGAGAAATCGAACCAGCGCCCCTCCGCGGCGCCACGCCCGACGATCGCGCCGCATTCGTCGATCAGCCCGTTGACGCGATAGACGCGGCCTCCTTGTAGGGCGATTTCGCGGACGTTGATCTCGGGCGTGTCGTCGGGGCAAAAGACGATCGTCTCGATCCCCGCGCGGCTGGCGTAAGCGGCGAGCGCGGCGCCCGCATTACCGTTGGTGGGCATCGCGATGCGCGTGACGCCAAGCTCCTTGGCCATCGCCACCGCCATCACCAGCCCGCGCGCCTTGAACGATCCGGTCGGCAGCCGCCCCTCGTCCTTGACCAGCACGTTTGGCCCGCCGCTCGACTTGGGGATCGGGATCAGCGGCGTCTCGATCTCCCCCAGGCTGACGATATTCTCGGTCCGCCGCACCGGCAGCAATTCGCGCCACCGCCACAAATCGGTCGCCCGCGCCTCGACCATCGCGCGTGGCAGGAACCCGCGGACGGCGGCGACGTCGTAGCGCACGAGCAGCGGCTTGCCGGCTGCAGAGAGATTGTGGAGTTGGTCGGCCTCGTACCGCTCGCCGGTCAGCGAGCATTCGAGATGCGTCACGAAGGTCGGGCGGTCTGTGGTGAGGTTGGCGTTCATGACAGCTCGGTAGCGTGCGTGAAACGAGCCGTCACCCCGGACTTGTTCCGGGGTCCAATTCTCCTCAAACGATAGCGTTAGCGGCGCTTTGGATGCCGGAACAAGTCCGGCACGACGGCAATGACTTACTCCGCCTTCTTCGCCACGCCCACCAAGGCCGGCCGCAGCAGCCGGTCGCGCAGCATGTATCCCGCTTGCATTTCCTGCACGATCGTGCCCGGCACCTCATCGCTCGGCAGTTCGAGCATCGCCTGGTGCTGGTTCGGGTCGAGCGGCAGGCCCATGGCGGCGATGCGGGTGATGCCGTTGCGCTGGAACACCGCGTCGAGTTCGCGCTTGGTCGCTTCCAGCCCGACGATCAGGCCCTTGAGCCGCTCGTCGCCGCGCAGTTCCTCGGGGATCGCCGACAAGCCGCGTTCGAGATTATCGGCGACGGACAGCACGTCGCGCGCAAAGCCGGTGATCGCATAAGCGCGCGAATCGCTGGCTTCCTTCTCGGCGCGGCGGCGGACGTTCTGCGCCTCGGCGTGCGCGTACATGACCTGCGACTTGGCTTCGGCCAGCTCGGCTTCGAGCTGCGCCACGCGGTCGTGCTCGGCTAGCTCAGGCGCGCCCTCCGCGGTCTCGGTGCGCAGGTCTTCGGTTTCGGGTGCGTTATCTTCGGTCATCATTCTCTTCGTCTTTGGATTGAGCCTCTCAACCGATCAGGCGGGAGAGGGTTGCGGCGGTGAAATCCACCATGGGCACGACTCGCGCATAGTTCAACCGTGTCGGGCCGATCACGCCGACCACGCCGACCACGCGGCCGTCGATTCCGCGAAACGGGCGCGCAATCACCGACGACCCGGACAGTGCGAACAATTTGTTCTCCGCGCCGATGAAGATGCGCGTCGAATCGCCCAACCGCGCGCTGTCGAGCAACGTCGCGATCTCCTGCTTCCCCTCGAGATCGTCGAGCAAGTCGCGGACGCGCTCGAGATCCTCGGCGGCGGCGGCGTCGATGAGGCGTCCCTGCCCGCGCACGATCAGCACCGGGCGGCGGTCACTATCCTCGCTCCACACCGCGATGCCCTGTTCGACCAACACCGCCGCGGCGGTGTCGAGCGCAGCGCGGTCGGCGACGAGCTGGCGGTCGAGCCGGACGCGCGCCTCGGCGAGGGTCAGCCCCGACAAGGTTGCCGACATATAATTGCCCGCCTCGACCAGCGCCGACGGCGATGTGCCGGGTGCGAGATCGAGCACGCGATTTTCGACCTGGCCGTCGTCGCCGACGATGACCGCGAGCGCACGGACCGGCGATAGCGGCACGAAGCTGATCGATCGCAGCACCAGCTCGGCCTTGGGTACCAACACCAGCCCCGCGCACGCCGACAGTCCGGACAGCGCCGCGGTGGTCGCCGCCAGCGCTTCCTCGACCGGCCCCACGCGCACCGCCCGTCCCTCGATCGTCGCACGCTCCTCTGCCGACGGCTCGGCAACGCGCATCATGCCGTCGACGAACAGCCGCAGGCCGATGTCGGTCGGCAAGCGTCCGGCGGAGGTGTGCGGCGCCGCGAGCAGCCCCAATGCTTCCAGCTCGTGCATCACATTACGGATCGACGCCGGCGACAGTTGAAGCGCCCCGGCGGTGGCGAGCGTCCGGGATCCGACCGGCTGCCCAGTTTCGAGATACCCTTCGACGACCGCACGAAAAATGTCGCGCGCGCGGTCGTTGAGCTCGGTGACGGGGGGTATCGACATGGTCGCTGCTTATATGGCGCAGGTGCATGGACTCCTCAATGCGTGTCCTACGAGTCCAGTCATGAGACAATTAACCAAAGTAATTCAACTCGATGAGTCGGCGAGCATAGATTAATAGTCCGTTCATCATTCGGTCGTTGAGACCATGAACAGGGGACTATACATGACGAAGTTTCTGGCACTTGCCGCGGCAGCGGGCTTGATGATGGCGGCATCGGGCGCCTCCGCGCAGGCGGTGAACATAACCAACGTTGCCTTTGCGCCCGGTTCGGTCACCGGCACGATCCATTCGTCGGCGCTCACCGGCGACGTTGGCATCGGCCGCTTCGAGTTCAAGGGCACCTACGTCAACGGCGGCGCGCCGCTCGATATTCTCACCTATTGCATCGACCTCGCGCACAGCGTGTCGCTCGGCAACGTGAACTATAGCTCCTATACGATCATCCCGATCTCGGCGATGGCGACGATTTCCACCGCCAAGGCCAACTCGCTCAATGCGCTGCTGACCAACGCAACGCCGTTGCTGAATGCGGCGACCGGGCAGAATGCGATCAACATCTCGGCAGCCACCCAGATGGCGGTGTGGGAAATCATGTTCGAAACGCAGCCGACCTGGTCGGTGACAAATACGTCAAGCGCGCTCTACGTGACGGGTAGCGGCAGCCCGCTGACCACGGCAGAGTCGCTCGCCAACACCTATCTCGGCAACGTGGCGAACAACACGTGGACGAATAACAACGGTTTCGAGCTGAAGGTGCTCTACTCGGCAACTCAGCAGAGCCAGGTGTTCGCCGTGCCATCGGTGCCGGAACCGGCGACCTGGGGCATGCTGCTCCTCGGCTTCGGCCTGGTCGGCGGCGCGCTGCGCCACCGCCGCAGCAACGCCGGCGCCCTCGCCGCCGCGTAATCGCTTTCCGACGGGCTTGGGGGCTCGCCTGTCGTAAGGGCCGTTCCGGCAACGCCGGGGCGGCCCTTTGTTTTGGACGCGCGAAGGGGTGACACCGTAAGCGGTGACGGGTAGGCGCAGCGCTTGTTCAAGGAGACCCCCATGCGCCCCAGCGGCCGTGCGCCCGACCAGATGCGCGCCATCACCATCGAGCCCCATTTCACGCGTCACGCCGAGGGATCGGTGCTGATCGGGTTCGGCGATACCAAGGTGCTGGTCACCGCGTCGGTCGAGGATCGCTTGCCGCCATGGCTGCGCGGCAAGGGGCAAGGCTGGGTCACCGCCGAATACGGCATGCTGCCCCGCGCGACGCACACCCGCGGTAATCGCGAAGCGGCGCGCGGCAAGCAATCGGGCCGCACGCAGGAAATCCAGCGGCTGATCGGTCGTAGCCTGCGCGCGGTCACCGACCTCAAGCTGCTCGGCGAGCATCAGATCACGCTCGATTGCGACGTCATCCAGGCCGACGGCGGCACGCGCACCGCCGCGATTTCGGGCGCGTGGGTCGCGCTGCGGCTGGCGGTCAACGGGCTGCTCAAGGACGGCAAGATCGCCGCCGATCCGCTGACGCAAAAGGTCGCGGCGGTCAGTTGCGGCATCTATCAGGGCACGCCCGTGCTCGACTTGGATTACGATGAGGATTCGAACGCCGACGCCGA
Organism: Sphingomonas sp.; assembly: GCA_039920225.1. Classification (GTDB taxonomy): domain Bacteria; phylum Pseudomonadota; class Alphaproteobacteria; order Sphingomonadales; family Sphingomonadaceae; genus Sphingomonas. The sequence goes on from JBDSED010000115.1 coordinate 9,433, forward strand.
CGCCAATTTCGTGCTGCTAGAAAGCGGCAATATCGCCGAGGCGCAGGCAACCGCAGAGGGCGCGACCTATGACGAGGAAGCCCTTTTGCGCTTGCTGCGTTTGGCTCGCATCGGCTGCAACGACATCTTCGCGGCCCAGGCAAAGGCGATCGCGTAATGAGCGGCGAAGGCGAAGTCCCCCAGGCAATCCGCAAGCTCGCCCCCGGCAAGCTGGTCATCGCCAGCCATAACGAGGGCAAGGTCAGGGAAATCCGCGCCCTCCTCGCGCCCTACGGCATCGAGCCGGTGTCGGCCAAGTCGCTCGACTTGCCCGAGCCCGAGGAAACCGGCACGACCTTCGTCGCCAATGCCGAATTGAAAGCGATGCAGGCGGCGGACTTGTCAGGGCTTCCCGCGCTCGCCGACGACAGCGGGCTGTGCGTCGAAGCGCTCAACGGCGATCCCGGCATCTTCTCCGCGCGCTGGGCGGGCGAAACCAAGGATTTCGGCCTCGCGATGCGGCTGGTCGAGGACAATCTGCAGAAGCTCGGGCCAGAGGTAGATCGCGACGCGCATTTCGTCTGCGCCCTCGCGCTGGCGTGGCCCGACGGGCACGTCGAGTGGTTCGAAGGGCGGGTCGACGGCCTGCTGGTCTGGCCGCCGCGCGGCGACAACGGCTTCGGTTACGATCCGATGTTCCTGCCCGACGGGCACGAGCAGACTTTCGGCGAGATGGCGGCGGACGAGAAGACGCCGCTGACGCACCGCGCGGATGCCTTCCGACAATTGGTCGCGGCGGTCCTTTAGAACAAACTCAGTGTCCGATCCGACAGACCTCGCGCTCTACGTCCATTGGCCGTTCTGCGTGTCGAAATGCCCGTATTGCGACTTCAATAGCCACGTCCGCGAGCACGTAGATCAGGCCGCGTGGCGCCACGCGCTGCTCGCGGATCTGGCGCATGAGGCGCGCGCATTGCCGGGGCGGACGTTGGGATCGATCTTCTTCGGCGGCGGCACCCCGTCGCTGATGCCGCCCGCAACGGTCGCGGCCGTGCTCGATGCGGCGGAACGAGCATGGGGTTTCGCTCCCGATATCGAGATCACGCTGGAGGCCAATCCCTCGTCGGTCGAGGCGGCGCGGTTCGCCGATCTCGCGGCGTGCGGGGTCAACCGCGTCAGTCTGGGGCTGCAAGCGCTCGACGACGCGGCGCTAGCGTTTCTCGGTCGTGCGCACGACGTCGCCGAGGGCCTCGGCGCGCTCGATGTCGCGCAACGCGTGTTCGACCGCGTCAGCTTCGACTTGATCTATGCCCGGCCCGACCAGTCGTTCGGCGACTGGCATGCCGAGCTGACCCGCGCGCTCGCGTTCGGGACCGAGCATCTCTCGCTCTATCAACTGACGGTCGAACCCGGCACACGCTTCGCCACCGAGGAGCGTGAGGGCCGGCTGGCGCTACCCGATTCCGACCGCGCCGCGGATCTGTTCGCGCTGACTCGCGAGACGACCGCGCGCGCCGGCCTGCCCGCCTACGAAATCTCCAACCACGCGCGCCCCGGGGCGGAGAGCCGTCACAACCTGACCTATTGGCGCTACGGCGATTATGCCGGGATCGGACCCGGCGCACACGGGCGGCGCCACGGCCATGCGACCCAGCGGCGGCGCAAGCCCGAAAATTGGATCGAAGCCGTTGCGCGCAACGGCCACGGCATCGAGATCGAGGACCGCCTCACCCCGGCCGAACGTGCAACCGAAGCGATGCTGATGGGGTTGCGGCTAGGCGAGGGAATCGACCTGACGCGCATCACTGCACTCGGCGAACGGCCGATCGACATGCTGGTCGACACGCGCAAGATCGCGATGCTCGCGGATCAGGGCCTCGTCGCACTCGACGGCACGCGCCTGCGCGCGACCGACACCGGCATGCCGGTGCTCAACGCGATCCTGGCCGAAGTCGTCGATGTGCGCGAGGCGGCGTAAGAAAAGGCTGGCAATGTAGGATTTCGATTGGCACGTCGCCCTTCGCTATTTGACATCGCTAGCCGTCTCTCGCCCGGTGAGAGCGAAAGTTTAAAGATAGCGCCGTTTATCGCTAACTTTCGGCAACCTAGAACCCGCTCGGCGCCGGGGACACCGTCACGGTCGTCCCGCCACGCACTTCCTGCACTTCCAGCGCGCGCTCGGCGACGCCGTTGCCGCCGAACCGGAACGCGCCGTCGATCCCGGCGAAACCGCCCGAATCACGCAAGCGGCTCTCGGGGAATGGCCGCCCGATCGGCCAGTCCCGCGCGATGCGGATCGTCAGCAGAACGGAATCGTAGCCCATGCTCGACAGGCGATACGGCCCGACCCCGAACCGCGCCCGGTATTTGGTCGCATATTGGCGATACAGCGCGTTGCTAACGCTGGAGAACCACGCGCCGTTCAGCGCCGGTCTCGCGCCGATCGTCGTGTCGGTGTTCCAGCGTTCTGTGCCGAGCACGCGCGCGCCGCCTTGGCCACCCTTGCGCATCAGCGGCACGATTCCCGCCGACGCCGCCGCGTCATCGGCGATCAGTACCGCACCGACCGGCCCGGATCTGCCCAGCCGCGCCGCCGCCGCGGTGATCGACGCGACCGAGCGGTCATACGGCTGCAGCGAGATCACCTGGCCCTTGGCCTCCTCGACCGCGCGCAGGAACGAGGTCGAGGCGCGCTGGCCGTAGACGCCGTTGGCCACCAGTCCGCCATAGGTCGTGATCCCCTGGCTGCGCGCATAACCGACCACGCGCTCGATCGACTGACCGGGTGAATAGCCCATCAAATAGGCGCCCGATCCGGCGATACTGCTGTCGTTGGAAAAGCTGATCACCGTCACCCCAGCGCGCTTGGCGACCGGCAGCACCGCGCGCACGTCATCCGCCAGCAACGGCCCGAGGATCAGCCGCGCGCCCTCGTCGATCGCCTTCTGCGCCGCTGCCGCCGCGCCCAATGCGGTGTCGTAGGTGGTGATGCGCAGCACCGCATTGTTGGTGTCGAGCAAGGCGAGTTGAGTCGCGTTGGCGATGCTGCGCCCGACCGCACCGTTTGGGCCGCTCATCGGCACCAGCAACGCCACCATATGGTGCGCGTCGTCGGTCGGCAGCCCGGGCATGATCGCCGGCTCGAGCGGCGGCGCCACGACGGCGGGGCCCGGCGGCGGCCCGGCGGTGCGCGGCACGACGGTCGAACAAGCCGAGACGAGGATGGCGACGGCCAGCAGCGCAATGCGCCGAACGCCCACGAAGCGTTGCCCTATGGTTGCACCCTCTGCCATGACGATCCCCTGATGACTGATACTCTTCCGCCCGGTCTCTACATCGTCGCCACCCCGATCGGCAATCTCGGTGACCTGTCGCCGCGCGCCGCGAACGTCCTGGCGAATGCGTCCGCTATCGCGGTGGAGGATACGCGCGTCACTGCCGGATTGTTGCGACATATCGGCGTCAAGCGCCCGATGGTGGCGTATCACGACCACAATGCCGACCGCGTCCGCCCCGGCCTGGTCGCGCGACTCGGGACCGAGGCGATCGCGCTGGTCAGCGATGCGGGGACGCCGCTGATTTCGGATCCGGGCTATAAACTGGTCCGCGATGCCCGCGCGGCGGGTCATGCGGTGGTGACGATCCCCGGCCCGTGCGCTGCGGTCGCGGCGCTGACGCTGGCGGGGTTGCCGACCGACCGATTCCTGTTCGTCGGGTTCCTGCCCTCCAAAGCCGGCGCGCGCGCCGAATCGATTGCCGAGATCGCGGCGATCCGCGCGACGTTGGTGTTCTACGAATCGGGTCCGCGACTGGCCGCCTCGCTATCGGCATTGGCAAAGGGGCTTGGCGAGCGTGAAGCGGCGGTGACGCGCGAAATCACCAAGAAGTTCGAGGAGGCGGTGACCGGCACGCTGTCGAGCCTTGCCGCGCGCTATGCCGAAGCCGGCCCGCCCAAGGGCGAGATCGTCGTCGTCGTCGCCCCGCCCGGCGAGCCCGAAGCCGCCAGCGCAGCGGATGCCGATGCGGCGCTAGCAGAAGCACTGACCCGCCTTCCGGCGTCGAAGGCGGCAGGCGAGGTCGCCAAGCGCCTCAACGTCGACCGCCGCGAACTTTATGCGCGCGCGCTGGAACTGAAGGGATAGCCATTCCCCTCCCGCTTGCGGGAGGGGCTGGGGGAGGGCATGCCCGAACCGTGGTGAAGACGCCCTCCCCTAACCCCTCCCGCAAGCGGGAGGGGAGTCGTGACCGCAAAGCAGCCGAAGCCGCAGGCCGACGCGGCGAGCGGATCGCGGGCTGGTGGCTGCGGCTGAAAGGCTGGCGAATCCTCGACCGCCGCGTCCGCACGCCCGCCGGTGAGGTCGATCTGGTGGCGAAGAAGGGCAATCTGATCGCCTTTGTCGAGGTGAAGTCTCGCGCCACCGACGCCGAACTCGACTTCGCCATCGACGAGCGCCGCCTGTCGCGCGTCGCCGCCGCCGCCGAAATGCTGATGCCGCGCTATGCCGGCCCTGGCGACGATATCCGCGTCGACGTCATCCTGCTGGCGCCAGGCCGGCCCCCACGCCATATCGAAAATGCGTGGATCGGATAACGCCCTGGAGAATCGCATGCCGCTGACCGTCGCCGTCCAGATGGACCCCCTGGAGTCGATCAACATCGCAGGCGATTCGAGCTTTGCGCTGATGCTGTCGGCGCAGGGGCGCGGGCATCGGTTGTTCCATTACACCGCCGACGCGCTCAATTACGCCAACGGCCGCGTCTGGGCGAAGGCACATCCGGTCACGGTCGAGCGCGTCGCGGGCAAGCACTTCGCGTTCGGTGATCCGGTGAGCCTCGACCTCGGCAACGAGACCGACGTCGTGCTGATGCGCCAGGATCCGCCGTTCGACCTCGGCTACATCACCGCAACGCATCTGCTCGAGCGGATCGCGCACAATACATTGGTGGTGAACGACCCGGCCAACGTTCGTAACGCGCCCGAAAAGGTGTTCGTGCTCGACTTCGCGCACTTCATGCCGCCGACCCTCGTCACCCGCAGCCTCGATGAGGCCAAAGCGTTCCTTCACACGCACGGCGAAATCGTCGTCAAGCCGATCCACGGCAATGGCGGCAAGGCGATCTTCAAGGTCGGGCGCGACGGGCTCAATCTGTCCGCGCTGATCGAGGTGTTCAACACCGCGTGGCGCGAACCGCACATGCTCCAGGCGTTCCTGCCCGGCGTCGCGGAAGGCGACAAGCGCATCGTGCTGGTCGGTGGCGAAGTCGCCGGCGCGATCAATCGAATCCCGGGCGAGGGCGAGTTCCGCTCCAACCTGGCGGTCGGCGGGTCGGCGGCGAAGACCGAACTGACGGCTAAGGAACGCGAGATCTGCGCCGCGCTCGGCCCCGAACTCAAGAAGCGCGGGCTGCTGTTCGTCGGCATCGACGTGATCGGCGGCGAGTGGCTGACCGAGATCAACGTTACCTCGCCGACCGGGATCGTCGCGATCGAGCGATTGGACGGGATCGACGTCGCGGCGATGATCTGGGACGCGATCGAGGCGAAGGTAAAGGCGCGTGGCTAATTCTCCCCTCCCGCTTGCGGGAGGGGTCGGGGGAGGGCATGGCTTTACCGATGTATCCGCGTAACACGCCCTCCCCTAGCCCCTCCCGCAAGCGGGAGGGGAGCGAGTGACCGAATGGTTCCTCGATGGCCTCGAACAATGGGGCTATCTCGCGATCTTCGTTTGGATGGCGCTCGAAAACGTTGTTCCGCCGATCCCGTCCGAAGTCATCATGGGCTTTGCCGGGATCGCGGTCGCGCACGGCAAGCTGACGTTCTGGGGCGTGATGGTCGCGGGGACGCTCGGGTCAACGATCGGCAATTATTTCTGGTATTGGATCGGGCGCAACGTGCCGCTTCAGAAACTGAAGCCGTTTGTCGACCGCAACGGCCGCTGGCTGACGGTCGATTGGTCGGACGTCGAACGGCTCGACAATTTCTTTTTCCGCCACGGCCAATGGCTGGTGTTTGTGCTTCGCTTCGCCCCGTTCGGGCGGTCGATGGTATCGCTGCCCGCGGGCATCTCGCAGATGCCGCAGTGGAAGTTCATCGTCTGGACGCTGGCGGGTACTACCATCTGGAACCTCTTCCTGACCGGTGCCGGCTATTGGCTGGGCAACAATTTCCGCGAGGCAGAAGCGTGGACGGGTCCGGCCGCGATCGCAATCGGCGTGGCGATCGTGCTCTGGTACGTGTGGCGCGTGGCGACGTGGAAGCCGAAAGGCTGATCTCCCTCTCCCCTTGTGGGAGAGGGAATCATGCACGCGGGTGAGCGTTCCTGTAGACGTCGAGCAAATGCGCCGCATCGACCGCGGTGTAGATCTGGGTCGAACTCAAACTGGCATGACCGAGCAATTCCTGAAGCTGGCGTAGATCGGCGCCGCGCCCGAGCAGGTGCGTCGCGAAACTGTGCCGCAGCGCATGCGGCGTCGTGCGGTCGGCAAGCCCCAGCCGAGTCCGCGCCGCCTGCACGGACTTACGCACCACACCGGCCGATAACGGCCCGCCTTTCGCCCCGCGGAACAGCGCCGCGCTGCGATCGACCGGCCAAGGCGACGCCGCGACGTAATCGTCGATCGCTTCGCGCACTTGCGGCAGCAACGGCACGATCCGCGTCTTATCGCGCTTGCCCGTCACCGCCATCGTCTCGCCGAGCGGCAATATCGTCCCGGTCAGCCCGACCGCCTCGCCGATCCGCAATCCCGCGCCGTACAGCAGCAGCAGGATCGCCCAGTCGCGTGCGCCGATCCACGGCTCGGCGGCGTCATCGGCCACTTCCTCGGCCAGCGCCACTGCGTCGGCGGGCGAGATCGGGCGCGGCACACCTTTCTTGACACGCGGCCCTTTGATGCGCGGCATGGTATCGTCGTCACTGCCCGACCATTGCAGGAAGGTGCGGATGGCCGACAGCTCGCGCGCCGCCGACGCATTGCCGAGCCCGCCGCCGCGCCGGTACGCGAGATAAGCGCGCAGATCGGCCGCCGTGATCCGCCCGAGCGCCGCCGCATCGATCGCTTCGCCCCAATGCTCGCCGAGAAACGCGACGAGCCGCACCGCGGTTGCTTCGTACGCGCGCACGGTATGCGCAGACCGCCGCCGGTCCCGCGCCAGATGTCGGCCGAATTCTTGTGGAAGAGATACGTTGGTCATGGGTGCCCTTGCCGCGCTTCCTATATAAAGCACGTGCCAATGTCCCGCGCCCGCGTCCTCGTCATGAATTCAGCGCTCGGCCCGCTCGATTACCGCGTCCCGCACGGGATGCATGTCGAGCCGGGGTCGCTGGTCGTCGCGCCGCTCGGGCCACGCCAATTGCTTGGCGTGGTGTGGGAACCCGAGCGGATGAAGTCCGACGCGGAGGTTGGCGACAACCGCTTGCGCAACCTGATGGGCGTGCTCCCCGTGCCGCCGTTGACCGAGGCGATGCGGCGGCTGATCGAGTGGACGTCGGACTATTACCTCGCCGCGCCCGCGTCGGTGGCGCGGATGGCGTTACCCTCCACCTCGGCGCTGGAGGGTGCGCGAACCGTCACCGAATATCGCGCCACCGGCAACGTGCCGGAGCGGCTAACCCCGCAACGCGAACAGGCGCTCGAGCGGATCGGCGACCGCCAGGGGCTGATCCGCGAACTCGCGACGATCGCCGACGTGTCGGACGGCGTGATCCGCGGGCTGGTCAAGACGGGGGCGATCGAAGCGGTCGAAGTCGACATCGACAGTCCCTTCCCGCTTCCCGATCCCGATCACGACGTCCCGGTGCTATCGGCGGAGCAGCAGGCGGCGGCCGACGCGCTGGTCGCCGGCGTCGCGGCGCACGGTTTCCAGCCCACGTTGCTCGACGGCGTCACCGGGTCGGGCAAGACCGAGGTCTATTTCGAGGCGATCGCCGTTGCCATCCGTGCCGGCCGCCAGACGCTCGTCCTGCTCCCCGAAATCGCGCTGACCGAACCGTTCCTCCAGCGATTCACGGCGCGGTTCGGGTGCGAGCCGGTCGCGTGGCATTCGGGCCTGCGCCAATCGCAGCGCCGCCGCGCGTGGCGCGCCATCGCCACGGGTCAGGCGCTCGTCACAGTCGGCGCGCGGTCGGCGCTGTTCCTGCCCTATTCGAACCTCGGCCTGATCGTCGTCGACGAGGCGCACGAGACCAGCTTCAAGCAGGAAGAGGGCGTCCATTATCACGCGCGCGACGTCGCGGTGATGCGCGGCAAGTTCGAAGGGGTGCCCGTCATCCTCGCCACCGCCACCCCGGCGATCGAGACTCGCCAGCAGGTCGAGATCGGCAATTACGCCGAACTCAAGCTTCCGGGCCGGTATGGCGCGGCGGAGATGCCCGAGATCGAGGCGATCGACCTGCTGCGCGATCCGCCCGAACGCGGCCGCTGGATCGCGCCGAAACTCGTCACCGCGATCGACGAAACGCTGGCGCGCGGCGAGCAGGCGCTCCTGTTCCTCAACCGCCGCGGCTACGCCCCGCTGACCTTGTGCCGCGCGTGCGGGCACCGCTTCCAATGCCCCAATTGCACCGCCTGGATGGTCGAGCATCGCCTCGTCCGCCGCCTGTCGTGCCATCATTGCGGTCACATCATGCCGACCCCGCACGCTTGCCCCGAATGCAAAGCGGAGGACAGCCTCGTCGCGTGCGGCCCCGGGGTCGAGCGAATCGCCGACGAAGCCGCCCTGCTCTGGCCCGACGCCAAGACCGCGATCGTCACCAGCGATACGATCTGGTCCCCCGCCAAGGCCGCCGAGTTCGTCCACCGGATGGAAGCGCAGGAAATCGATATCGTCATCGGCACGCAATTGGTGACCAAGGGCTATCACTTCCCCAACCTCACTTTGGTCGGCGTGATCGACGCCGATCTCGGTCTCGGCGGCGGCGACTTGCGCGCGGCAGAACGCACCTTCCAGCAGATCATGCAAGTCGCGGGGCGCGCCGGGCGCGGCGAAAAGCCGGGTCACGTCTATATCCAGACCCACGACCCGTCCGCGCCCGTCATGGCCGCGCTGGTTTCGGGCGACGCCGACGCCTTCACCGCCGCGGAGACCGAAGCCCGGCGCGAGGCGGGCGCGCCGCCGTTCGGCCGTTACGCCGCGATCGTCGTGTCGTCCGAGGATCAATCCGCCGCCCACGAAATCGCCCAACTCGTCGGCCGCACCGCGCCGCGGATCGACGGCATGGAGGTGTACGGCCCCGCCCCCGCCCCGCTGGCGATGCTGCGCGGCCGCCACCGCTATCGCCTCCTCGTCCACGCCCGACGTGCGCTCGATGTCCAGGACGTCATCCGCGACTGGCTCGGCGGGCTCGACCGGCCGAGCAAAGTGCGCGTGATCGTCGATATCGATCCCTATAGCTTCGTTTGACCCCTGTTACGCCTGCCGGGATTCTGCCATGGCGCCTGGCATGACGAGGCTCGGGCGATTGTTGATGGCAGCGATGCTCGGGCTCGCCACGGTGCTCGTCCCCGCGCGCCTCGCCGCCGACGACGTCGCCTCGACCTCGCGCAGCGTCGTGCGCGTCGTAACCATCGCGATCGTCGACCAGGAAGTGGTCGGGTTCGGCCACGGATCGGGCTTCGCGGTCGGGCCGAACCGCATCGTCACCAACGCGCATGTGGTCGAGCTCGCCCGGCAATACCCCGATAACGTCGTGATCGGCGTGGTGCCGTCGGAAGGTAGCAAGTCGTATCAGGGCCGCGTCATCGCGATCGACAGCAAGCGCGACCTGGCGCTGATCGAGATCGTCGGGGCGAAGATTCCGCCGGCGACGCTCTATGCCGGGCCGCTCGACGACAGCGTCGGGCTGGTCTCGCTCGGTTATCCGGGCAACGTCGATATCGCCAGCGCGCAATCGGCCGCCGACTATATAAAGCCGCTCGCCCCGGTCCGGTCGGAGGGGTCGCTGTCGGCGGCGCGGTCGGTAAACGGCGTCAGCGTGCTGCTCCACACCGCGAGCATCTCACGCGGCAATTCGGGCGGTCCGGTGCTCGACCGTTGCGGCCGGGTGCTCGGGGTCAATTCGGCGATTACGCGAGGCCAGGAGGGGGACGCCAATTTCGCCTTCGCGATCAGCGAGCCCGAACTCGGCGCCTTTCTCAACCAGGCCAAGCAACCGTTCGGCGTGGTGACCAATCCGTGCATGAGCATCGAGGCGCGGCTCAGCGCCGATCAGGCCGCCGATCGCGCCGCCGCCGAAGCCGCCGATGCGACTCGCCGCGACGCTGCCGCGAAGGTGCAGCTCGCCCGCGAACAAGCCGCCGAGCAAGCGCGGATCGATGCGCAGCGCAGCATTGAGAACGTGATCGCGATCGCCGCGCTACTGCTCGTGCTCGGTGCGCTGACGGTCGGCGGCGGCGGGCTGCTCTATCAGCGCGGCAAGCAGCGCGAAGCGATCTGGGCCGCGTCGGGCGGTGGCGTGCTGATGCTCGCCGCGATCATTGTGTTCCTGCTGCGCCCGGGCGACAGGCCGATCCCGGCCAAAGGCGGCTATGACGTGCCACTGGCCCGTTCTTCCGCCGCTCCCGCACTGCGCCCGCTCGGCAAGATGGTCTGCACGTTCGTCCCCGAACGCAGTCGTATCACCGTGTCGAGCGCCAGCAACGTCAACCTCGACTGGGGCCAGGACGGCTGCATGAACGAGCGCACGCAATACGCCGACGATAACGGCAAATGGGCCCGCGTGCTGGTGCCCGGCGACGAGCAGACGGTATCGGTGCTCGAGTTCGACCCGGCGACGCGCAGCTACATCAACTACCGCTATTTCCTGAGCGCGAATCACATGGACGCGGCGCGCAAGATCCGCTCGCAAATCCCGCTCAAGCGATGCTCCGCCGACGCCCAGGCGCGCGCCCAACTGGGCACGCAGCAGCAATCGATCCGGGCGGCGCTACCGCCCTCCTACAGCGAGAAGCTGGTCTATTCCTGCGCGTCGGCCAACTGACGGCGGCGGACCCAGGACGGCGCAATGAAATCGCCGCGTCGATAAGCGATCACCAGCAGCGCCACGCCGAACGCGGTTGCGACCGCCATCGCCGGCAACGATGCCTCCGGTCCGAACGCACCGCCGGTCACCAGGTCCGACCCGCCGATCCATGGGCGGAGCAGCCCATCGATCGTCAGGCCAGATACCGGCGTGCCGTAGATGCCGCCTTCGGCGAAATTCCATGCCGCGTGGAGACCGATCGCGACCCATAGCCGCCGCGTGATCATATAGACTGCGGCCAGCATGATCCCCGCTTCGAAGGCGATGCCGACCGCGGCGACCCACGTCGCGCCTGGGTTGAACAGATGCCCCGCGCCAAAAAAGGCCGCCGACAGCGCGAGCGCCGCCCAACTCCCGAGCCATCGCTCGAACAACCGAAAGAATAGTCCGCGGAGCGCGATTTCCTCGCTGAACCCCGGAAAGATGCCCATCGACAGCGCCAGCGGCAAGACTTCGGCGCCGCGCGTGCCCACGACGTGGTAGCTGCCCAACGCCGCCATGACTCCGATTACGGTGCTGAACAGGACCAACCCGATCGCGATCCCGAGCGCCAATTCCTTCGCAGCGGGCGCCGGCGCGAATTCGCCGACGGGCCGCCGTTCGATGAAGCGGACGAACAGGCAATAGCCCGCGACGAAGATCGCCGCGCCGATTAACGCGCTCAGCAATCCCGCCGCGTCGTTGGTCTTCGCGCCCATCGCATGGTTGATCGCGCCGTAAAGAACGACGCAGGCGATCACCATCGGGACCGACAACAGGAGCAACGTCATCGGATGATGGATGAAGCGCCACACCGGGCTGCCGGGTGGCGTATTCGGCTCGGTTGGCTGCATGTCGTCGGCCCTCCCTGTGGCGCCGAGCCTACGGACTGGACTGCGCAGCGGCAACCGTCACTTCACGCCCTCACGACCGCGCAACGCCAGCTTGCGATCGACGCCATAGGCATAGCCGCCGATCGATCCGTCGGTGCGTTGCGCGCGGTGGCAGGGGACGACGACCGCGACATGGTTCTTGCCGCACGCGGTGCCCGCCGCCCGCACCGCCTTGGGGTTGCCCGCCGCGGCGGCGAGTTCGGCATAGGTCCGCGTCTCGCCCGCCGGCGTCTCGCGCAGCGCTTGCCACACGGCTTCCTGGAATGCGGTGCCCTGGACGTCGATCGGCAAATCCTGATCGCGATCGGGCGATTCGACGCTTTCGACCACGCGCGCGGCTAGGCTCGCCAGCGCCGCGCCGCCCTGGACGATCTCGGCCTTGGGGAAACGCTGCGCGAGGCTCAGCGCATCTTCGTCGAACGCGACGCGGCACAGCCCCTTGTCGGTCGCGGCGATCAGCAATTTGCCCAGGCTGGTATCGGCGATCGTCCAGCGCACGGTCACACCAGCGCCGCCCTTGCGCCACGCGCTCGGCGTCATCCCCAGCCGCCGCGCGCCGCCCTCATAGAAGCGGCTCGGCGCCGAATAGCCCGCTTCGTAGATTGCGCCGGTCACGCTGTCCTCGTGCCGCAGCGCCTCCGCCACACGCGTCGCGCGAAGCCCGCGGGCATAGGCCGCCGGAGTCACGCCGGTGGCGCGCTTGAACAGCCGGTGGAAATGATGCGGCGCGTATTCGACATGCGCCGCCAGTTGTTCGAGCGGGATCGCGTCGTCCCCGGCCTCGATCAAGGCCACGGCCTTTGCCACCGCAATGCGATCACGCCCCACCTCATCGGGCTTACAGCGCAGGCAAGCGCGATACCCGGCGGCGCGCGCCTCCGCACCGTCGCGGAAGAATTCGACATGCTCGCGCTTCGGGTGCCGCGCGGGGCAGCTCGGCTTGCAATAGATGCCGGTCGTCTTGACGGCGCCGACGAAGCGCCCGTCGCAATTGCGGTCGCGCACGCAAAAGGCGGCCCATGCAGTGTCGGGGTCGATGAGATCGTGGGTCATGAACTCTATCTAGGATCGCGCACCGCGATCCGCTTCCCGGCGGTTGCGGTCAAAGCGGGCGATCGATCGCATAAACGACATGCACCACCGGCTTGCCCGCCATCTCGGCGTGGTGCTCGCGCGGGGTCAGATAGCCGCCGATCTTCTCGACTGCCTTGCGCGAGCGGATATTGGTATCGCCGACAAGGAAGATCACTCGCTCGACGAACGCGAAGGCGTGATCGAGCATCAGCGCCTTCATCTCGGCGTTATAGCGCCCGCCCCAATGACTGCGCGCGAGGAAGGTCCAGCCGATTTCGACCTCACCCGGCTCGGCGCGACCGAAATCGTACCGCGAGCTGCCGATCACCGCGCCCGTCGCGCGATCGATCGCGACCAGCATTCCGCCCGATGCTAGCCCGTCATCGAAGAACCGCCGGAACACCGGCTCCTGCCAGCGATCGTGCGCGGGGTGCACTGCCCAGATCAGCGGATCGCTCGCGACCGCGAACAGCGCGGCGAAATCGTCGGGCGTGGCCGGGCGCAACTCGATCAGCTCCCCGGTCAAATATGGCTGGCGGTCCATCACTTGGGGGTCGCGATCGGCGTCGGCGGCGGATCGTCGGCCGGGGCCGGGCCCTGTTTCACCACCATCTCACCCGGCGGCTTGGCTTTTGGCGCCAGCGGCGCGTGAGGCTGGGTCAGAAAGTAGGCCATTACCGCAGCGGTGACCGTGAATAGCGTGGCGACGATCACCAGCACGATTACCTTCGTGCCGGAGCCGCGCGTCGACGACCCGGACGAAACCGGTAGAGAGGAAACGGGCGGCGAGAACGACGCGGGCGGCGCCGGTGCCAAGGATAGTCCGGACGTATCATCAGGCCTGTAGCCCTCCAGCGGATCTCGACTCATCGCCACCCCTTCCGATCAGCGGCTTATCACGACACCAATCTTCCGTCGAAGCCGCCATAGCGCTCGGCCGAACGACCAAGGGAATTGGAGAATCCCTCGAACGTGCTGTCGCCGAGCCGGTCAAGCGGGTTGCATCCCCCGCCCCCCTTTGCTAGTCGCGCGCCAACCCATCCGAGGGCGGCTCAGGGCTGCCCTCTTTTCGTATGGGGCAACATTACCTTTTCAAGAGGACCTTCATCGCGTGG
>JBDSED010000116.1:0-8887 GCA_039920225.1 Sphingomonas sp.
GAACGAATTAATCCCGAGCAGCACGCCGTTCACAAATACGCGATGCTCGTGATACGCGATCAGCGCGCCCAAGGTCCGCGCGTCGAGATCGTCGAGCAATAGCGTGGTCGAGGGCCGATCGCCCGGATAGCCGCGTGCGGGATCGTCCGGATTGGGTTTCCCCGCCATCAGCGCGGCGCCTTGCGCGAACATGTTGTTGAGCAGGTTCTTGTGGTGGTCTTCGCTCAGCGTATCACCCGGCTCGATCACGCCGACAAATTCGAGCGGGACCAGATGCGTGCCCTGGTGGAGCAGCTGGAACACCGCGTGCTGCGCGTCGGTGCCGACCCCGCCCCAGGTGATCGCCGCGGTCGGGCGGCCGACCGGCCTGCCGTCGATCGTCACACCCTTGCCGTTCGATTCCATTTCGAGCTGCTGAAGATACGACGGCAGCAGCCGCAGCCGCTCGTCGTAGCAGAACACCCCGCGCGTCTCGCAGCCGAGCACCTGGGTGTAGAGCAAGTCGGTGAACGCCCCGAGCGCGGGGACGTTTTCGTGCAACGCGGTCAGCCGGAAGTGCCGGTCCATCTCGGCGGCGCCCTCGAGCAGATCGCTGAACGCGTCCCAGCCGAGCGCGATCGCCGCCGGAAAGCCGATCGACGACCATAACGAATAGCGCCCGCCGACCGTGTCCACGAACGGCAGCACGCGCGTCTCGTCGACGCCCCATTCGATCGCCTTGTCGGGCGACGCGGTCAGCGCGATGACTCGGCCATAGGGGTCCTCGACTCCACCCGCCTGCATCCATTCGATCACGCTTTCGGCGTTGAGCATCGTCTCGGTGGTGGTGAAGGTCTTCGAGGCGACGGCGAGCAACGTCGCGGTCGGGTCGAACCGCTTGAACGCATCCTCCAGCGCGACGCCGTCGACGTTGCTGACGATCGCCACCTCATACCGCGTCTCTTCACGGCCGAGCGCATCGACGAGCAGGTCCGGCCCCAGCGCCGACCCGCCGATCCCGACCTGCAGGATGTTACGGAACGGCCCGAGCGCGCCCTGCTCGATCGCGTCGATCAGCGCGCGCATCCGGGCGTGGAACGTCTGCGCGATGGCGACGTCGCCCTTGTTGCCCTCGCCGCGCTCCATCGTGTGCGTGACGGCACGATCCTCGGTCGTGTTGATCACATCGCCGGCGAACAACGCCTCGCGCCTGCCCGCCAGGTCGCATGCCTTGGCCAGCCGCTCGAATGCCTTGATGCCGTCATCTGTCAAATGCGTCTTCGACCAGTCGAAATGGATGCCGGCAATGTCGGCGCTGTATTTGGCAAGGCGGTCGGGATCGCTCGCGAACAGCTCGGTCAACGGGGTGCGCTTGAGTGCCTCGATCTCGCTCCAGTCGGCCATTAAAACGCTCCTTCGTGACTCGCGTGGTCTCAATGGGCGTTCATAACGTCCCGTTCAAGGAAGAGGCTCCGCCTTGACGTCGCCGTGCACCATGCGCAAACCCCCGCGCCATGACCGACACCACAGAGGCGCCGCTAACCGCGCCGGAACCGATCCCGACCCCGGCCGCGCCCGAACCGGCGCCCAAGGTCGTGAAAGAGAAAAAGAAGGAGGATTGGCGCGACACGCTGAGCTTCCTGCTGAAGCTCGCGGTGGTCGTGTTCATCTTCCGCAGCTTCCTGTTCTCGCCCTTCTCGATCCCGTCGCAATCGATGCTGCCGCGGCTCTACATCGGCGACTATCTGTTCATCTCGAAGTGGAATTACGGCTATTCGCGGCACTCGCTGCCGTGGAGCTTGCCGCTGATACCCGGTCGCATCCTGGCCAAGACCCCGACCCGCGGCGACGTCGCGGTGTTCAAGACCCCGGCCGGGAATGGCGAGGACATCATCAAACGCGTCATCGGCCTGCCCGGCGACACGGTCCAGGTGCGCGGCGGCCAGCTGATCCTGAACGGCGTCGCGGTGCCCAAGGTACGCGTCGCCGACTTCGTCATCCCGCTGACCCCCAATTACAACGAGAAGCCCAAGCCGAACCCGCTCGAAGAGGCGGACTGCCCGGCATCCTATATCGCCCAGGCCAACGGCCAGCCGGCTTGCAAATACGAACAGTATAAGGAAACGCTGCCGGCTGGCCCCAGCTACTTCGTGCTCGACCGTGGCTTGCGCGCGGGAGCGGACGATACGGACCTGTTCACGGTGCCGCCGGGCCACGTATTCATGATGGGCGACAATCGGGACGATTCAGGCGACAGCCGCTTTCCGGTTGCCCAGGGCGGGCTTGGCATGATCCCGATGGAGAACCTTGAGGGGAAAGCGGTCATCACCTTCTGGTCGACCGACGGCAACGCGCAATGGCTGCTGCCCTGGACCTGGTTCACCGCGGCGCGCTGGAGCCGGATGGGGCAAGGCTTCTGATGAGTGAAAACCTCGCCGCATGGCTAGGCGAGACCTTTCATCACCAGCCCGCCGACATGGCCGGGTTCGCGCGTGCGCTGACGCACGGCAGCCAGGCGGCGGATAATTACGAACGGCTCGAGTTCCTCGGCGACCGCGTGCTCGGTCTGGCGATGGCCGAGTGGCTGTACGAGCTATTCCCCGACGAACCCGAGGGCGGGCTGTCCAAGCGGCTCAACGCGCTGGTGACGGGCGCGGTTTGCGCCGATGTCGCGCGCGGGATCGGGGTGCAAGCGCATCTCCGGCTAGGCAAGCAAGCGCGCGACGACGGCGCGAGCGACAGCGACAACGTGCTTGGCGACGTGATGGAGGCGCTGATCGGCGCGCTCTATCTCGACGGCGGCTATGCGCCGGCGCGCGATTTTGTGCGGTCGGCCTGGGGCGACAGGCTTCATGCCGGCGCCCGCGCGCCACAACACCCCAAGTCCGCGCTCCAGGAATGGGCCGCCGCGCACAACCGCAAGACCCCGCACTACGAAGTCACCGACCGCTCGGGCCCGCAACACGCCCCGCGCTTCACCGTCCGCGTCAGCCTGGGCGGGTTCGCCGAGGCCGAGGCCACGGGCACGAGCAAACAGGAAGCCGAGACCGCGGCGGCGGCGGCGTTGCTGGCGCAGGTGGGCGGATGACCCAGCATTGCGGCCTCGTCGCGGTGCTCGGCGCGCCCAATGCGGGCAAGTCGACGCTGGTCAACGCGCTGGTCGGCCAGAAGGTCGCGATCGTCAGCCCCAAGGCGCAGACCACGCGCACCCGGCTGCTCGGGGTGGCGATCGCGGGCGAGACGCAGCTGCTGCTGGTCGATACGCCCGGCATCTTCGCGCCGCAACGGCGGCTCGACCGTGCGATGGTGGCGGCCGCCTGGGGCGGGGCCGAGGGCGCGGACCTGATCGCGCTGGTGGTCGACGCCAAGGGCGGGCTCGGCCCCAAGGTGATGCCGATCGCCGAGAGCATCGCGGGGCGGCCCGAGCGCAAGTTCCTGATCCTCAACAAGGTCGACCTCGCCGACAAGGCCAAGTTGCTGGTCCACGCCGAACGGCTCAACGCCGCGGTCGCGTTCGACGAGACCTTCTTCGTCTCGGCGGAAACCGGCGACGGGGTGCCCGAACTGAAACGCGCGTTCGCGGCGCAAATGCCCGAGGGGCCGTGGCATTTCACCGAGGACCAGGTGTCCGACGCCACCGAGCGTGCGCTCGCCGCCGAGGTGACACGCGAGCAGATCTACCTCCAGCTCCACGCCGAACTTCCCTATGCCAGCACCGTCGAGACCGAGAAGTTCGACGAGCGCGAGGACGGGTCGGTCGAGATCCGCCAGCAGATCCTGGTCGAGCGCCCGACCCAGCGCGCGATCGTGCTGGGCAAGGGCGGCAGCCGGATCAAGGAGATCGGCGCGAGGGCGCGCGTGCAACTGGCGCATTTGCTCGACCGGCCGGTCCATCTTTACCTGCACGTCAAGGTCAAGCCGGGCTGGGACGAGGACCGCGAAGTCTATCGCGACATCGGGCTCGACTGGGTCGAATGACCGCCACCAAAACAACCGTGAAGGCGGCGATCGTCCAGGCCGCGCCGCTGCCGCTGGCGATCACCGACGCCATTCCCGGGCTGGTCGATCATATCGCCAAGGCCGTCGATGCCGGCGCCGAAATCGTCGCTTTCGGCGAGACCTTCCTCGGCGGCTATCCGCTGTGGCTCGACGAGGCGCCGGGCGCGGCACTGTGGGATCACAAGGGTACACAGGCGATCCATGCAATCCTGCTCGACCAGGCCATCCGTGGCGACGATCCGCGACTGGCGCCGGTGCAGACGCTGGTCGACAAGGCCGGCGTGATCGTATCGGTCGGCGCGCACGAGCGCGTGCGCAGCTCACTCTACAACACGCAATTGATCTTCCGCCCCGGCTTGCCACCGCTGCCGCACCGCAAGCTGGTGCCGACGCATGGCGAGCGGCTGATCTGGGGGCGCGGCGACGGATCGACACTCGATGTCCACAATGCGGGTTGGGGCAAGGTCGGGCAATTGATCTGCTGGGAGCATTGGATGCCCGCGGCGCGCAGCGTGCTGCACCATGCGGGCGAGGCGGTGCATGTCGCGGCGTGGCCGACAGTGCGCGAGGTGCATGGGCTGGCGTCTCGGCACTATGCGTTCGAAGGGCGTTGTTTCGTGCTCGCCGCCGGGACGGTGCAGCACCGCGCCGACTTGATCGAGGGGTTGGAGCGCGTCGGCGGCGATCCTGATGCCCGCGCGCTCATCCTCGGCATCGCGGAGGGCCAGCTTCAGTTCGGCGGCAGCATGATCGTCGCGCCCGATGCGACCGTGATCGCCCAAGCCGGATGCGATCCCGAATTGCTGGTCGCCGACCTCGACCTCTCAGCGATCGGGCGCGGGCTGACGTCGCTGGACAGCGACGGCCATTATGCCCGGCCCGACGTGTTCGAACTGCGCGTCGATCGCCGCGCCAGAACCGGGATCGCCGACGCCGATTAGGCGAGCAGGCTGTCGATCCAAGCCGGCACCAATTCCCCCGCCGGCCCACGCCGGCTCTCGGCAAACCAGCCGCTTCCCTCCGACCGATCGAGGTTCATCTCGAGCGTCCGCGCCCCGTGATATTTGGCGGTCTGGACGAACCCCGCAGCGGGATAGACCGCGCCGGAGGTGCCGATCGACACGAACAGATCGGCCTTGGCCAATGCCCGGTCGATCACGTCCATTCGATAGGGCATCTCGCCGAAGAACACGATGTCGGGGCGCAGCGCCGCCACGCCGCAACTCGCGCATGGCTTCCCCGGCGGCATCTCGTCCGCCCACGCGGCGCGCTCCCCGCAATCCGCGCACAAGGCCGACAGTAACTCGCCATGCATGTGGAGCATCCGCTGCGCGCCCGCGCGTTCGTGCAGATCGTCGACATTCTGCGTGACGATCAGCAACTCGCCCGGCCATTCGGCGTCGAGTCTCGCGAGCGCACGATGCGCCGCGTTGGGCTCGACTCCCGCCAGCGCCGCGCGACGCAGGTCGTAGAAGCGGTGCACCAACTCGGGATCGCGCGCCAGCGCCTGCGGCGTGCAGACATCTTCTACCCGGTAACCGTCGTGACCATCGCCGACATCCCAATAATTGATGCCGTTTTTAGCGCGAAATGTAGGGACGCCGCTTTCTGCGGAGATGCCCGCACCTGTGAGGATGACGATGTTTCGAACTGCGCGCATCTTGAGATCATACGCATTTGCAATCCCTTCCGCTAATGGCAGAATGCGGTCATTCGTGAGCACGGCCTTATCGGCGGCTTGCGGGCCGTGAGCAGACAGGCCGGTTTTAGCGGTCAGGGGCGGAAAGCGGTCATTTGCAATGTCGGTCGCCTGGATGACCGAAATTGGGCCACTGGCAGACGGATAGTTTTTGCGTCGTCCGGTGACCAATCGGACATTCTTCTCTCCGATAGTGGCGCAAAGTGACCTCGCCAAAGTTGGTCGTCGGTGCCACTCCAACGCCGTCACCCCACTGCGCCAGGGCCGAAAAAGCCTTGCCGGTCTTCGTGTGAGAACGCCCGCAGCGAGGTCGAAGTCACATCGCCCGGAAGCGGTGGCGGAAGGCGTCGCTGATGCGGATTGGCTCGGGCACGCCTTTGAGCCAGGCGTGCAGCCGCCCGTCCTCGTCCGGCTTTACCTGAAGGATCGCCGAAACCCGGATGATCGCGTTCCGGTGCACACGCCAGAATATTTCGGAGTCAAGCCGCGCCATCAATTCCTTGAGTGGCATCCGAATATGCGCGCTGTCGTCAGCTGTTGCGACGCGGGTATATTTGTCTTCGGACTGGAAAAAGAGCACGTCCTCGACCGGGATCATTCGCACCGTGTCGCCGAGGTTCGCGGTGATCCAGCTGATTGGCCTTGGCGGCGCGAATTGCCCCGCAAGCGCTTGGCCCAATGTAGCGAAATCGATCGGGACCGTCGACCGTCGGGAACGGAGCCGCTCGATGGTCGCAGCAAGCCGATCTGCACGGACGGGCTTCAGGAGATAATCGACTGCGCCGGCTTCGAATGCGCTGACCGCGAACGCGTCATAAGCGGTGACGAACACGATTTGCGCCGCCGTGGCCGCCTGGCGCGCGACCTCCAGGCCGTTGAGGCCAGGCATCCGGATGTCGAGGAAAGCGATGTCGGGCGACGTTGCGGCAAACGCCTCAAGCGCTTCGAGCCCGTCCTCGCATTCGGCAACGATCAGCAGTTCGGGCCAAAGCGTCGCAAGCATCGCGCGCAATTCGTGGCGCAGCGGCGCCTCGTCCTCGGCAATCAGCGCGGTCGGTGCGCCGGTCATGCCTGCGCGATACGAATACTGGCGCGCGTCCCGCCTTCGGGTCGCGCGACGATCTCAAGCGACGCCCGATCGTCGAAACGGTTGCGTAATTGTGCGCGAACGTTGGCGAGGCCGACACCCTGGGTCACGCCTTCGCGCAGGCCGATACCCTCGTCCTCGACGCTGACGACGAGCCAGTCGTGATCCACCTGCGCGCGGATCGTGATGGCGCCGGGGCCGGGTCGCGGCTCTATCCCATGGGTGACGGCATTCTCCACCAACGTCAGCAGGATCAGCGGCGGGAAGGCGGCGGCACGCGCATTCCCGTCGGCCTCGACCCGGTAAGCGAGCCGGCCCGCCATGCGGACGTTCATCAGCTCGAGATAGCCGGTACAGATGTCGAGCTGGCGATCGAGCGTCGCTTCCTCGACATTGGCATCACGGAAGCGCGGGAGCGTCGCACGGAGATAGGTGGCGAGCGCATCGACGGTCTGCGCCGCGCGTCCGGGCTCGCTCGCGATCAACGACCTGACCGACGCGAGCGTATTGAACAGGAAATGCGGCTCGACCTGCGCCTGGAGAACGGCGAGCCGCATATCGGCGGCATCCCGTTCGCCGCGCAACCGCTCGAGCTGATGCCTAGCCGAATGCTGCGCGATGCGTCGCCGTTCGCCGAAATAATAGATCATCGCAAGGCCGCCGCCAACGAAGGCGAGCACCAGCGTGGAGGTGTTCATGGTCGTGTAGAGGAACTTCGACATTAGCCGGCCGAACAGGCTGATGTCCATCGACCCGCCCGTGTATTGTTGCATCAAATGATTGTGATAGGCACCCGCCCAATCGAGCGCGATCGCCCCGATCCAGAGCCCGGACAGAATAGCGAGCACCACGAGCACGCGCTCGGCCAGAAGCGGCAGGTGAAGATACCGCGCGGCGGTGGCCAACAATGGCCCCGCGGTCACGGCCGCGAGCGACGCTAAAGACGCGCGCAACGCCAGTCCCGGCCAGTCCGACCACGCGCCCATGCCCGATGCATGCCACCCCCCATAAGCCGCACCCGCGATGATCGCGAGCGGCCAGAACACCGCGCCGCGCCGGAGAAGCCAAGGCCAAGTGAACGTGCGAAAGCTCTGATAAAGCGTCCACCCGCCGAGGTCGGACAGCACGCCCTGCGGCAGCCGTGTATGCAGGGGGTCGTTGGGCGCCGTCATTGCCGCACAGTAGCAAAGTGACGCGCGGGGCGCACGCGGCCCATCTCGCCGATGCCCGTTTCATCGCGCCCAGCCCGATTTCGTCGCACGACCCCGCCGTAACCTCTCATCGAGGCTACGTTCTCAAGACAAACCAACCTTGGAGGCGATATGAGCAACAGAAGGGCCGGAGGAGTTGCCCTCGCAGGAATATTAGTGCTCGGCACGACCGCGCTGATGTCGACGAGCCAAGCCGCTCCGCCTGAGGCGCGCGCGGCGGCATTGATATCGACGGACTGGCTCGCAAACCATCTCTCCGACGTCGATCTCATCCTGCTGCATGTCGGCGACGAGGCGCGCTTCAAAACGGCGCATATCCCCGGCGCCCGTTATCTCCGCCAGTCCGACGTGTCGATCGACGCTGCAGGGCGTATGCTCGAAATGCCGACTGGACCAGATTTGCGGAAACGGCTGTCGGCGCTGGGAATCGGCGACCGCTCGCGCATTGTGGTCTATTACGACGAAGATTGGATCTCGCCCGCGACGCGGATCATGCTGACGTTGCGGACCGCCGGGCTGGGCGCGCGTGCTGGGCTGCTCGATGGTGGCCTCGCCAAGTGGCGCCGCGAAAACCGCGCGGTCACCGTGAAGCTGCCGCCCGCGACGGAGCCGGGCGCGCTGGGACCGCTCCGCATCAAACCGACCATAGTCGATGCCGCATTCGTGCGCACTCATGCCGGACAAAAGGGTTACGCGCTGATAGATGCCCGCGCGCCAGTCTTCTATAGAGGTATCCAAGCCGGGGGACCGCCCGGACACCAGCAACGCGGACACATACCGCACGCGCTGAGTCTGCCCTTCACCAGCATCGCCAACGATGATCTGACCATCAAGACACCAGGCCAGTTGCTCGCCTTGTTCCGTCAAGCCGGCGTGCGCCCCGGGGACCGTGCGATCGTCTATTGCCATATC
>JBDSED010000117.1:0-10640 GCA_039920225.1 Sphingomonas sp.
GAGCCCGACCGCGCCCGCCAGCGATACCGGCATAGCGAATATCGCGTAAACCGGCCAATACGCGACTTTGGCGATCGTCAGGCTAAGCGCGCCGAGCTCGACGCAAACGACGAACATGACCTGATTATCGGTGCCGACGGCCAGCATCCAGCCGACCGCGCCGCTCCACAACAACCCCGACAGGCCGGCAAATATCACCGCCATTCGCGCGATCGAACGCGGCGACGTCCGCGCCATCCGTCCCTGGTGATACGCCAGCGCGGCGGCGCTGCGCGTCGCGCACAGCGCGATCGTCGCCATGAGCCAGGCTAGCAGCCAGCCGGCACGGTCCGGGGTCCAGAAATAGGCCGCCATCAACCCTGAACCAATCAGGTCCATGATGATAGTCGGCACCGTGAGTGCGTAGATCGCCTCAACCCGTGCGCGCAGCAGGGTGTCGTCGATCGTCGAGGGCGCGGTGTCGGCCATCAGCCGCGCGTAGGCCAATCATCGTTAAGGGGGCGTTATGTTCGCCGCCGCCCCCGCCATCCGGGCGCGATCAGCGGAGGCGAAGCGCGCGTATCGGGGTCGGCCGCGCCGGCTTGTCCGCGACGGCGACACCACCATCGCCATATCGATCCCATTGCGGGTCGGCGACGTAGAGCAGCTGGTTGCCGACCATGACGCCAAGGGACGGTTCGCCCCAGGCGGGATTGCCGCGCTCGAGTATATCCAGCCGGTCTATGCGATCGCCCGTGTCAGACAAATGAAGCCGGACGATGCGGTTGGGGCCGACGCCGTTCTGGATGGCGATCAGGTCGCCGTTATAGCCGACCAGCGCGTCGATCCCGTCGACCATCATCGTATCGTCGCCGACGATCCGCCTGATGCTGCCGCTCGCGCGGTCGATGGCCGCCAGTCCGTAACGGTAATCGGCGACGTAAAGCCGCTTCTGGTCCTTCGACAGCACCATCCCCTGACTGCTGAAAAAGCGACCCGGCGCGACGAAGGTTTCGAGTTGAGCGCAACCCGGCCGACACCGATAGATCCCACCTTTGAGACCGTCGGAGGCATAGACGGTGCCGTCCGCGGCCACCGCCACATCTCCCAGCGTCGCGTTCGATCCGGCGGGGGCGGGAATCGAAACGGGCCCGACCTTGCCGCGCACATCGACGACGAGCAGGCCGGTAAAAGCCGAAACGTTCTGGGGAGTCTGCTCGATCACTGCAGACGCGATCCAGATCCTGCCGCGCGCAGCGTCGTAGGCGCCGCCAAACAAGCTCCCGAAATCACCAAGCGCAGCTACCGACGCGCCGTTCGGCGGCGTGAGCACGAGTAGCCGGCGATCGACCACCGTTGCCGCGTAAAGCCGCTTCGTCCGACTATCCCAGATCAGCCCTTCGATCAGGCGGTGCGACGCGGGCACCGTGGTGTAGAGCGCGCTGGTGCCGACCGGAGCGATGTTGGCGTCGAACCGGGCAGACAGTGATACCATCGCCTCCGCCCCGATAAATTCGCCGATGCGCGCACGAGAGGCTGGAGAAAGAGCGGCGCCCATCGCGGCAAGACGGCGCGTGGCGTCGAGCGCCCCTGCTTTGTCGCCAGCCTCCATCGCCGCCGCCAAGCGTCGGCGCTGCATGTTCGAACTGTTGGGAAACAGCGCCGCGACCGCGTCGAGGTCTTGCGCCGTGGTGAAGGTTATCTCGGCGGTCGGCCAAGCCGACGCTACCTGCCGCGCGGGTCCCGCCGCAACGGCGGCAGTGGTTGCAACGAACAAACCAATGGCCAGGCCAGCACGCATATCACCGCCTCCCCCCAATTCACGCGTTACGTAGCGAGCCCGCCACCAGTTTGTGAAGCTTGGATTGCAGCGCGTCGTTGGCGGCAAGGAACTCGCTGCGCTCGACCATCTTGTCGCCGCCGCGGAAATCGGTGACGAACCCACCGGCTTCGCGGACCAGCAGGATGCCCGCCGCGACATCCCACGGCTGCAGGCTCGATTCCCAATAGCCGTCATACCGGCCCGCCGCGACCCACGCGAGATCCAGTGAGGCGGCGCCGAACCGGCGGATGCCGGCAACCTCAGGCGCGACCGCGCCGAAAATGCGGCTCCACTGCGCGAAATCGCCATGGCCGAGGAACGGGATGCCGGTTGCGATCAGCGCGTCGGCCAGGTCGCGCCGGGCCGATACGCGCAACCGCGCGTCCTGCAGCCAGGCGCCCCTGCCCTTTTCCGCCCAGAAACTTTCGTCGGTCATCGGCTGATAGACCAGCCCCGTCGTCACCTCGCGCTTGCCGTTGGCCATCGGCTCCTCAACGGCGATCGAGATCGCGAAGTGCGGGATGCCGTGCAAGAAGTTCGACGTGCCGTCGAGCGGGTCGATGATGAAGCGCGGCTTGTTGGGGTCGCCGGGCAGCTCGCCGCCCTCCTCCGCCAGGATAGCCCAGTCAGGCCGGGCGTGGCGCAGTTCCTCGACCAAGGTCTGTTCGGCGCGCTTGTCGGCCATCGAGACGAAATCGGCCGGGCCCTTGCGGCTGACCTGGAGATGCTGAACCTCGTTGAAGTCGCGCCGCAACCGCGGCGCCGCCTTGCGCGCGGCGCGTTCGATGACGGTGAAGATACCGGAATGGCTGGGCAATTGGGTGTCCGTTCGTTCGCCAAAAAGCTTCCGTTCGCCCTGAGCTCGTCGAAGGGCGTGCCCCGCGACACGTGCTTCGACAAGCTCAGCACGAACGGTGTGTTTTTATCGCCTGAGCTCAGTCAGCCCGCTTCACATACGTCTGCTCATACACATCGACAACGATCCGCGTGCCCGCGCCGATATGCGGCGGGACCATCACGCGGACGCCGTTTTCCAGGATTGCCGGCTTGTAGCTCGACGACGCCGTCTGGCCCTTCACTACCGCGTCGGCCTCGACGATCAGCGCCTCGATCTGGTCGGGCAGCTGCACCGAGATCGGGCGCTCCTCCCACAATTCCATCACGACATCCATGCCGTCCTGCAGGAAGGCGGCCGCATCGCCGAGGATGCCGGCGTCGAGCGTGATCTGCTCGTAATTGACCTTGTCCATGAACGTCAGCGTGTAGCCGTCGCGGAACAGGAACTGGAAATCGACCGTGTCGAGCCGCACCTTCTCGACGCTTTCGGCCGAGCGGAAACGGACGTTGTTCTTGCGCCCGTCGATCAGGTTCTTCATCTCGACCTGCATATAGGCGCCGCCCTTGCCGGGCTGGGTGTGCTGGATCTTCACCGCACGCCAGATGCCGCCTTCATATTCCAGGATGTTGCCGGGACGAATCTCGACCGCGTTGATCTTCATGGGGCTTGCCTGTGGAAGTAAGGAAGCGCGGCCTTTAGCCAGCGGCGCCGCTTCCGGCAAGCACGGCCCCGAACGCGGCGACCGCCGCCGCTTCGTCCCCGCCCCACACGGCGTTCGACACCGCGATGAAATCAGCCCCGGCGGCGACCAGCGGCGCGGCGTTGGCCGGGGTGATCCCGCCGATCGCAACCGAGGGCAATTCGAACAGGGCGGACCACCAGCTCAGGATCACCGGATCCGGCCGGTGCTCCGTCTGCTTGGTCGTGGTCGGATAGAACGCGCCGAAAGCGACATAATCCGCGCCGGCATCGCCCGCCTCCATCGCCAGGTGCCGGCTGTCGTGGCAGGTAACCCCGATCTGCACGTCGGGGCCGAGCGCTGCGCGGGCCTCGCGCGGGTCGCCGTCGCCCTGCCCGAGATGGACGCCGTCGGCGCCGAGCCGCTTGGCGAGCGACACGCTGTCGTTGACGATGAACGCCACTTCGCGGTCGGCGCAGAGGCGCTGGAGCGGTTCGGCGAGCCGCGCCGCCTCGTGCTGGTCCACGTCCTTCACCCGGAACTGGAACGCCGCGACCGGTCCCACGTCCAGTGCGCGCGCCAGCCGATCGGCGAACCCGCCGGTCACGTCGAGCGGCGAAACCAGATAGAGCTGGCACGGCGGCCGGCGCATGTCGCGCTTGAAATTGGCGGCGAAATTCGGGTCGAGCGGGCCGAGCGGGTCTTCGTCAAAATCCATCGCGTGCCTGTAGCGGTTTTCACCGTAGTGTCGAACTGGGTGTGGGGCTAAGCGGCCTAAGTTTACACTAGGTTTACACTATCAGCGTCGTCTCGGCCCACCGTATTCCTGCGAATGCAGGAATCCAAGATAGCGCGCGCAACCATGCCCTAGGCTCCTGCTTTCGCGGGAGCACGGTCGTGGGTGGCGTTACGATGTCAAAGAACCCGGCAAGGCTGTCAGGCGAAATCCTACATTGCAATGGTAATGTGCTACTAACTCTAGCGAACGACCACTGCCTCGCCAACGAAGCCGAGTTCCCAAAGGTAGAAACGTCCAGATTGTTTCAAGGCGTCAGCAGCTTCCTGCCCCGAAAGAAAAACGAGGCCGACCCGCCGTTCGGTGCCGGGGAAAAACGGCAAATTTCCAAGCTGTAGGCGTGCGTCCCAACCACCCGCCTGCACGTCTTTTATGGCGAAGCATGGACAGCCCCAACCAAGCAGCGCTGCCGACTGCCTGCCGCCAGCATCGGAAGGATAGAGACTAACGTCGGCTAAGAGATCAGGTGTTCGGGTTTGCCAAGACTCGGGGTGCATAATTCAATCCACAATCGCCAGCAAAAACCCGTCCCACTTCTTCACCCCGACCGTCTGCACCGCGGTCGCGGTCAGGCGCAGGTTGGTGGCGACGGAGTCGAACAGCGCGCGGGTGCCGATGATCCGTTCGTCCGTGCTGTCGACGTCGAGCACCCCGCCCTCGCGGACGACGTTATCGACGACGATTGTCGTGCCCGGTCGCGACAGGCGGATCGCGTGGTCGAGATAGGCCGCGTTGTTCTGTTTGTCGGCGTCGATGAAGACGAAGTCGAACGGCTCGGTCATCGCCTCCAGCGTGTCGAGCGCGGGACCGTCGATCACTTTGACTCGCCCGGCCAGCCCGGCGGCTGCGAGGTTCTCGCGCGCCACCATCGCGTTATGCCCAACGAGCTCGAGCGACACCATCTCGCCATCCTCGGGCAGCGCGCGGCCCAGCCAGATCGTCGAGTAACCGCCGAGCGTCCCGATCTCCAGGATCCGCTTCGCCCCGACCATCCGCGCCATCAGGTGGAGCAGCTTACCCTGCACCGGCGCTACCGCGATGTCATCCAAGCCCCGCTTCGCGCTGTTCGACACCGCGAAATCGAGTTCGAAATCCTGAGGCAGCAGATGCCCCTCGATATACGCATCGACCGCGGCCCAGCGTTCGTCCTCCGGCTGCGTCCGCTCGACCATCAGGCGGTCTTATTCACCGACGCCGCGTAGATTTCGTCGATCGCCGCGCTCAGCGCCGCGTCGAACTCGGCGTCGCTCATCTGGACACGCAAATCCTCGAGCAAGGCGCGGCTGAAGCTCGCGATCATGCCCTTGTTCTTCGCCAGTTCAGCGCAGGCATCGGCGCGGTTGTAGCCGCCCGACAGCGCGACGACCTTGAGCACGCGCGGGTGCGCGATCAGCGCGTCATACTGGCCGGCATGCGCGGGCAGCGACAGTTTGAGCATCACCTTCGCGTCGCCGGGCATCGCGTCGAGCGCCTTCTTGAGCTCGTCGGTCAGGATTTCGTCGCATTGCGCGCGCTCGGCGCTCTTGATGTTGGTTTCGGGCTCGAGGATCGGGACGAGGCCGTGGCCCAGCACTTGCTCCCCGATCTCGAACTGCTGCGCGACGATTGCGGCGATCCCCTCGCGGTTGGCAAGGTTGACCACCGACCGCTCCTTGGTCCCGCACATGCCGAGCGTGGCGGCGCGCGCGAGCAGGTCGTCGAGGCCGGGCATCGGCTTCATCAACTGAACGCCGTTCGCTTCGTCCTCCAGTCCCTTGTCGATCTTGATGAACGGCACGACGCCCCGCTCGGCCAGGACGGTCGGCGCGGGCTTGCCGTCGATCTGGCTGTCCATCGTCCGTTCGAACAGGATCGCGCCGACCACCTTGTCCCCGGTGAACGCGGGCGACGTGATGGTCCGCGCGCGCATCGCCTGGATCAGCGCGTACATCTCGACGTCGTTCGACCACGCCCCCTCCTCGATGCCGTATCCCTTGAGCGCCTTGGGCGTCGACCCGCCGGATTGGTCGAGCGCGGCGATGAAGCCGTGCCCGGCGGCGATCTTGGCGGTCATCTCGGCGGTAGTCATTCGTTCCCCCACTAACATACGATCGTTTCTGGCGCGGCTGATAACGACCAGATGCGAGTGCGGCAACGATGCTAGAGGTTCAGCCAACGCTTAAGCGCGGCATCTACCGACGTCATCGTGGCGCGGTCGGCGCGACCGACGACGCGATGGATTGATCGTCGCGACACCGATAACAAGACATCGATGAAAATCGTCGACGGCTCCGCCAGCCCATTGGTATTCGACGGATCGATCGCCAGCCGAAACAGGCCGATATCCGGAGCGTTGGCGGAAATCATACACACTGTGACCGACGCGTGGGTTTCGTTGAACGCGTCAGATTGGACAATCAGCCAAGGCCGGGGCTTGCCGCCAACACGACTTTTCTCCGCCGCAATGACGATGTCGCCGCGCTTCACTGCTTGCCGTATCGCTCGATCGTGTCATCCAACGCGGCATCGAGCATGTCGAGAATAGCGGCGTCGTCCCGCTTTGCAGCGCGCAGAGATTGCCGGCGAGCCTCCGCCAGATAAGCATCGTCGTGGGCGGAAACATATTGGGAAACCGCCTCTCGAACGATATCACTCTTCGTCCTGCTCGTCCGCCGCGCCAGCGCGGCCAATTGCCGCTCGGCATCGGCATCCAGTCTGACACCCAGCATGCTCGTCTCCGTTTAACAAGTTAAACATAGGCAGTCGCGTTCAGCGCGTCAACGCCTTCACCCCGGGCAATTCCTTGCCCTCCATCCATTCGAGGAACGCACCGCCGGCGGTCGAGATGAAGGTCATGTCGCCCGCGACGCCGGCCTGATTGACCGCGGCCACGGTGTCGCCGCCGCCAGCGACCGAAACCAACGACCCGTCGCGGGTCAGCGCCGCGACGGTGCGCGCGAGGCTCATCGTCGCCACGTCGAACGGCGGCGTTTCGAACGCGCCGAGCGGGCCGTTCCACACAAGCGTGCGGCAATTCTTGAGCACATCGCCCAGCGCCTCGGTCGCGGCGGGACCGATGTCGAGGATCATCTCGTCGGGCGCGACTTCGTGGACGTTGATCGTGCGCGTCGCGGGGTTGGGCTTGAACTCGGTCGCGACGACGACGTCGTAGGGCAAGTGGATCGTGCAGCCGGCGCGGTCGGCAGCGTCGAAGATTTCCTCCGCGGTGCCGGTCAGATCGTGCTCGGCAAGGCTCTTGCCCACGTTCACGCCCCGCGCAGCGAGAAACGTGTTCGCCATCCCACCGCCGATGATCAGGTGATCGACCCGTTCGACCAGGTGGCGCAACACGTCCAGCTTCGACGACACCTTTGCGCCGCCGACCACCGCCGCAACGGGATGCTCGGGCGCGCCCAGCGCCTTGTCGAGCGCGTCGAGCTCCGCTTCCATCTGGCGTCCGGCGAATGATGGCAGGGCACGCGCAAGCCCTTCGGTCGAGGCATGCGCACGGTGCGCGGCGGAAAAGGCATCGTTGACGTATAAGTCGCCGAGCGCGGCGAGCCGCGCAATCGTCTCCGGCGCGTTGGTCTCTTCACCCGGATCGAACCGCGTGTTTTCGAGGATCGCGATATCCCCGCCGCGCATCATGTCGATAGCTTCCGCCGCACCGTCCATGTCGACGAACCGCACCGGGCGGCCGAGCACTTGCTCGAACGGGCGAGTCACGAGCGACAGGCTCATCGTCGGGTTGCGCCCCCCCTTGGGCCGTCCGAAATGCGCGAGGACAACGACCTTTGCCCCCCTGTCGGCCAGTTCGGCGACGGTCGGCACCGCGGCGCGCAGCCGCGTGTCGTCGGTCACCGCGCCATCGGCCATCGGCACGTTCAAATCCTCCCGCACCAGCACGCGCTTGCCGGCGATGTCGCCCATGTCGTCGAGTGTTTTGAATGACCTGGTCATGGTTGTTCAATCCTGATCTCATCGCCAATAGAAATATATCCACCGGCTATAACGCGCGTGCAGGCGCCGCCGCGCCAGTCCGGCAGCAGCGCCGCCTTCAGTCCCTCGGCGAGCAGCTCCATCCGCTCGCACGGGTCGGTCTCGCGAGTGATTTCGAGGACGACGCTGTCGCCGATGCAAAGCCGGGCGCCGGGGGTCTGCGGCAAGTCGAAGCCATCGACCAACAGATTCGCCCGGCGCTCCTGCCATGGCAAGCTATGCCCGACCTCGGCCATCGCCGCGTCCCAATCACCGCGCTCGATCAGCGTTACCTGCCGCCGCCCGCGTCCGCCCGGCTTCACCGCCCCGCGAAAATCGCCGTGGATGCCGCTCTCGACCGTCACCTCGGCCTGATCGATCACTTCCATCGGCGCTTTTGGGAAAGCATGCCGGGCGATCCCCGCGAGCACGGGGATGGACATCAGATCAGCGCCGCCATCGCCTTGGCGGTGTCGACCATGCGGTTCGAGAAGCCCCACTCGTTGTCATACCAGCTTAGAACGCGGACGAGCTTGCCTTCGAGCACCGCGGTTTCGAGGCTGTCGACGGTCGAGGAGGCGGGCGAGCCCATCAGGTCGATCGAGACGAGCGGTTCGTCGGTGTAGGCCAACACGCCCTTCAGGGGCCCGCTCTCGCTCGCAGCCTTGAGCGCAGCGTTGACCTCGTCGCGCGTCACGTCGCGCTTCGGCGTAAAGGTCAGGTCGATCAGCGACACGTCGGGGGTCGGCACGCGGATCGCCGAACCGTCGAGCTTTCCCTTCAGTTCGGGCAGCACTTCGCCCACCGCGCGCGCGGCGCCGGTTGTGGTCGGGATCATCGACATCGCCGCGGCCCTTGCGCGACGCATGTCGGGGTGGATCTGGTCGAGGATCTTCTGGTCGTTGGTGTAGGCGTGGACCGTGGTCATCAGCCCGCGCTCGATCCCGAACGTGTCGTTGAGCACCTTGGCGACCGGCGCGAGGCAGTTGGTCGTACACGATGCGTTCGACACGATCGTGTGCCCGGCCTCGAGCTTGTCGTGGTTGACGCCGAATACGACGGTCAGATCGACGCCCTTCGCCGGCGCGGAGATCAGCACCTTCTTGGCGCCGGCATCCAGATGCTTCTGCGCGCTTTCGCGGTCGGTGAAGAAGCCGGTGCACTCGAGCACGATATCGACGCCGAGCTCGCCGTGCGGCAGCTTGGCCGGATCGCGTTCGGCGGTGACGCGGATGCGCTTGCCGTCGATCACCAGGTCGTCGCCCTCGGCGCTGACCTCGCCGGGCCACATGCCGTGCACCGAGTCGCGCTTGAACAGGAACGCGTTCGACTTGGCGTCGCCGAGATCGTTGATCGCCACCAGATCGAGCCCGGTATCGCCCTGCGCAAGCATTGCACGCGCTACGAGCCGCCCGATCCGCCCAAACCCGTTGATCGCAACCTTTACAGCCATGTGCTTGCTCCTGATCTGATGCCGGCGCGCGCTGAGTTGGGGCCGGTCGGTCGCGGGTGCCTTTGCGGATCGGGGCGCGACACGTCAACCTTCTGGCGGGGCGAATCGATCTTGCCGCGCCCCCTGCCCGTGCTATTCCCCTTAACCATGGCAGACGCTTCCCCGACCGACCGGATCGACGCCGCGCTCTCGCGTATCGAGCGCGCGGTCCAGACGCGCGAGCGGTCAACGAATGATTTGAAGCAGCGCCATGATGCGCTGCGCGCGCGGGTCGGCGAGGCGATCGCGGCGCTCGACGCGCTGGGGGCGAAGAATGGCTGAAGTTACGCTCACGATCGGCGACCGGCGGCACAATGTCACCTGCCGCGACGGCGAGGAAGCGCAGTTGCGCCGGCTGGGCGACATGCTCGACCAACGCTGGGCGTCGGCGAACCGCGCGTCGGGCGGGCTCAATGCGGAACGCACCATGCTGCTCGTCGCGCTGATGCTCGCCGACAGCCTCGATGCGGCCGAGAACCGGCCGTCGGGCGATGGCGGCGTGAGCCCGGCTTTTCTCGCCCGGCTGGCCGAGCGGCTGGAGGGAGTCGCGGATGCCCTTGAGAAACCGGCCGCGAGCGCCTAAGTTGGTAGATGGCGGGCACTGCCCGGTACGAGCCTTTATTATCCCTGAGGCTATTCATCATCCAAGGGGGCTGTCCCTGCCCGGATCCTGGTCCGACGTATATGGTCCCCACCTGACGTACCGTGCGTCAGAGGATAACCCGGCACACGGCCACGGCGGTCCCGCCACCGCTTTCCCGGCATGACCGACAAACGCGCCCTTCGCGCCGAGATGCGCGCGCGCCGTGACAGATTCGTCACGGGCGGTGCTCCGCCCATTGTGGCCCCTCCGCTTTTCCTCGCGCGGCTGGAGCGCGGGTTGACCGTCGCCTCCTACGTGCCGATCGGCAGCGAGGCCGATCCCTCGCTTCTCGCCCGGGCGGCGGTGGAGGCTGGCTGCGTGCTCGCCCTCCCCCACGTCACCTCGCGCGCCGATCCGATCCGCTTTCTCGCCTGGGACAGTGAAGCCGCGCTCGCCGCAGGTCCGTTTGGGCTCCACCAGCCCACCGAAACCGC
>JBDSED010000118.1:0-13986 GCA_039920225.1 Sphingomonas sp.
TGGTGTCCGTTCAGACTGCCAACGCTCCGGCCTTCGCCGGAGCACTTAGACGGCGAGACCCAGCGCCCGCAGGTCAATGCGCAAATGCGGCTCGCCGTCGAACAGCAGCTCGTGGATTCCGACCGCGTTCGCGCCCGCGACATTCGCGGCATTGTCGTCGACGAACACCGCTTCCTCCGCCTTCAGTCCGAACCGATCTAGCGCGAGGCAGTAGATCGCGGCGTCGGGCTTCGTCAGCTTCTCGTCGCCCGACACGACGACATCGCGGAACGGCGCGAAAAAGGCCGCTTCGCGTGCACGGAACGGCGGCCAGAACTCGCCCGAGAAATTGGTGATCGCGTAAAGCGGCACGCCCGCCCCATCGAGATCGGCGACCAGCTGCGCCATACCTGGCATCGCCGGCCCGATCGTCTCGTTGAAGCGCGGATGCAGCGCGCGAATCGCCTCGGCATGCTCGGGATAGTCCGCGATCAGTTCGGCCGACGTCTCCGTGAACGGCCGCCCGGCGTCGTGCTGGAAATGCCACTCGGGCGTGACGACGTTGCGCAGGAACGCATCGAGCGCCTCACCCTCGGGGATGAGACGCTCGTAGAGAAACCGGAGGTTCCAATCGAACAGCACCCGGCCGACATCGAAGATGACGGCGCGCGGGGCCACGCGCAGTTTAGCCCTGGCGGGCCTTGAAGCGGCGGTTGGTCTTGTTGATGACGTAGGTGCGGCCGCGACGACGGATCACGCGGTTATCGCGGTGACGGTCCTTGAGCGACTTCAGTGAATTGCGGATCTTCATGATCGATTCGCTTTGCTTATCTTGACGGTGAAAACTGGAAGCGGCGCGCCTATAGTGGGGTAGTGGCGAAGTCAACCCGCGAGGGCAGCGAAACGGACTCGGCAGCGATGCGTTGCACGAGGACAACCAGAAGGAAAAGAGCGATGCGCAGGGCAGTATGGATAGCGGCGTTGGCGATGACCGGCTGCACGACGGCGGCGCCGGTCTTCCCGACCGAGGTGACGCGATTCCGCGCCGATGCGGTCGAACGCGGCACGATTAGCCTGGCGCCGGACGAAGGCGTGAACGACGGCCCCGCCTTCCAGAGCTATGCGGCGGCGGTCGGCGATGCGCTGACGGCGCAGGGTTATACCGTGGTGCCCCCGGGCGCAGGATCCGCCTTCGTCGCGCGGATCGGGTTCCGCAGCGATACGCGATCGGTGCGCGGCCCGGCGCCGTTCACGCTGGGACTCGGCGTCGGCGGCGGCAGCTATGGCCGCGGCGGCGGGGTTGATGCCGGCGTCAGCGGCGGCATCCCGATCGGCAAGCGCGAGCTGCGCGACGATACCGCCGCGACGCTCTCGGTCCGGATCAATCGCCGCGTCGGCGACCTCGGCGTGTGGGAAGGCCGCGCACAGACCCGGATGATCCGCCGCACCGGGACCGGCGACGCGAACGCGATCGCCGCCAAGCTGGCCAGCGCCATGTTCAAGGGCTTCCCCGGCGAATCCGGACGCACTATCACGGTCAAATGACCGATATCGCTATTACCGCTGCCTTCGACGGCGGCAACATCAAGCTGATCGCCGTCAACGGCGACCGCATCGACCTCGAGATCGTCAAGGACAAGGATTCGGATTTCTACCAATGGTTTTCGTTCCGGCTCGCCAATGCGGCCGGTCGAAAGCTGACGTTCCGCATCCTCAACGCGGGCGGCTCCGCCTATCCGTTCGGCTGGCCGGGCTACAAGACGCGCGCTTCGACCGACCGCGTCGCGTGGCGGCAAATCGAGACGCGCTACGCCAACGGCGTGCTCGAATTCGACTGGCAGTCGGACGCGCCGCTCGCCTGGTTCGCCTATTTCGCGCCCTACACGATGGAGCAGCACGAGGCACTGATCGCTAAGTTTGCCGCTATGCCCGGCGTCACTCACCGCGAGCTCGGCCACACGCTCGACGGCCGCGCGATGGATTTGCTGACGATCGGATCGGGCGACAAGCCGGTCTGGCTCTACGCGCGCCAACACCCCGGCGAGAGCATGGCCGAATGGTGGATGGAAGGCGCGCTCGACTGGCTGACCAGCTCGGCGGCCGACGCGATCAAGGCGACGTGCACCTTCCACGTCGTGCCCAACATGAACCCCGACGGCACGTTCCGCGGGCACCTGCGCACCAACGCCGCGGGCGTGAACCTCAACCGCGAGTGGCACGAGCCGTCGATGGAGCGGAGCCCCGAAGTAAAGCTGGTCCGCGACGCGATGGACGCGACCGGATGCAAGCTGGCGATGGACATTCATGGCGACGAAGCGATCCCGGCCAATTTCCTCGCGGGGTTCGAGGGCATTCCGAGTTGGACCGACGCGCTCGGCGAGAAATTCTACGATTTCGGCCGCCGCCTGGCCGCGCGCACGCCGGAGTTCCAGACCGAGCAAGGCTATGACAAATCGGCGCCCGGCAAGGCGAACCTGACGATGTCGACCAACCAGCTCGCCGAGCGTTTCGGCGCGGTCGCGATGACGCTGGAAATGCCGTTCAAGGACCACGATGCGAACCCGGATGCGGAATTCGGCTGGAGCCCCGCGCGGAGCAAGCAACTGGCGGTGGCGATGCTGGAGACGGTCGAAGAAGTGATCGACGGAATTTGAACTAGCGCCGTCATGCTGAACTTGTTTCAGCATCCAACGCGCATCAAGCAAAGACCGTGCAGGTGACGCAGTGGACCCTGAAACGAGTTCAGGGTGACGGCAGCTTTGAGGCTGAGCCTAGCCGAACAACTCGCCCA
The DNA here is from genome assembly GCA_039920225.1 of Sphingomonas sp. Classification (GTDB taxonomy): domain Bacteria; phylum Pseudomonadota; class Alphaproteobacteria; order Sphingomonadales; family Sphingomonadaceae; genus Sphingomonas. The sequence continues at coordinate 2,771 of JBDSED010000118.1, forward strand.
GGAAGTCCTTCGCTGCTTCCCAGCTCCGGTTATCCGCGCGTTCCTCATACGCGACGCCGGGGCGCACCGCGGGCTGACCCTTGCGATCCCTGTCGGTGAAGGCGTGCCCCGCGGTCCCGTAGGCGTGGATCTGCCAGTCTGCCCCGCCCTCGCTTAGTTCCTTGCCCAGCGCGACCATCGCGTCGGGCGGGGCGATCGGGTCTTCCCAGCCGTGGCAGACGAGCACCTTGGCCTTGATCGGCGCGACGTTGTCATAATCCGGCCGATCATAGACGCCGTGGAAGCTGACCACGCCGAGCACGTTGAGCCCGGCGCGCGCGATGTCGAGTGCGCTTTTGCCGCCGAAGCAATAGCCATAAACCGCGATCTTCGCCGGATCGGCGAACCCGAACCCTTTGAGCGTGTCGAGCGATGCCTTGAGCCGGTCGCGCAGCAACGCGCGGTCGGCGTTGAGTTCGTTCATATATTGGGCGGGGTTTTCGGACTGAAAGGTCGTGCGCTTGCCCCGCCCGTAGACGTCGGCGACGAACCCGACATAGCCGAGCTTGGCGATGTTCTCAGCGGTGACATTGTCCGATTCCTTCTGCCCCAGCACGTTGGGGATCACCATCACGCCGGGGCGCGCGGTTTCGACTTCGTCGTCATAGACCATCATGCCCTCGAACGGGCCGCCGGGGCCGTCATAGACCAACGTTTGCCGCACGATCATCCTAACCTCCGTTCAGGCTGAGCTTGTCGAAGCCCTGCCCTTTTTCTAACGGCAGCAAAGAGCAAAGACAGCCCTTCGACAAGCTCAGGGCGAACGGTTGAAGGAAAATCCGCGATGCCCACCCTCGTCCTGATCCGCCACGGCCAGTCTACGTGGAACCTGGAGAACCGCTTCACCGGCTGGTGGGACGTCGACGTGACCCCGAAGGGTGCCGACGAGGCCAAGGCAGCGGGTGAGTTGATGGCCGCCAAGGGCCTCGACTTCGACCAATGCTTCACCTCTCTCCAGACGCGCGCGATCAAGACGCTCAACATCGCGCTGGAGGCGATGGGGCGGCTATGGCTGCCGGTCGAGAAGGACTGGCGGTTGAACGAGCGGCATTATGGGGGGCTGACGGGTCTGAACAAGGCGGAGACTGCGGCGAAACACGGCGACGACCAGGTCAAGATCTGGCGCCGCAGCTTCGACATCCCGCCCCCGGCGATGGACACGGGCGGCGAGTTCGATCTGACCAACGACCGCCGTTATGCCGGGATCGCGATCCCGAACACCGAGAGCCTGAAGGACACGATCGCGCGGGTGCTCCCCTATTGGGAGGGCCGTATCGCCCCCGCGCTCAAGGACGGCCAGCGCGTGCTGATCTCCGCCCACGGCAATTCGCTCCGCGCGCTGGTCAAGCATTTGTCGGGCATCCCCGACGACGAGATCACGAGCCTGGAAATCCCGACCGGGCAGCCGATCGTATATGAGCTGGACGATCAGTTGAACGCGACCGACCGCTATTACCTCAACGAGCGTTAATCCCCGTTCGTGTCGAGCGAAGTCGAGACACGCTGACACGGGAAAGCTTATCGACTTCGCTCGAAGCGAACGGGAAAGAAGGCTAGCAATCAGGCATACTGTTCGATCAGCCCCGCGACACGTCCGGATTGTCCGCGACGAGATAGTGGACCGCGTCAGGCACGGTGGCACGCGTGACATTGCTGAAGCCGCTGCCTTTGAGCGCAGCGACGATCCGCTCGGCGAGACTGGAAAAGGGTGAGCGATCGCCCGTGCCATAGACCAACGGCACGTCGTTCAGCCCCCGCTTCTCGCGTCCTAAGTCGGCATTGTCGGGGAACGCGCGATACATTTCGCATGCGGCGTGGAATTGCGCGGGCGAGGCGTATGCCTTGAGCGCTTCGGCGGTCTCTTGCTCGGAGTGCGCACCGAACGCGAGGAAATGCCCGAGGAGCACCGCGTGGCGCCCGGCGACCAGTGCCTCGGGCAAGTCCGGCGTCTGCAGGAAACCGACGTGCCACGCATCCGGCCCGCTCACCGCCTCGTCCCAGCTGTCGAGCCCCGGAACCGGGACGTCGAGGATCATCGCGCCGCGCAAGTCCTTTGGGTACTGACGCGTATAGGCGTGCGCGACCATCCCGCCGAGGTCGTGGCCCACCACGTACGGCCGGTCGAGTTTGAGCACCGTCGCCAGTTCGTGGATGTCGGCCGCCATCGTCGCGGCGTCGAACTTCGCCGAGCCTGCGGTCGATTGGCCGATGCCGCGCAGGTCGGGCGCGACGACGGTGTAGCGCTTGGCCAGCCGCGCCATGATCGGACGCCACTCGTTCCAATCCTGCGGGAAGCCGTGGAGCAGGATCAACGCCGGACCACGCCCGGCCTGCGCGAAATGGAGCACCGCGCCGTGCACGCGCGCCGTGCCGAACGACAGTCCCTTGTCGCGCCGTCCGCGGTCCACCCTCGCGCGCACCGCGCGAGCGATCGCCACGCCCGATCCCGCCACGGCCACCGCCGCCGCCAGCCCCAGCAAGGCGCGGTTGCGCGTCTCGGTCGATTTCGCTTCACTCATCGCACGACAATAAGCATGCCGGCCGCGTCGCGCCAGCACGCGCGGAACCGTTTCGCCTGCGTATCCGTTCTCCAACCATGACAAGACACCCATTTCTCGCTGCGCTTTTTGGCGCTGCGTTGATCCTGCCCGCGATGGCCGCGGCGCAGGACGCGCCCAAGCAACCCTCCGACCTCGACGAAGCAGGCAAGATCGCGTCGCAGCCGGCGCGCGACATCGGCGTCGCCAAGACCAAGATTCCCCCGGTGCTCGAACTGGCGGCGGAGAACCCCTACACGCTGGACGGCCTGTCGAGCTGCGGCGCGATGGCGGCGAAGCTCGGCGACCTCGATCAGGCGCTCGGCCCCGATTTCGACGACGGACCGCAAAAGGGCGAAAGCCTCGCCAAGGCCGGCGGCAAGGCGGTGGTCAACTCGATCATCCCGTTCCGCGGCGTCGTCCGCGAAATCAGCGGCGCGGCGGCGGCCGACCGTCGGCTGGCGGCGGCGACCGACGCCGGAATAGCGCAGCGCGGTTTCCTGCGCGGCGTCTATCAGACGCGGCGCTGCAGAGCGCGCTGATAAGCGGACCAGTTGCCCTGACGCCCCACCACCGCTAACGCGCCGCGATGGAACCGCTGGTCGGCATCATCATGGGCAGCACCTCCGATTGGGAGACGATGCGCCATGCCGCCGACGCGCTGACCGAACTCGGCGTGCCGCATGAGACCAAGGTGGTGTCGGCGCACCGCACCCCGCAGCGGCTGTATGATTATGCGACGTCCGCCGCCGATCGCGGGCTCAAGGTCATCATCGCGGGCGCGGGTGGTGCGGCGCATCTGCCCGGCATGGCGGCGTCGATGACGCATTTGCCGGTGCTCGGCGTGCCCGTCGAATCGAAGGCGCTAAAGGGTGCCGACAGCCTTTATTCGATCGTCCAGATGCCGGGCGGGGTGCCTGTTGGGACACTCGCGATCGGCAAGCCCGGGGCGATCAACGCGGGGTTGCTCGCGGCGGCGATTCTCGCCACGTCGGACGCCGCGCTGACCGACCGGCTCAAGGCTTGGCGCGCGAAACAAACCGACAGCGTCGCGACCGACCCGGAATAAACACCCAACCGTTCGCCCTGAGCTTGTCGAAGGGCTGCTTTTCTTCAGCGCGGAAAGAGAGAAAGACAGTGCTTCGACAAGCTCAGCACGAACGCAAAGGGGAATGACAATGCTGCCCCCCGGCTCCACCATCGGCATCCTGGGCGGCGGACAGCTCGGACGGATGCTCGCGAGCGCCGCGGCGCAGCTCGGCTATCACACCCACGTCCTCGCGCCCGATGCCGAGAGTGTCGCGGCGCAATCGGCGTCGAGCTTCACGCGCGCCGACTATCATAGCCGCATCGTGCTCGACGAAATGGCCGCCAAGTGCGACGTCGTGACCTACGAGTTCGAGAATATCGCGATCGAGCCGGTCGATTACCTGTCGACCAAGGTGCCGGTCCACCCCGCCCCCGCCGCGCTCGCCATCGCGCAGGACCGCGCGAGCGAAAAGGCGTTCATCGACGGCATCGGCGGGCGCACCGCGCCGTGGCGCCAGGTCGCGAGTCTCGACGAGTTGCAGGCGGCGCTAGCGGAGATCGGCGCGCCGGCGATCCTCAAAACGCTACGCCTCGGCTATGACGGCAAGGGGCAGGTGCGGATCGCGTCGGCGGCCGACGCCGAAGCGGCGTGGCACGCGATCGGCCAGCGGCCCGCGATCCTCGAAGGGTTCGTCAATTTTACCCACGAATTCTCGATCATCCTCGCGCGCGGCGCCGACGGGTCGATGGTAAGCTATCCACCGGCGTGGAACCGGCACATCGACGGCATCCTCGCCACCTCGTCGCTCCCCGCGCCGGCCGAGATCGCGAGCCAATGGGGAATCGCCGCCGCGCTGACCGGGCGGATCGCCGACACGCTCGATTATGTCGGCGTGCTGACATGCGAATTCTTCGCGACTGCCGACGGACCGGTGCTCAACGAAATGGCGCCGCGCGTGCACAATTCGGGGCATTGGACGATCGAGGGCGCGGTCGCCTCGCAGTTCGAGAACCACATTCGCGCTATCTGCGGGCTTCCCTTGGGCGACACCGCGCTGACCGCGCCGGCAGTCGAGATGGAGAATCTGATCGGCCACGCCGCCGACGATTGGGCGGCGATCCTGGCCGAACCGGGTGCACACCTACACCTCTACGGCAAAGGCGATGCGCGACCGGGCAGAAAAATGGGACACGTCACCCGGCTGAAGCGCGCCTGATCACTTCACCACGGGCAGCGCGACATAGCTAGCGTTCGCGCCGCTTACCCAGATGCGCTGCGTGGCCTTTTTGTAATCCTCCGGCTTCGCGAAAAAGATGTTGGGCACGAACGTCTGCGGGTTGCGGTCGTAGAGCGGGAACCAGCTCGACTGGATCTGCACCATGATGCGGTGGCCGGGCAGGAAAACGTGGTTCACCGGCGGCAGCGCCCATTCGTAGGGTAGCGGGACGTTGGGCTGGATCGGCTTCGCCTCGGCCAGGCTCTCGCGATAGCGGCCACGGAAGATGTCCATCGCGATCGCCAGTTGATAGCCGCCCATCTTGCGGTCGCCGGGCACCTGGTCGGGGTAGACGTCGATCAGCTTGACCACCCAATCGCTGTCGGTGCCGCTGGTCGATGCGGTCAGGTAGACCTTAGGCGTTCCGCCCACCGTCACGGATTTGGTGAGCACGGGCCCGGTGAAGGTCAGCACGTCGGGGCGGCTCGACACCGCGCGCTGATCGTCGGCGAGCCAGGTCGGCCAGGGGTTGTCGACGTAACCCTGCGGGAAATTGGGCCGCTGCTCGTAGGTCACGGGACGTGCGGGGTCGGAGACATAATCCTCAGTGTCCCCAGTGCTCGCCGCATCCCAACCGAGTCCGCCGCCGGGTTGCAGATACATCTTTGTGCCGCCGAACGATGTCGGCCAATCCTGAAGCCGCCGCCACCGGTTCGCGCCGCTCTGGAAAGCCGTGACCGGCGCGACATCCATCGGCTCGTCCTTCAGGTAATGCGCGAGGAACGGCGCCAATACCTCGGCGCGCCACCATTTGGCAGTGTCGCTATCCCAGCGGACCTGGCCGAGCTGCGACCCGTTCTGGATCCCCTGACCATGAAACCATGGGCCGATCGTCAGGAACAGCTTGCCGCGGTTGGCGTCATTGGCGGCCAGCGCACGATAGACCGCCATTCCGCCATAGATGTCTTCCTGGTCCCACAGCGAATGGACCAGCATCGTCGGCACCGTGATCGGTTGTCTGGCGAGCAAGTTGTCCATCGCCTGGCTCGACCAGAAATCGTCATAGGCCGGATGCTCGACGATCTTCCGCCAGAACCCGATCTGATCAAGCCCATGCTCCTTGGCCAGCGCGCCCGCCGAGCCGGCCCGCATGTAGAGGTCGTATTGGTCCTCGACGCTCGCGACCCACGGCTCGGCATTGTCACGCGTGGCGATCTGTTCCCAGATATAGGCCAGCCCGAACTGGCGGAACGCGCCATTATGGAACCAGTCGTCGCCGCGCCAGCCGTCGACCATCGGGTTCATCGGCACCGCGACCTTGAGCGCCGAGTGCGGGCGGATCAACGCGGTCAGCACCGTATAGCCGTCATAGGAGATGCCGATCATCCCGACGCGCCCGTTCGATTCGGGCACATGCTTCACCAGCCATTCGATGGTGTCGTAGGCGTCGGTCGAATCGTCGGTCTTGGTCGGGTTGTATTTGGTGCCGGCGGGCGGCGGGTTCATCATCGCGATGCCCTGCGACCCGTATTTGCCGCGCACGTCCTGGATGACGCGGATATAGCCGCCTGCGACGATGACGTCGGTCGCATTGTCATAGCCGTCGAGCGCGCCGCCGAGATCGCCCGAGGCGAAGTTCCGCGTCAGCTTCTCGGCATTGTAGGGCGTACGGGTAAGCAGCACGCCCGCGTTCTTCGCGCCCCGAGGGATGAGGATGACGGTGTGGAGCTTGACGCGGTCGCGCATCGGAATGTCGACGACGCGGCGCTCGTAGTTCCAGCTCGCGGTCGACGGCGCGAGCGTCGTCGGCCGCTCGTCATAGGTTTGCGCGATGCCGTCGCCCGCGGCGAGCGCCGCCAGCCCGATCGCCAATGCCAGCTTGATCCGCATGCCCCGCCCCCGATTTGTGTGGGGGCGATCATGGCGCGACGACCGCCGCCGCGCAACGACGAAGGCCCGCCCTCGCGCGATGCGAGGACGGGCCCTTCAACTACGTCGTTCCCCCGCGAAAGCGGAGGGCCCAGGGTTACTGGCGACATATTTGTGATTCTGGACTCCCGCCTTCGCGGGAGAACAGCAAATTAATCAGCCGACGCGTGTGCCGGTCAGCGGGAAGCTTCCGAACGCGCCCGCGGTCACCGTGCCGGTGATCGAGTCGCCGTCGACCGTCGCTTCGTTGGTCAGCGTCATCGGCATCGGGACGGTGATGTTCATCGACCAGGTCAGCTTGTTGCCGTTGACCTTGCCGTCGGTGATCTCCATCGTGCCCATCGCGCCGGCCTGGGTGCCGGTCCAGGTGTCGCCGTTGGTGTTGACCGTCAGCGTCGCCTTCTGGTCGCCCATCGGCGACTTCACGACCGTTTCGTACGTGCCGTCGACTGCCATTCTCTCTCTCCCGAATTTCTCTAGCGCGCGCCCAGCGACGCCGCAGGAACGACCTCGACAGGCAGCCCGATCTTGTCAAGCTGCGGACGCACCGTCTTGGCATCGCCGACGACCACCCAGATCACTTTCCTGGGGTCGAGCGTGGTCGCCATGACGCTACGGAGTTGCGGCAAAGTGAGCGCGCGATAGCGGGCCGCGATGGTCGCGTAATAGTCGTCGGGACGCTTGTACAAAATGTTCGTCTGCATCGCGCCGAGCACGGCGCGCGAGGTTTCGAACCCGCCGGGCAGCGAGCGAATCGCCCCGGCGATCGCGCGGTCATATTCGACCTGCGTCATCGGCTTGTCGCCCAGATAGCCGGCGAGATCGCCCATCACCGCGACGATCGAATCGCCGGTGCGATCGGCCTGAACACCGGCCGAGATGACATAGGGCGTGGCACCCGCCGCGCGCTGGAAATTGCCCCGCGCACCGTACGACCAGTGCTTTTCCTCGCGCAGGTCCATGTTGATGCGGCCGAGGAAGCCGCTGCCCAGGCCGTCATTGGCGGCGATCATCGGCAACAGCTCGTCGGTGCCGATCAGCTTGGTCGGGATCAGCCCGACGATGAACGATTGCGGCGAATCCGGTCGATCGATCAGGACGATCTTGGGCGCAGCCGATGCGGTCGCGTTGAGGTCGCCCTTCGTGCCGCCGGCGCCGTCCATCTTCCAGTCGCCGAGCTTCGCGTCGATCGCCGCTTTTACCTCGGCAATCGGACGATCGCTGACCACCAACACGGTAGCCTTGTCCGGGCGAAGCCACGCCTGACGGAATGCGATCAAATCGTCGCGGGTCAGCTTCGCCACCGCCTTGCTGTCGCCGCCGCCGAACGACTTCGGGTAAGGCGATCGCGGGCCGTAGACCAACGGCGTGACTGCGCGGAAGGCGAGTGCGTTGGCGTCGGTCAGCTCGGACGCGATCCCGGTGAGTTGCTGATTCTTGATCCGCTCGACCTCGCCCGCGGCGAAGGCGGGGTTGCGCAGCACGTCGGCGAACAGCGCCAGCCCCGGCACCAGGTTTGCGCTCGGGACATCGAGACTGAACGTCGTGCGGTCGAACGAAAACCCGCTACCGATGTCCGCGCCCAGTCGCTCGCGCGCTTGCGCATATTGCAACGCGTCGAGGCTCGTGGTTCCCGCGCTCATCGCGTTGAGCGTCAGCTGCTGCGTGCCCAGCGCCGCCGGCACATCGGCGGCAACGCCTGCGTCGAAGCTGACGGCGACGCGCGTCACCGGTGTCGCGGCGCGCTGGGCATAGACCAGCGTCATGCCGTTGCTCAGCATCGCCCGCTCGACCTTGGGAAACGCCAGATCGGCAATCAACCCGGACGCCGGGACACCGCCGCGCGAGCCCTTCGGCGGCACGTCGGCGGCCGCGGCGACGGGCTTGGCCGGCGGCACCGCCGCTTCGTCATAGGCGTCGCGCGGCCCGGGCACGATGTCGAGCGCGTAGACCGGACGGTTTAGCCACTTAGCGGCAACCGCCTTGACTTTGGCGGGCGTTTCCGCCGCGAGTTCCGCCATCTCCTTTTTGTAGAAGCCGGGGTCGTTCTGGTAGAGCGCGCCCGAGGCCAACGCGACCGCCTTGCCGCCGAACCCGCCGACCGCCTCGAGCCCCTTCATCCGATCGCTGATGCTCGTCACCTGATAGCGCTGCAGTTCGTCCGCGGTCGGGCCGCTCGCGATAAACTCGGCGACCAGCGCGTCGAGCCGCTTGGCCACCGTCGCGGGATCAACGCCGGGACGCACATCGACGGTGACCGTGAACATGCCGATCTGGGCGAATGTCTGGTTGCTCGCGCTGGCGCGCACTGCGAGCCGCTCCTTGCGCACCAGCACATCATAGAGCCGCGAGCTCGCGCCGCCGCCCAGCGCATCGGCGGCGACATCGAGTGCGATATTCGCGGGATCGTCGTTGCCCGGCACTGCCCACGACCGAGTGAGCCGCGTCGTCGCGACGCGATCCTTCATCACCTCGTATTTTGTCGAGGAGAGCGTCGGCACAGGGGCCGCGGGCAACTTGGTCACCGGCCCGGTTCGAATGCCGCCGAAATATTTCTCGGCGAGCGCCTTCGCGGTCGCCGCGTCGATATCGCCCGCCAGCACCAACACCGCGTTGTTCGGGCCGTAATGCTCCTTGAACCAGCCTTTCACGTCGGCGAGGCTGGCGGAATCGAGATCCGCCATCGAGCCGATCGTCGAATGTTCGTACGGGTGCCCCTTGGGGAACAGGCCCGACAGCTGCCTGTATTCGAACAGGCCATAGGGCTCGTTGTCACCCTGGCGCTTCTCGTTCTGGACGACGCCGCGCTGCTCGTCGAGAACACTCTGGGTGATCGCGCCGGTCAGATAGCCCATCCGGTCGCTTTCGAGGAACAGCGCGCGCTCGAGCGCGGGGGTCGGCACCGTCTCGAAATAATTGGTGCGGTCGAACCAGGTCGTGCCGTTGAAATCGGTCGCGCCGACTTCCTTAAGCGGCACGAAGAAATCGCCCGGCGCATTCTCGCTGCCGTTGAACATCAGATGCTCGAACAGATGCGCGAAGCCGGTCTTGCCCGCGGGCTCCATTTTCGACCCGACATTGTACCAGACGCTCACCGCGACGATCGGCGCCTTGCGGTCGGTATGGACGATCACGCGCAGGCCGTTCTTGAGCGTGAACTGCGTGTAGGGAATATCGACCGACTTCGCGAGGACGGCGACCGGCGCGGCCGCGGTCTGCGAGGTGGCAACAGTCGGCGCGGCGAGCGCGACGAGGGCGACGCCCGAAAGCGCGAGGAACTTGCGGTTCATGGATACCCCTGAAGTGATGACGTGGCGCTTGGCTAAGTTACGGCAAGGGCACTGACAAGTCAGGGTCGATAGAGCCGCTCGATATTGCCGTTGAGGTCGCGCGAATAGAACCAGACCGGCTTCAGCCGATGCGCGACGAACCACTTCGCCTGATCGGCGTAATGCGGCGAGTCGGGGCGGGTCGAGGCGGCGCCATAGGGCTGGATCGATTCCGACCGCGCATGGCCGTTCAGCCACGTCACGAACATCACGAAGCTGTCGCCGTGATTGACCACCAACCGGCCGTCCGGCGCTTCCTCCCAGGTCGAGGCCGCGCGCAGGATTTCCGGCCCGCCGTCGAGCGGCAAATCGACATTGCCGCGCCGCAACCGCAACACGGTGCCGAGCGGCACGTCGATCCGGCCGAAATGCTGCTTCAGGTAGCTCGCCGCCTTGAGCAATTCCGCGCGCGGATCGGGCTCGGGCTGGCGGCGGTAATGCCATGACTGGCCGACGCGCATCAGGATCACCGCGAGCGAGTCCGCAGAACCCACGCCGTCGGCGTTCCAGTCCCATTGGCGCAGCACCGCGATCGCATCGGCCAGCGTCCGGTCGCCCCTGGGATCGACCGCGATCAAGTCGCCGAACCACTTGCCCGTCCAGCCGCTGCGGCTGACCCCGGTGTCGAACTTGATCGTCCGCAGTGCGTCGCCGCTGACCTTGGGCGTCCCCGTCATCAATTCGAGCGCGCGGTTGTCGCGGTTGGTGGTGTCGGTCTCGACCCCCAGGAGCGGTGACCAGTCGGCCGGGTTGAGTTCGCTCCCCGGTCCCGCAGACAGGAACGGCGTCGAGTTGGCGTTGACGAGGAAGCCCGATGCCGGGTTCACGTTGCGCGGCACCATGCTCCAGGGCACCGTCCCGGGCGCGTAGTCGCGCGAGGTGTCGCCGGGCAGCACGGTCGCATAATCGAACCCCGGTTTCCGGTTGGGGAAGCTGGCATTGTAGAAATAGGCGATGTTGCCCGCGGCGTCGGCGTAGAGGAAATTGGTCGCCGGAATGCCCTGCATCGCCAGCGCCTGCTGCCACTCGGCGAAGGTGCGCGCGCGCGTCAGGCGATAATATTCCTCGACCATCTTGAGCTGGTCGGCGCCGCCATAGCGCACCGCATACGCGCCCGATTTGTTGACGATCACCGG
>JBDSED010000119.1:0-20349 GCA_039920225.1 Sphingomonas sp.
GCTTGCGACGCATCGCCGCACCCATGCCACCGAAGCCGAGCATCATCAGTGCCCAGGTCGCCGGCTCGGGAACCGCGCCGCCGACCGCCAGATTGTCGACTTCGAACGAATTGCCGGTCGACGAGAAGGTAACGCTGGTGAACAGTTCGCCGGCGGTGCCGGTCACAGTGAAGCGGCCGTTGGTGCCCGCCGCGATCTGATCGCCATTCGCCGGATTGATGAAGTTGGACCCGGGCACGATGATCGCCGGGGTGGTGCCGTTGATCGTTAGCGTATTGTAGGCGTCGATCGAGCCCCAATCGAACTGGAATGACGAGACCGGCGACGCGAACGTATAAGTAGCAGAGCCGCCCGAGAGCACCGAGAGATACGGCGTGCCCGACGGGATCGAATTGGCCGGCGGTGCACCGTTGCCGTCCGCGGGCGGAACCTTGATCTGGAAGTTCGTGCCGGTCAGCCCGGCCGCGGTGTCGAACGTGTCGACGATGGTATAGCCCGCCGCTGGCGTAGCGAGCCCGCCGTCAAAGTGGATATCCACGGCGGCATAGGCGCCGGTTGCTGCCGTCGTTCCGGCCATCAACACGGCGATTGCGCCGATCAAACGTTGTGCTTTCATCTTCATTACCCCTTTTCGGATCGCGCAAAAAAAACCAACTGCGATTCTCAAGGGGCGAACTATTCGATCGTTTCGAAGATGAATAGATTGTTAACTATATTATAGCTTGGTTAATATTACTTGTGCTGTTTTGGGATGAATTGGGCGCGCATACATATTTTGTCCACCAAAGGAGCGGGGTTTGGTTAACGGAAGGGCGTCTGCGCTATTGATTAGGTGCGCAGGGAGAGGGCGCGGGAAATCCCACGCGCTGTTCGGTTAAAGCGGTAGGCACCCGACGCGGGAGTAAACCCCGCGTCGTCGGACGCGGCTTTAGCCGCGCCGGCCGGGCCGGTTACGCCCGGTAATTAGCTGCGCTAATTACTTGCTCCGCTCGACCTGTTCGAAGTCGAGCTCGACGGGCGTAGCCCGGCCGAAGATCGACACGCTGACCTTGACCTTCGCCTTGTCGAAATCGAGTTCCTCGACGATACCGGTGAAGCTAGCGAACGGGCCGTCGAGTACCTTGACGCTGTCGCCGATCTCGTAATCGACCTTGATCTGCTGCTTGGGCGCGTTGGCCGCGGCTTCTTCCTTGGAATTGAGCATCCGCGCGGCTTCGCCGTCGCTGATCGCCTGCGGCTTGCCGTTGGGGCCGAGGAAGCCGGTTACCTTGGGTGTGTTCTTGACGAGGTGATAGACGTCGTCGTTCATCGACAGCTTGGCGAGCACGTAGCCGGGCATGAACTTGCGCTCGACCGCCACCTTCTTGCCGCGGCGCGCCTCGGTGACCGTCTCGGTGGGGACCTCGATCTGCTCGACCAGTTGCTCAAGGCCCATGCGGGTTGCCTCGGCCATGATCGCGTCGCGGACCTTGCCCTCGAAACCCGAATAAGCGTGGATGATGTACCAGCGTGCCACGTTCAGAACCCTTACTTGGTCGCGAGGCCGAGGAGCAGCTTTACCAGCGCCTCGAACCCCGAATCGATCACGAAGAAGAAGATCGCGAGGATCAAGGTCATGATCATCACCATGACGCCGGTCATGATCGTCTCGCGCCGGGTCGGCCAGACGACCTTGCGCGTCTCCGCGCGGACTTGCTGGATGAATTCGACCGGGGATGTCTTCGCCACGCTTGCTGGCCTCGCTTGATTGTTCGCGTCCGGACATAGGGCCGCCGCCCGCTCCCGTGAAGGGTCGGACGAAGGATTTCCGATGTCGGATTGGTGGGGTGCTTAGCGTGAGGCCGTAACCGGGGCAAGTCCCGTCACGTTAGTCGGGCTTTCCGGCTACCGGCCGGCCTTGCGCTACAACCGCGACGGCGATAGGAGCCGCAGCGGCTTAGGGGTGTAGCTCAGCTGGTTAGAGCGTCGGTCTCCAAAACCGAAGGCCCTCGGTTCGAATCCGAGCTCCCCTGCCACTTTCCATCTGCCCGGTGTTCAGGCCGCGGCTTGGTCGTTCCATTTGCGATTGGCCAGCGCGCGCGCTTCGGCGACGGGGAGCGGGCGGCCGAAATAATACCCTTGGACCTTGGTGCAGCCGAGCTCCTGGATCATCTGGTGCTCCTGCTCGGTTTCGACGCCTTCCGCGGTGGTCGCCATGCCCAGCGACTGGGCGAGCGCGACCACAGCGCGGATGATCGCGATCGGCTCGGGCTGGCCCTTGGAGGCGCCCTGAACGAAGCTGCGATCGACCTTGATCGTCGAGAAGCGTGTGCGCGCGAGGTAACCGAGCGACGAATAGCCAGTGCCGAAATCGTCGAGGCTGAGGCGCACGCCCAGATCGAGGATGCGTTCGAGCACCTGCACCGCGCCGGTGCCCTCGCGCATGAACACGCCCTCGGTCACTTCGAGTTCGAGCCGCTCGGCGGGCAGCCCGCTGTTGGCGAGCGCCGAGGCGACGACCGAGACGAACGCGGGATTGTGCAGCTGTTCGGGCGAAACGTTGACCGCGATGCGTGTTGGCGAAGGCCATTTGGCGGCTTCAGCGCAGGCCGAGCGCAGCACCCATTCGCCCATCGCCACGATCAATCGCGCGTCTTCCGCCAGCGGGACGAACTTCGACGGCGGCACGACGCCCAACTCGGGATGCGTCCAACGCAACAGCGCTTCAAACCCCGCGAGACGACCGTCGCCGGCGGCGACCACCGGTTGATATTCGAGGTGCAATTCACCCTTTTCGAGCGCCTGGCGCAGCGCCATTTCGAGGACGCGGCGCTCTTCGGCCTTGATGTGCAATTGCGGTTCGTAGGTGTTGAAGGCGCCGCCGCCGCTGTCCTTCGAGCGATAGAGCGCAAGGTCGGCCGAGCGGATCAGCATTTCCGCGGTGCGCCCGTCGCGCGGACCGATCGCGATGCCGACCGACGCGCCGATGAACAACGTGTGGGCGTCCATCTCATAGGGCTTCGACAGCGTGTCGATGATTGCCCTGGCCAACCGGTCGACGCGGTCGCCGTCCGACGCGTCCCGCACCACCACCGCGAACTCGTCGCCGCCGAGCCGACCGATCAGCTCGTTATCGGTGACCAGCCGCGCGAGCCGCTCGGACACCTGACCGAGTAAGCGATCGCCGACCGGGTGTCCGAGCGAATCGTTGACCGCCTTGAAGCGATCGAGGTCGATCATCATGAACCCGCAGCGCGTGCCCCATTTGTCGGCCTCCGCCATAGCGCGAGCGAGTTGCTCGTTGAGTTGGAGGCGGTTGGGCAGGCCCGTGAGCACATCGAACCGCGCCATGCGGTTGATCTGGTCGGCCGATTCGCGTTCGGCGGTGATGTCGCGCCCGACCCCGCGAAAGCCGAGGAACGAGCCCAAATCGTCGTAGCGCGGGGTGGCGGCAAGCGCGAACCAGCGCAGCTGATCGCGGACCTGGAGCTGAAGCAGCAGGTCGCGGAACGGCTCGCGCCCCTTGAGTTTGTCGGCGAGCAGCCGCAGCCCGGCCGAAAAGTCACCCGATTCCCAGCGTTCGGCCGCGAGCGCCTGAAGCAGCGGCATGCCGTTGATCTTGACCGGATCGAGATGGACCGAGCGAGCGAACCGCGGCGAGGCGCGGACGATGCGACGCGCGCTGTCGGTTTCCCACAGCCAGTCGCCGTCCTCTTCCTCGAACTCGCGCAGCAACAGGCTGACGGTTTCGTCGCGCTCGGCAAGACCGATCTCGCTTGCGCGGATCACCACTAGCGCCTTGCAGCGCTGGAAACAGCCGATCATCAAAAGCACGACGAACAACGCCGTCGCCGCCGCCAGCAACGGGCTGCCGAGCATGAGCAGCATCGTCACGATGGCCGAGCCCATAATGCCGAGGAAGCTGAGGGTCGCCATCGGCAATGCGGCCATCGCGACCGCCGACGCCGTCATCATCACCGATAACAGGATCCACAACCCCATCGCGGTAGCGATATCGGCGCGCGCGCCCAGCGCCAGCGGTGGTACCGACCAGACCACGGCGAGTGCGATGCCTTCAAGCATCGTATGCCGCACATCGCGCAGCGTCGCCGTGCTGGCGTCGCGGTGGCGAGTGGCGAGGCGGCGGACCGCGACGGCTATGCCGACCACGCCGGTGACCACGCCCCAGCCGACCAGCAACGCGCGCGGCGCATGGCCGTCGAACAGCATCACGATCAGAGCGGCGCCGACCAGATTGGCGGCGAGCAGGAACAAGGCGAGTTGGCGCCCGGCGTGCAGCTGCGCCGCGCGGATTGGGCCCCAATCGGTCTTGTCGGCGGGGTCATACAACCCCAACAAGGCGCGGACATCGATCCGCGGCTTCGGAAATTGCGAAGAAGGCTCGGTACTCACCCTAGCGCGATAGCGTGGGAGAGTTAGCGAACGGTTAGGGCGGCGGCGCGTTTCGTCCGTTTTGGGTAAACGAAGGGTAAGGCGTGCTGCTCATTTTGAGCGGGCTGCAGCTGGCTGCATCGGGGGAGGTTGCGGAAATGCCCTCGAGCCCGATTGCGGATCTGCAGTTGCCCTCGATAAGGACGTTCTCAATCTATCGGAATGGCGGTGGAGTGGCCTCTGGCCCCGAAACCCGCGCTGCCAATACCCGCAGCTTTTCGCCACGTTTAGACAGGGGCGAGGCGTCTAAATGTCTCCATCACCCACGCGGGGTCGATCGGCTTGTGCAGGATAACGCTCGATGCCCCGCATGGGTGGCAATCCTCTGGCGTACCCGTTATAAAGATCACCGGGATATCGCCCATCGCGGCGACAATCAGCTGGACAGCGTGAGGCCCGGTGCCGGCTAGCAGCCGGACATCGGACAAGATGATACCGGGTAAATGCTCGAGTGCGGCCTGAACGGCTTCGTCCTCGGTGCAGGCGGTCGCTATCGACGTAGCGCCCGCCTGTTCGGCGAGGTAGCTCAGATGCTCCGCGATCAGCCATTCGTCTTCGATTATGAGAACATGGCACACCGTGTTCACGAACCTCCTATGGGACCAGCCGCGGCGGCGGTGGCGGCGCGTCGCGGGCCTCACTTCTAAGCGATTCGGTGATGGCCGACAGGAGTGCGTGCGATTGCCAAAGGGGCGCTCCCGCTCCGTCGGCAGCCTCGGCTTGATCGAACTGAACCTCGAGCGCGCGCTCGGCGATCTCGACCGCCTGACTAGTGCTGAGCGTCGAGTTCTCGCAAAGCCCGTGGATCAGACTTTCGACGAGCAACAGTGCGGCATGGCCGTGAGACTCAGAAGAAGGATGAGTCGCTCCATTCGTTTCAGATCCGTTGTCGTTGTTGTGCATAAAAGCGCCTTAAATACAGGCAAGAGCACGCTATCACTCTTAGCCGTCGACGCCTGGTAAGTCTGCCAACGATAGGTCGGCCTCACCCTATTCTAGGCGATACAACCACAATCTATAATAATATTCGACAACAACATTAATCAATATTAGATACGAAGCGGGAGGGGTAGAGTTCCCCCATGGCCAACCTGTTCGTAAAAAAAATTGAGAGGGTTGGCCGACCTAACGGATGACGACGCCTTGGCGCTTGAAAATGCGACCTCTCGCTCCCGTCCTTTACGCTGCCCGACACGATTTAATCCGCGAGGGCGATGAGACCGGGCCGATGTTCGTCGTACTGGATGGGTGGGGCCGGTACAAGGTTCTGCCGAGTGGCACACGGCAGATCATGGCGTTCCTGATGCCGGGCGACGCTTGCGACCTCCACATCAAGCTGCTGGCGGAAATGGACCACAGCATCCAGACGCTGACAAAGGCGACGGTTGCCACAGTCGCTCGGGCGGAGATGCAGGCAATGATGGACGCGCATCCGAATATCGCCCGGGCGATGTATTCGGCGCAGCTCGTCTATGAGGGCATTATGCGGGCCTGGATCGTCAGCATGGGGCGGCGCAGTTCGCTGGAGCGCGTCGCGCATCTGATTTGCGAACTCTATCTTAGGGCGCGCAACATCGGGCTCACAGGCGATGGCGAATTCGCACTTCCACTCTCTCAACTCGTCCTTGCCGATGCCCTCGGCGTGACTGCGGTTCACATCAATCGCGTGCTGAAAGAATTGCGATTAGCGGGAGTAATGGCGCTATCGCGGGGCAGCGTCAGCATTCTCGACCCGGTCAGACTCGTGCAAATCGCTGGCTTCGACGAAAACTACCTGCATCGCCGCTTACTTAGGGCGATCTGAAGCATCTTCACCATAGTATCGTGCTTAGCCCCTTTTCCCGGGCCGGCCTTACCCAGCGAGGTGCAATCGATCTCGTGTGCGCTTAAGCAGCGATCGCGTACGGCTTGATCTCACCCGCCAGATACAGGTTGCGCGCCTTGGCGCGGCTTAATTTGCCTGAGCTGGTGCGCGGCAGCGTGCGCGGCGGGATCAGTTCGATCACGCAGTTCATGCCCGTGACCGACCGCACGCGCTCGCGGATTTCTTCGCGCAAGCGGACGCGCTCGCCCTCGTCGCTCGAGCGGCACTGGACCAGCACCGCGGGGGTTTCCTCGCCGCCCGGCGTGGTGATCGCGAACGCGGCGATGTCGCCGGCTTTGAACCCGGGGAGCTGTTCGACCGCCCACTCGATGTCCTGCGGCCAATGGTTGCGGCCGTTGACGATGATCATGTCCTTGGCGCGGCCAACGATGTAAATGTAGCCGTCGGACATATAGCCCATGTCGCCGGTGTCGAGCCAGCCGTCGGCCATGCACGCCGCGGTCGCTTCGGGATCGCGGAAGTATCCGACCATCAGCGAGGGGCCGGCGCACCACACCTTGCCGATCGCGCGCTCGGGAAGGGGCGTGCCGTCCTCCTCCCGGATTTCGATTTTCATGCCCAGCGCCGGTTTGCCACAATTGACGATCGCGCGATATCGCTGAGGCCGATCGCGGCGGCCCTCCTGGCCGGAAAGCTGTGTTTCCTCAACCAGTTCCACCCGGATACCTTCACCCGGTGGCATGATCGAGACTGCGAGTGTCGCTTCGGCGAGGCCGTAGCTCGGCAGGAAGGCGCTGGCCTTGAAACCCGCATCGCCGAACGCATCGACGAACGACTGCATCACGTCGGGGCGGATCATGTCGGCACCGTTGCCCGCGACGCGCCAGCGCGACAGGTCGAAGCGGTCGCTGGCCTTGGTCTGGCTCGACATGCGCCGTGCGCAAATGTCGTAGCCGAAGGTCGGCGAATAGGAGAGCGTGGTGCCGGGGTTGCGGCTGATCAGGTCGAGCCACGCGAGCGGGCGCCGCGCGAAATCTTCGGTCTTGAGGTAATCGGTCGAGACCTGGTTGGCGACGATCGACAGGAAACAGCCGACCAGCCCCATGTCGTGATACCAGGGCAGCCACGACACGCAGCGGTCGCCGTCGCCGACCTGCATCCCGATCGAATGCGCGGCGAGGTTCGAGAGCAATGCGGCATGCGTGATCGCGACACCGTGCGGGAAGCGCGTCGACCCGCTCGAATATTGCAGATACGCGATGTCGCTGGTCTTGGCCTGGGGCAGCTCGGCATCGGGCGCCGCGCGCGTCGCAAACTCGGTCCAGTCGATCCCCTCGACGGTGCAATTCTTCGCCGCTTCCGCGCACATCGCGTCGATTTCGGGCGGGTAGATCAGCATCTTGGGATCGCAACTGTTCAGTTGGACTGTGAGCTGGTCGATATAACTCTGCGCACCGCCGAAGCTGGTCGGTAGCGGCAGCGGGACAGGCCACGCGCCGGCATAGATCACGCCGAAGAACAGAGCGGCGAATTCGGTCCCGGTCTCGGCGATCAGCGCGACGCGGTCCTCGGGCTTGATCCCGGCGGCGATCAGGCGCCGCGCCATCGCCAACGCATCGTCGCGCAGTTCAGAAAACGGATAGGGGCGGATCAGCGTGCCGCGCGGATCGTGGAAGTTGAGCCCCTTGGACCCGCGCGCGGCGTAATCCAGCGCTTCGCCCAGCGTGGCGAAATCGGCATAGCGCCGCGGCAATGCGTCGTCGCTCGGCGTCGGGCTGAGCCCCGCCGGTCGGTCGCTTGTCGCTACGTCAGTCGTGTCCGTCATCATGCGTTTTTGCGCCCATGTTGCGTGCGACCAATTCTTGCGCGGCCGCATCCATGCCATTGGGAGACCCCCTGCCAATAGCACGCGTTCAAAATCCATCGCCAGTGTGGCACAATCAAGGCGGTCTGACTCGGATTCCACGTCGTCCTGTCCCTCCGCTCGACCGTCCCGCCCTCGAGCGGCTGGCGTTGCGCTACGTCGAGCGCTTCGCGACGACGCGCGGGCGGCTGACCGACTATCTCAAGCGCAAGATACGCGAACGCGGGTGGAAAGATGATCCGGCCGACCCGGCAGCGATCGCCGAACGGTTCGCCGAACTCGGCTATATCGACGACCGCGCCTATGGCGAGGCGAAGGCGAGCGCGATGGCGCGGCGCGGATTGGGCGCGCGGCGGGTGGCCGGTGCGCTCCATCAGGCGGGGGTAAAAGGCGAGGATGCCGAGGCGATCGCGCCGGGCATCGCCGAGCGCGAACTCGACGCCGCGGTCGCCTTTGCCCGGCGGCGGCGGATCGGGCCGTTTGCCGACGCGGAGGCCGACCGCCCTTTGCGCGAAAAACAGATCGGCGCGATGCTGCGCGCCGGGCATTCGCCGGCCTTGGCGCGGCGGATCGCAAGCATGAAGCCAGGGGCCGACTTGACTGATCTTGAGAATTGATCTGGATTAAAACGCAAACGAAACGATTGCCGTGATTCCTTTGGAATTCTGGGCGAACGTGATAGAGCGACGGGGCTGGGGGTAAGTGTGCGCGTAGATCCGCAACCTGAACAATACGAGCGGCCGCAACAGCCGTCGGAAACGACCGTCGCGACACCCGCGGCGACCGACGAGTCGCGCCATAAGGGCGTCGTCAAATGGTTCGACGTGACGCGCGGGTTCGGCTTTCTGGTCGATGACGACCAGGCGGGCGATGTCCTGATTCATTTCTCAGTGCTCCAGGCGCATGGACGGCGCAGCTTGCCCGAGGGCGCGCGGCTCGAATGCCGCGCGGTGCAGCGTCAACGCGGGCTGCAGGCGACCGAAATCCTCTCGATCGATCTGACCAGCGCGGTCGAGCCGCCGCCGCGGATGCGCGGCGAAGGCGATCGCATCGATCCCGTGGCGATGCTCGAAGAGGCAGGAGAGTTCGAACCCGTATCAGTAAAGTGGTTCAATCGCTTGAAGGGTTACGGTTTTCTGGTGCGCGAAAGCGATTCGGCGGATATCTTCGTCCACATGGAAACGCTGCGCCGCGCCGGACTGAATGAGGTCGAACCCGAACAGCGCCTGCGCGCGCGGATCGTCGACGGGCGCAAGGGCCCGCTGGCGGTCGCGGTCGACCGGGACGAGTGATTCTATGAAAATGCTAGGATTGCTGTTGCCGCTGGCGCTGTGCGTGTTGCCGGCGGGGTGCACCACGGGAGATGATTCCGGCAATGCGGCGCTCGCCGCGCGAACCATCGCGGTGACGATCACCAGCAAGAACGGCGCGCATACGTTTCAGGTCGATCCAGCCAAGACCGCCGAGGAACAGGAACGCGGGCTGATGTTCCGCACCGACCTGGCCGACAATGGTGGCATGATGTTCTATCCGTATCCGCCCGAGGGTCCGCCGCGCGAGGCGAGTTTCTGGATGAAGAACACGCCGAGCGCGCTCGACATCATCTTCATCCGTCCCGACGGCACGATCGCGCACATCGCCGAGAATGCGGTGCCGTTCGACGAGACTCCGTTGTCGTCGGGCGAGCCGGTGGGCGCCGTACTCGAGATCAAAGGCGGCCGAGCGGCGGCGCTGGGGATCGCCGAGGGGGATAAGGTTAGCTGGGCGAAGTAGGGGCTGCGGACAAGTCGTCCCAGCCTCCCATCGCTTGCCCAATCCGGGACCGCCCGCTAATCGCTCGCGCATGGGCATCAATCTCAATCCCTTCACCTGGTGGAACGGCGCGAGCTGGGGCACGATGGTCGGGCTGATCGGCAAGGAACGCGTCGGCGAGGACGACCTCGGCAACGTCTACTACACCGGCGGCAAGGATACCGCGGGCAATCCGCGGCGCTGGGTGATCTATGCCGGCGCCAACGACGCCAGCCGGGTGCCGCCCGACTGGTTCAGCTGGCTGCACCATCAGATCGACGACGTGCCCGACCGCGCGCTGCCGCCGCAGCGCCGCTGGGAGAAGCCGGCGGTGGCCAACATGACCGGCACAGCACTGGCGTATCGCCCGCCCGGCGCGCTGGAGAAGGGCGGCAAGCGCGCGTCCGCGACCGGCGACTACGAAGCCTGGACCCCCGACGCATGAACTGGCGCCGCGTCGTCGGCATCGTGGCCGCGATGGCCGGTGCCGGCGCGGCAGGCTGGGCCGGGTACGATTGGTATCAGGGTCAGCAAGTTAAGGCACCGACCGCGGCTGCGACCGCGCCGGCGACCACGCTCGACGAAGCCCAAGTAACAGGTGGCGTCGAGACGATCGACGTGTCGGGCGATCCGACCAACCCGGAGGCCGGCACGACGCCGATGAAGGATCGCGTCGCCGTGCTGGGGCTGCTCAACAAGCGCAATGGCCAGGCGCGCGACGTGACGCTCAAGCCCGGTCAGGCGACGCGGATCGGCAATGTCGTGGTGCGGCTGCGCGCGTGCGAACAGACCGCGCCGTGGGAGGCCGAGCACTATACCGGCGCGTTCGTCCAGCTCGACATCGCGCAACTCGACGGCAGCTGGAAGCGCGTTCATTCGGGGTGGGTGTACAAGGAGCGCCCGTCGCTGAACGTCGTGCGCGACCCGGTCTATGACGTCTGGGTCAAGAGCTGCACGATGTCCTTCCCGACCGCGGGCCCCGACACGGTAACCGCCCCAGCCGAAGGGAAGGGCAACCGATCGAGCGCACCGAAATCGCCCGACGCGCCGGCCGCCGAGTCGCCGCCGAGCGAGCCCTCGATCGCGCCGCCCAGCAACGCGACGTAATCGCCGCGATCGATCTCGACCGCGCCCAGCGAGGTGAGGTGCGGGGTCTGGAACTGGCAATCGAGCAACGTGAACCCGCCGACTCGGAGCCGCGCGACGAGCCAGGCGAGCGCAACCTTCGACGCGTCGGTCGCGCGGCTGACCATCGATTCGCCGAAGAACGCTTTACCCAGCGCGAGCCCGTAGAGGCCGCCGACCAGATCTTCGCCGTCCCAGCATTCGATCGAATGCGCGAACCCGCGAAAGTGCAAATTGGTGAAGGCGTGCTCGATCGTGGTGTTGATCCAGGTGTCGGGCCGGTCGTCGACGCTTTCGGCGCAGAGTGCGATGACGTCCTCGAACGCGGCGTCGGCGGTGACTCGGAAACGGTCGCTGGCTATCGTTTTCCGCAGCGAGCGCGACAGGTGGAAGCCGTCGAGTGGCAGGACCGCGCGCTTTCGCGGCTCGACCCAATAGATACCGGCGGCGTCGCGTGCATCGGCCATCGGGAACACCCCGACCGCATAGGCGCCCAGCACCAGGTTCGGGTCGAGCACGTCGTAGGAAGGCTCGGGAAGGTGCTTCATGCGCTCGCTTCGTGCTCCGGCGTAGCCCGGAGCGCTGGCAACTCGCGGTGACCGATGCGGCCAACGCTCCGGCCTTCGCCGGAGCACAAATGGTTGTCGCGCTTCCTCACCGGGAGGGCACTGCGAGCCATCGCTCGACCTCTCGCCACAGTCCCGCGAAAGCACCGGCCGCCGGCGATCGCGCGGCGTAGGTGCCGACCGGGCCGCGCTGGACGCCCATTTGTTCTACCACGCTCGCCATCGGGATCGCGGGCCAGCCCGGATTGGCGGCGACGCTGTCGGCATGAAGCCGGCGGCGGCGGTCGACCATGACGTGGACGGGCAGCACGCGCTTGGTCGTGCCGAGATAGCCGATCAATTCCTCGAACGCGCGCTGCGACAGCGGGGAGGGGATGACCGGGACGACGATCAGGTCGGCGGCGCGCATCGCCTGCTTGTTGGTCTCGGTCAGCCCCGGTGGGCAGTCGAGCAGGATGCGATCGTAATCCTTTTTGAGCCCGTCGAGCAGCTTGGCCAGCCGCTTCTTCTTGTCGAGCTCATGAAACAGCCGGTCGAGATCGCGTAGCGACGCATCGGCCGGGATCACATCGAGCCGGGGCGTGTCGGTCTGGCCGATCAACTTGTCGGGCGCGACGTCCTTTGAGAAGATCGAGAGCGCGTCGCCCTTGGGTTTCTTGGGGCTGAGAAGGAATGTACTCGCAGCCTGCGGATCGAGGTCCCACAGTAACGTCCGGCGCGCCGATTGCACCGCGGCGGTCCAGGCGAGGTTGACCGCCAGCGTCGTCTTTCCGACGCCGCCCTTCAGACTGTAGATTGCGATGGTGGCCATGGCTCAGGGCAGAGTGCCCGCGCCAGCGCGGCGAAGCAACGGCCCGCGTCGTCCCATTTTCTCCTCTCCCTCGACGGAGAGGATAGCGCAGCCTAGCAGCTCGCTGCCTAGCGTGATGCGGAGCGAAGCTCCGCGCGGTCGCCTAGCGAACGCGTACCCCTCACCCAGCTTCGACTAAGACAGTGCTGAAGAAGGACGACCTAAGTGTGCGCATCCCTCTCCCACAAGGGGGAGAGGGGATCTATCAGATTTTACTTGCTGCAGTCCTGCGCGGGCTTGCCCGGCTGCGTCAGCTTGAACGACTTGTCGTTGCCCGACAGCGCCCAGCCGCCATCGGCGGTCATCGGTGCGCCGGCGGCACCAATCAGCGTCACGGGCGCGGCATCGACGGGCGAGGCGACGGCGGCGGACAGCATGCCGTCCTTTTTCGCTTCGAAGAAGGTGACCTTCACCAGGCTGTTGTCGCCGTGGCAGCGATACGACCCTTCGGTCTTGATCGCCGGCGGCAGTTCGATCGGCGCGGTCGAGACAGTGGTCGTGTTCTCGACGGTGGTCGAGTTGTCGACGGTGGTCGTCTCGGTTTTAGCCTGACAGGCCGTGAGCGCGAGCAGCGCGACGGCGGTTGCGGGGAGGAGGGGGCTCTTCATAGGAGTTAACGCTTCGCGCAAGGCGTGGCGCAGGTCAAGGCAGATGTCGCGCTGCAACTAAAGTGTCATTCATGGAATTCGTCCAGGTCCGGGATTCGGCCGAACGCGATCTTGGTGCCGACTCGGTCGATCCGCCCGCCATGGAACGGTCCGAGCGAGACGGCATGACGCCCGAACTTCTCGTTGAGACGGTCCATCGCGCGGCTCAACGACAGCCCGCGAGTCTCGCGCGCCAATGGGTCGTTGGGGTCAAGATGCGCGAATAGCGATCCTTGTTCGCCCGCGACGGGGACGACGTCGTTGAGTGTTACGCCGACCATGCGGACGCGCAGCGACCCGTGACGGGTCCGGCCTTCCTCTGCCAGTCGCAGGAACAGCGAGTCCAACGCGGCGAGCACCTTGAAGCTGTCCTGCGTCGCTTCGAGCTTGCGGCTACACTGCCATACGACCTTGTCCTGCTCGAACCGGACGTGAAGCACCAGCAGGCGGCTGACATAGCCTTTGCGTCGCAACCGGCTGGCAGCCTTGAGCGCGAGGCGCCGCGCAGTCAGTCGCACCGGCTCCAGCCCGCGCTTGTTGGGAGACAGCACGTGGCTGTGCCCGATCGAGCGCGTCTGCGTCGGCTTGTCGGGCAAGTCGACGCCGTGGAGCAGATACCAGAGCCGGTCGCCGTTAGTCCCGCCCCAGGCGGAGCCAGCTTCGCGTGGGCGGCGTTCGCACAGGTCGCGAATGTCGTTGACGCCGTCGCGCGCCAGCCGCCGCTCCATGTTGGCGCCGATCCCGGCGATGTCGCGGAGCTTGAGGTCGAACAGCCGCTGCGGCAGTTCGGCGGCGTCCAGCACCACCAGCCCGTCGGGCTTCTGCATGTCCGACGCGAGCTTGGCGAGCAGGCGGTTGGGCGCGATCCCGACCGAAGAGGTCAGGCACTCGCCGACATTGGTCAGGATGCCGGCCTTGATCCGGCGGGCGAGTGCGACCGCGGTGTCGCGGTCATTCTCATTGTCGAGCAACCGGCACGCGACCTCGTCGATCGAACAGACATGCGTGACCGGGACGTGCTTCCAGATTTCCGCAACGATCGCGTTGTGGAACTCCACGTAGCGCTGGTGCTGCGCGGGCGCGATCAGCAGGTCGCGGCACAACCGTTTGGCCTCCCAGACCGGGGTGCCGGTCGAGATGCCGTAGCGCTTCGCCTCGACCGAGGCGGCGATCGCGACGGTGGTATCGGACCCGACCGGCGCGACGATCACCGGCTTGCCGCGCAAATTCGGATCGAGTTGCTGTTCGACGCTGGCGAAATAGGAGTTGAGGTCGAGGAACAGCCAGCGCAGCGGCCGCGGCGGCAGCATGAGGTCCGCGCTGATCGGTGTCCGGTCGATGGCAAGAGTCTCGGGCATGGCCGCGGAACATTAACGGAACATTGTGCTGTTCGATAGGATTTATGCTAGAGCGCGACCATGAGTTCCGAACCGCCCAAGAAATCGCCGTTTTCCAACCCGATCCTCACGATCGCCATCCTGCCGCTCGCGGTGGGGTTCATCATCGCCGCGTCGCTGTCGGCCGGGCCGTCTGAAGTGTTTAAGGCGCTGACCGGTCGGAAGTGAGCGCCGCGCGCAACGCGGTCCACGCCGCTTGCTTCGCCGCGATGCCGACGGTGTGGAGCGGGCTGCTGGAGGGCAGGGCGAACAGCTCGTAGTGATCGATGCCAGCCATCTGACGTGAACCGAGGCGCCAGGCGGTGCCGCCGTTGAACGCGATCGCGCGCAGATCGGGCAGGGTCGCCGCCAGCGCGGGCAAGTCGTTCGCGGCGTGGCCGCGGATCGCGGCGTCGCTGCTGCCTAGCCGAGCCGCGCTGGCGACGACGTCCCACAGCCCGATACGCACTTCGAGCAGCGCCGCCAGCCGCCGGTCGTAGTCGAGCGCCGCCAGGTCCAAGCCGGCCGCCGGCGACAGCAACTGCCAGAACTGGTTCTGCGGATGCGCGTAATAGCGCTCCGCGGCGAGACTGCGGTCGCCGGGCAGGCTGCCGCAGATCAGTAGCCGCGTGCGGGCATCGACCACCGGCGCGAAGGATCGTTTGAGCGTCATTGGGCAATCTTTAGCGTTCGAACGCGCCGCCGTCTTGACCGCGCCGTCCGATCGGTTGACCATCGCCGCAATCAGGGAGGGCGGGCATGAAGATTTGGCTGATGGCGGGCGTCACGCTGGTGGCGCTGTCGGGGTGCAGCGGCGGTTCCGACGCCGTCGGCGAGAATTCGGCCGGATCGATCAAGACCACCGCCGTGGGCGAAGTCGTCGCGAACATCGCCACGCCGACGCCGACTCCCACCACGGAGGCGACCGACGTCGTCACCAACGGCGCCGGCGCAGCGATGGCCGTGGACGACGCGACGACGACTCACTGATACGTGATCACCTGATTTTCCTGGGAGGGATGGATGAAATTTCGTTCGATCGCCGCGACGTTGCTCGCCGGTGCCGCCTTGTCCATATCCACGCCGCTCGCGTCGCAGACGCCGAAGGACCAACTGCTCAAGCCGCCGGCAGATGCGCAGGAATTCGTGATCGTCTCGTCCGCGGGACAACACGGCACCGCGTGGGTCTGGACGATGCCCGACGGCACGATCGCCAGCAGACAGAGCTTCCTGCTGCGCGGCATGGTCACCGAGGTCGACGAGACGATCAAGCTCGGCCCCAACGGCCAGCCCGAGAAGATCGTCGGGCGCGGCGTGACGCCCAACGGCGACGCGGCGGAGAGTTTCGATTTGGTCGGCGGCAAGGCGAGCTGGAAGACGCCGATTGATTCGGGATCGGTCGCGTACGACGGCAAAAGCCAATATTCGCCGGTCGGCGGAACCTGGGCCGACGTCAAATACTGGGCCGAGTCGCTCTATAAGGCGCCTGGCAAGACGCTGACCCTGCTGCCGAGCGGCACGGAGCGGATGGAGAAATTGGTCGATATTCCGGTTGGCAGCGGGCCGACCGCGAAGACCGTCACCTCGTGGACGGTGAAGGGTCTCGGGCTCGTGCCTTCCCTTTACCTGATGAACCAGGACGGCACCTTCTTCGGGATGGCAGGCGGGATGGCGCTGCTGCCGAAGGCCTATGCCGGCGACTTCCTCAAGCTGCAAAAGGCGCAGGACGACGCGCTGGCAGCACTCAATCCGGCGATCCGCGAACGCTTCGGCAAGGTGTCGCCGGTGCCAGTCGCGTTCACGCACGTGAAGATGTTCGACTCGGTCGCTGGAAGGTTCCTCGACGACCAGACGGTCGTCGCCGACAAGGGCAAGATCGTCGCGGTCGGCCCGGCGGCCAAGGTCAACGTGCCCGCGGGTGCCAAGATAATCGACGGCACCGGCAAGACGCTGAGCCCGGGCATCTGGGACGCGCACATGCATACAGGGTCCGACCTGCAGGGCATCATGCTGTTGTCGATGGGCGAGACGAGCGCGCGCAACCCCGGCGCCGATGTCGAGCCGACGATCGAGCGCAACAAGCGCATCGCGGCGGGGCAATTGCTGTATCCAACGGTCTATTCGTCGGTGCTGATCGATGGAAAAGGCCCGCTTTCGGCGCAGGGCGGGGTCGCGGTGTCGTCGGCGGACGAGGCGATCAAGGCCGTGCGGATGGCGAAGGAAAGTGGTTTTACCGGGGTCAAATTCTATACCTCGATGAAGCCCGAATGGCTGTGGCCCGCAATCAAGGAGGCCAAGAAGCTGGGCCTCCACGTCCACGGCCATATCCCGGCGACCTTGCGGCCGACCGACGTCATCGCGGGCGGCTATGACGAGATCACGCACATCAACTTCGTCATGATGCAGGCGATGCCCGACAGCGTGGTCGACATCGACAACGGGATCGAGCGATTCAACGGCCCGGGCAAATACGCCAAGGACGTCGACCTGACCAAGGAGCCGATGGCGTCGCTGATCAAGGAAATGGCGGCGAAGAAGATTACCGTCGACCCGACCTTGAGCACGTTCGAGAACCTCTACGTCCCCGAAAATGGCGAGTTGCAGCCGGCTTACACAGCGTTCGTCGGGACGATGCCCTCGGTGACCGAGCGTTACTTCCGCTTCGGCGGGTTTCAGCCGCCCGCGCCGGTGACGCGAGCCGACTGGCGCGCGAGCTTTGCCAAGATGGTCGAGTTGACCAAGCGGCTCCACGACGCGGGCGTGCCGATCGTCGCAGGCACCGACGGCGGCGGGCTGGAGATCATCCGCGAGCTCGAACTCTACGTCATGGCCGGCTTCACCCCGGCCCAGGCGCTGCAATCCGCGACGATCGTTCCGGCGCGACTGGTCGGGGCGAGCGACAAGACCGGATCGATCACCGTCGGCAAAGAGGCCGACCTCGTGCTGGTCGATGGCGACCCGTCGAAGCAGATCGGCGCGATGCGGCGGACGTTGTGGGTGATGTCCGACGGCGCGTTAATGAACGCGGATGATCTGCGAGAGGTGGCCGGATTTAGCGGGCGGCCGAAATGATCAAACCCGGACAATGGGTTAGGGGTAAACTAACTTAAGTTAACCTTCCGTTAGGCATGTTTCGGCGAAGACGGGTCCGAAGGGGGCCTAGTTCGATGCAGACGCATCACGCCGAAACAGGATCGCCAACGTGGCGTCGCGCCGTGTTCGACACGGTCGACGAGGCGTATTTTGCGCGAGGCAGCATGCCGCCGGGCAGCGTGGCGCAATTGTATCGCGCGCTTGATACGATGCGGGCCGAGCATGCCGACAGCGCAATTATCGACCGCGCCGAAGCGATTGCCGTCACGCTGCATCGCTTGCTCGCCGCGATTCAGGCGACGCCGGGTGACCAGGTCGCCGTGATGCGGATCCGCTGCGAACTGCGCGCGATGGGGGTCGACTGGCTCAAGGCGATGCCGATCTTCCACTGAAGCTGAGCCTGCGCGGTCAACAGCGCGTCTTGCTTGCTCCCGGCCGCGGCGCGCGCCATCTATGCGCCATGCCCATTACCCCCGACACGCTATCGCTCATCGGCAATACCCCGCTCGTCCGCCTCAAAGGTCCGAGCGAGGCCGCCGGCGCAGAGATCTACGGCAAGTGCGAGTTCGCCAACCCCGGCGCATCGGTGAAGGACCGCGCGGCGCTGTTCATCGTCCAGGATGCCGAGGAACGGGGCCTGCTCCAGCCCGGCGGGACGATCGTCGAGGGAACGGCGGGGAATACCGGGATCGGCCTCGCGCTCGTCGCCAACGCCAAGGGCTACAAGACGATCATCGTCATGCCCGAGACGCAGAGCCGCGAGAAGATGGACACGCTACGCGCGCTCGGCGCCGAACTCGTGCTGGTGCCCGCCGCGCCCTATGCCAATTGCGCGCATTTCGTGCACACCTCGCGCCGCATCGCCGAGGAGACCCCCAACGCGATCTGGGCCAACCAGTTCGACAATGTCGCCAATCGACGCGCGCACATTGTGGGCACCGCCGAGGAAATCTGGGAGCAAATGGACGGGCGGATCGACGGGTTCACCTGCTCGGTCGGGACCGGCGGCACGCTTGGCGGGGTCGGGCTGGGCCTCAAGGCGAAGGACGAGAAGGTGTGCATCGCGCTGAGCGATCCGCATGGTGCGGCGCTCTACGAATATTATGCCTGCGGCGAACTGCGGTCCGAAGGTTCGTCGGTCGCCGAGGGGATCGGGCAGGGCCGGATCACCGCCAACCTGGAAGGCGCGCCGATCGACACGCAGTTCCGTATTTCCGATGCCGACGGGTATGCGTGGGTGCGTCGCTTGCTCAACGAGGATGGGCTGTGCCTCGGCCTTTCGTCGGGGATCAACGTCGCGGGCGCGGTGTTGCTGGCGAAGCAATTGGGGCCGGACAGCCGGGTTGCGACGATCCTGTGCGACACTGGATTCCGCTACCTCTCGACGCTCTACGACAACGACTGGTTGGCCGAAAAAGGTTTGGTTCCCGCGTGATGCGGCGGACCGTGCTATCTGCAAGGTCGACAAACCTCGATCAATGCGTTACATTAATGCCACAAATGAAAATAATGGTTCGCGATTCAATCCAGACAATGCAGCGCGTGAAGGTGGGGGTGATCGGCCTTGCCACTGTGCTGCTGTTGATAGCTCTCGCCGCGATGATATTCGGTATCGTCAGCCGCGAAAAGCCGGGCACTGCTGTTGGCGCGCCGAAGGCGGACGTGGCGGCCAACCTTACCATGTCGAACGGAGCGATGCCCGCCGCCGCTCCCACCAGCGAACCGCTCGCCGAACTTGGCGTCGCGCCAGCAGCCTCCCCGACTGCGGCCAAGCCGTGAACCAACCGTCCGGCGCTCGCCGATAGGCTTAGCGTGGGAAAATCTCCCCCGTGTCGCCAACCCACGCAAATCCGCCACTTTGGCCACAGAGCATTTTCGACATTCGTTAAAAGGCGGCAATTCCGACAAGAATCTTTTACTGAATTGTCAGTAGTTTAGAAAATCTCGGGCGAAAGTGCCCATCAATCGCCAAACAAACCCATTGTGTCCCATGCCGACCCTTGATACGTCTTCGGGCAGCAAGAGGGGCGTTCTTACCCGTTTGATTCGAGTCGCAGCGGCGACGGCGAGGGCCGTTTCCGCGCCGGGGAAGACGTGTGTGTTTTTGGGGTCGGGGCAGATATCGTGGCGGGACGCGGCATCTATACGGGAACGGCGTTGCAGCTTGTCGATGACAAGTCGCGCGTTTCCATCCCCGCCAAGTTCCGCGACGCGATCATCGCCAACAGCGACCCGGAAACGCTGAAGTCGGGCGCCACCGTCCGCATCGCGGTCCACCACAAATATCAGTGCCTGGTCGGCTATGATCAGGCGCGCTTCGACGAGGAGATCGCGCGCGCCACCGCAACTTCGCTCGAACGCCTCGACGAGAATGGCGACCCCGACGACAGCCAGTTGCGGCGCCTGTCCGGCGGCGGCGAGATGATCGGATTCGATTCGACCGGTCGTTGCGTCCTGGTCGGCTGGCATAAGCGCAAGGCGAACATCACCAAGCACGCCTTCTTCTACGGCTCGATCCATTCGTTCGAAATCTGGGACCCCGAAACGCTGCTGGTCGACCCCCACGCGCCGGAAGTGATGAAAGATGCGTGCCGCGGCGCGCTCGAAGAAAAGGGCCTGTTGTGAGCACGCCCGCCCCCCACACACCCGTGCTCATCGATGCGGTGATCGACGCGCTCCTCCCCACCCCGGGTGAGCGCCATGTCGATGCCACGTTCGGCGCCGGCGGCTACACGCGAGCAATTCTCGCCGCCGGCGCCACTGTGTTCGCGGTCGATCGCG
>JBDSED010000120.1:0-29124 GCA_039920225.1 Sphingomonas sp.
CAACGGCGTGATCGAAGCGACCGGCGGCAGCACGGTGGCGTTCGAAAGCGGCCTCTATGAGAATAGCGGCGCGGGCATCATTCGCGCCGCCACCGGATCGTTCGTCAACCTCGACAGCGACGCGCGGATCCTCAACGGGACGCTGGCGAGCATCGGCACGGGTGCGATCAACACGACCGCTGGCACCGAATATCTCACCAACGTCACGCTGGCGTCGGGCAGCAACCTGAACGTCGCGGCCAACAACGCGGTCTACCTCAACAGCGTTTTCACCAACAACGGCACGCTGACCATCAACAACACGTCGGACTTGCGCAGCGAGACCACTAACCTCGCCATCAACGGCACCGGCACGATCATCCTCGGCGGCACCGGGAACAACCGCATTTTCGGCGGCAACATCACCTTTGGGGCAGGCCAGACCGTCCAGGGCACCGGCCAGCTTGGCGTCAACCAGACGACTTTCACCATCAACAATGTGTTTTCGGCCAACGCCGGGACCGTGCTGTCGATCGACGTGACCGGCGGCAGCGGCGGTACCGGCCCTGGTAATGGCGTTGGCACCAACGCCAATTCGGGAATGCTCAACAACAGCACGATCCAATCGACCGGCGGCAGCAGCCTCAATTTCGAAAGCGGCCTGTATGAAAACAGCGTGGCTGGCGTGATTCAGGCGCTCGCCGGATCGACGGTCAACCTGAACAGCGACGCGCGCATCCTGAACGGCACGCTGACCAGCGTCGGCACAGGTGTCATCAACACGACCGCCGGTACCGAATATCTCAACAATGTCACGCTGTCGTCGGGCAGCAACTTGCGAGTGGCGGCGAACAACACGCTGTATCTCAACACGGCCTTCACCAACAACGGCGCGGTCACGATCGACAACACGTCCGACCTTCGCAACGAAGGCGGGACGCTGACGATCACCGGCACCGGTCAGATCGTGTTGGGATCGACCGGCAGCAATCGCATCTTCGGCGGCAACATCGTCTTTGGCAGCAACCAGAACGTGACGGGCACCGGCGCGCTCGGCCTGAACCAGACGACAATCGTCAACAATGCGACGTTCTCGGTCAACACCGGCGGCACGTTGTCGATCGACTCGACTGGCGGCAGCGGCGGCACCGGCCCCGGCAACGGCGTCGGCACCAACACCAGTTCGGGGCTGCTCAACAACGGTGTGATCGAAGCGACTGGCGGCAGCACGGTGGCTTTCGAAAGCGGGCTCTATGAGAATAGCGGCGCCGGCATCATCCGTGCCGGCACTGGATCGTTCATCAACCTCAACAGCGACGCGCGCATCCTGAACGGGACGCTGGCGAGCATCGGCACGGGCGCGATCAACACGACCGCCGGTACCGAATATCTCACCAACGTCACGCTGGCGTCGGGCAGCAATTTGAACGTGGCGGCCAACAACACGCTCTACCTCAACAGCGTGTTCACCAACAACGGTACGCTGACCGTCAACAACACATCGAACTTGCGCAGCGAGACTGCCAATCTGGCGATCAACGGCACCGGCACGATCATCCTCGGCGGCACCGGGAACAACAACCTGTTCACCGGCAACATCACGATCGGCGCGGGCCAGACGATCAGTGGCCAGGGTGGGTTCGGCCTCAACCAGACGACGATCGTCAACAACGGCACGATTTCCGCCACCACTGGCAATCTCAGCATCGACGTGACGGGCGGCAGCGGGACGACCGGCGGCTTCGTCAACAACGACTTGGCGCAGGCGGTCGGCGGCGGCACGCTGTCGTTCGAAAGCGGGTCCTACGCCAACGGCACGACCGGACTTGGCGGCGAATTGTTCGCCAATGCCAATAGCACGGTGGTGTTCAACAGCGACGCCACCTTCGCCAACCTCATAAACGGGGGCGTGCTCGACGGCGGGCGGCTCTCTGCACAAGGCTATGGCGGCATCGGCACGATCAACCTGCGCTCCAACCAGGCGAATGCCATCGCGACGATCGGCGTCGCGGGCGGCGCAGCGACCGAGGTCATCCTCGAAGGCGCGGGATCGGTAATCGAAGTCACGCCATTCGGAGGGGGCGCGCCGCTGACGATCGACCAGACGCTGGCCGGCGTGGCCAATTCGGGCACGTTCGCGCTGCACGACCGCAACTTCACGGCCGTGGCCAACAGCGGCAATTTCGGCAACGCCGGGCTGACCTTCGTCAACAACACGGTGTTCACCGCGGCGAGCTTCGCCAATAGCGGCCAGCTGATCGCGGACGGCACCAGCTCGATGGTCGCGCCAATCAGCAACAGTGGATTGGTCAAGGTCGCAACGGGAACGCTGACGACGCAGGCCATCACCGGCCCGACCGGCACGATCACTACCAATGCGGGCGCGACGCTCCAGCTCGGCGGCGCATCGACGGCGGGCACGCTCAACAACAACGGCACGCTGGCGCTGGGCGCGAATAACATCACCGTCAGCAATGACTACACCAACGCCAATTTCGGATCGGGCAACGCCTTCAACGGGCACTCGAACGTGACGGGCAGCGGGCTGATCTTCGCCAGCAGTGCGACGATGGACCTGTCTGGCCCGGCGCTGAGCGGCGGGACGCTGAATGTCGGTAACGTCCGCACCGGAGGGTCGAGCTCGACCACGTTGACGATCACCAACAACGGCACCGCCACCACGCTGCGAGGCGCCGTGCAGAACGGCTCGGCGCCCAGCGTCGCGCTGTCCACGCCGGACTTCGTGCTGACGCCGGGCGGCGGCAGCGCCACCGTCACGATCAGCTACACCGGTCTTTCGGCCGGGTCGCTGGCGGGGCAGATGCTGAACGTCGTCAACAATTTCGACAATGTGGCGAACGCGACGATCGGCCTGGCCGGCAACATCTACCAGGTCGCGCAGGCCGGTACGCAGCCGGCGTCGCTGGTCCTCGGGGCACGGCGCGTCGGTGACGCGGCGGGCGGTGCCACGATCACCATCGCGAACGTCGCGCCGATCACGCCAGGCTTCAACGAAGCGCTGCGCGCCAACGCGTCGGTCAATAACGGCTTCCTGCTCAACGGCGCGGGGACGGCGGCGGTCAACAATCTGGCGGCTGGCAGCAGCGCGCCGCTCACGCTGACGCGCGGCACCGGCACGGCTGGCGCCTTCAACGGCACCGTCACGATCAACAATACGTCGCTGGCGGTGGCTGGCAGCGGCCTCGCCGATCTCGCGCTCGGCAGCCAGACGATCGCGGTAAGCAACAACGTCTACGCGGCGGCGGTGGCCAACGTCGTCGGGACCACGGTCAATTTCGGCACGGTCCGCGGCGGCTCGGCAAGCCCTACGGCCAATGTCGGCGTCACCAACGGCGCGTCGGGCGCATTGACCGACTCGCTCGTCACCACGGTCGGCGCGACGCCG
Organism: Sphingomonas sp.; assembly: GCA_039920225.1. Lineage (GTDB taxonomy): Bacteria > Pseudomonadota > Alphaproteobacteria > Sphingomonadales > Sphingomonadaceae > Sphingomonas. The sequence goes on from JBDSED010000120.1 coordinate 3,386, forward strand.
GCCAACGTCACCGCGGGCGCCGCCCCCGGTCCGCTTGCGGCGGGGCAATCGGGAAACGTTGCCTTCTCGCTCAACACGGCTCAGGCCGGGATCGTGTCAGGGTCGACCCAGCTCGGCTTCATCTCGCGTGATCCCGAACTGGCCGACCTCGCACTGGCCTCGCAGACGGTGACCTTCGCCGGCACCGTCACCGACCTGTCGGTCGCGTCGATCTTCAAGAACGCCGGCGCCGGCACGTTCAGCGGCAGCGGGACGAGCTATACCTACGATCTCGGCACGCTGGCCGCCAATTCGGGCAGCTTCGCCACCGACTTCGGCGTCGCCAACCTGGTATCGCTGTCGAGCTTCTCCGAGATGCTCGGAGGCAGCTTCGTCCAGACTGCCGGAACGGGTTATATCTTCAGCGGCAACACCTTCTCCGGGGTTCAGGGCGGATCGTCGAACATCGGTAACTTGCTGACGTTCGATACGACCGGTCTCAGCGCTGGCACATATGGAAAGACCTTCACCTTCAACGGCCACAGCGCCTATCCGGGGCTGAACAACCAGAACCTCGCGCCGATCACGGTCACCATCACCGCACAAGTCAGCGGCGGCGGCGGCACCCCGGGCGCGGTGCCCGAGCCGGCGACCTGGGCGATGATGATTATTGGCTTCGGCATGATCGGCGGTAGCATGCGCCGCAAAACGAATCGCCGCGCCGACGTCGCGGCGTGATTTTGGGGGACCGACAGGGAGCGTTCGGGGGATCACCGGGCGCTCCCTGACGGAAAACGGAGGGGTCGATGGAAGGCAAAAGCGCGACATCTGGTATCATTGCGGCCGCCTTGGGGGTGATCGTGCTGGTGCTCGGTGTCATGACATTGTGGTCGGCGGGGACCAACCGAGGGCTGCAGCAGACGCTGGCGGCCAATCAGGAAAAGGTGGCGAAGGCGCAGGCCGCGGCCAATCTCGACAACAATCTGGTGCAGATGCTGGCGAAATCCGCGGTCGACGACAAGGACGGCGCGTTGCGCGAACTCCTGCGCGTCAACGGCGTGACCCTCAAACAGGAAGCCGCCGCGCCGAAACCGGAGGCGACCCCCGATGCTAAGTAAGATCGGCGAACGCGGCGCGAGCATTTGCGCCATCTTGACCGCGCTGGCGCTGATCCTGGTGCTCGGGTCCAACCTGCGTGATCTCTGGACGGCGCAGGAGGGGCTTGGCAAGTCGATCGCGCAACAGGAAGCGGCGCTCAAGGCCAACCAGACGGTCGAGACACAGCTCGAGAAACTGGCGGCCGGCACGCAAAAGTTGGCGGATCAGGGTAATCCCAACGCGCAGCGGATCGTCGGCGTGCTCAAGCAGAACGGCATCACGATCAACGCGAAATAGCGCCTAAGCGCCGATCGGTTCGGCGATGCCGAACCCCCGCGAGAATCGCCTCTCTTCGACGCGGCGCGCGTTCAACGCGGTCGCCAATTCCCGCAGCCCCGCGTCGAGATCGTGTGTGTGGCCGCACAGGAACATGTCGACCGCTGCATAGCCGCGCTCAGGCCAGCTGTGGATCGAGATGTGCGATTCGGCGAGTAGCGCCACGCCGGTGACGCCCTGCCCTTCGCCGAAGCCGTGGACGTGGAGATCGAGCAACGTCGCGCCTGCCGCGGCGACGCTTGCACGAAGCGCCGCCTCGATCCGCGCTTCGTCGGCGAGGTGATCGCACTCGAACAGATCGGCGAGCAAATGGGTGCCGGTGAATTCCACGACCCCTCCTAGGCCAGCACCGAGGAATGCGGAATAGCGAGATGCGCCATCGCATCCTCCGCCGCGCGCGTGCCGCGATAATGCGCTTCCTCGAACAGCGAGAGCCCGCTCAAGTCGGAATGCGCAAGGAACAATGGCGGCTGCGGCAAGGCGGCGGCCTCGCGCGCGCCGTTCCAGAAGAAGCCGGGTTCGGGGCGGATCATCGCGTGACCCCAGCGCCAGACGTCGATCCGCCGGATCGCGTCCTTCAAGTCGGGATTGGTTTGCAGCAAATCATCGCGGACCATCGTCTGCCAATAGTTAAGCGGCCGACTTAGCATTTCACGGCGAGCGTCGGCGGGGGACATGTCGGAAAGCGGCAGATACCAGCTGAGCACCGTCGCCTGTGGCACGCGGTCGAGCGACTGATGCGTGTCGACGACATAGCCGAGCGAACGGCTGGTCCACGACACATTGTCCCACGCGCGCTCGAAACCGCGACCCGCGGGCGGGCGGTCCGCGGTGACCGCCCCGACGATCCATGGGGCGTAGTCGAAGCCCTTCGTATGCGTTCCGTCGGGGACGATCCGTGCGGTAACGAAATGCGGCGTGGCGAGGATCACAGCCTCCGCTTCAATCGCGACGCCTTTGCCGGAAGCGGCATCGACGCAGTCGATGCGCACGCCGTTCCCATTCGGCGTGACGCGATGGACAATCCGGCCGCAGCTCAGGTTGGCTTTCAATCGCGCGGCCATGCGTCCGACCAGGTACCCGTTGCCCTCCGGCCAGGTCAGCACTGCGTCGGGATCGGCATTGGCCGCGACGCCGCGGCGGCTGGCGAAATAGTGGACGCCCGCCCAGGCCGAGACCTGATCGGGCTCTGTGCCATAGTCGTCGCGGCAGGCGTAGCGGACGTGCCCGCGCAGGATCGGCGAGGTCCAGCCTTGACGGTCGAGCCATTGCGTGAAGCTGATCGTGTCGAGCGCGAGCAGATCGGGGTCGCGTGAACTCAATTCCATCGGGATCGCGAACGCGGGATTGCCACTTGCATCGCGGCGGTCGCTATACGCCTTCATCGCCGCGAAGAACGCCTTGAGGTCGGCGGCATCCTTGGCGGTCAGGCCCTTTTGCGGGACGAGCCCCTCCTGCCACTTACCGAGATAGAGCAAGCGTTCCTCAGGATCGGCGACGATCTGATACGGATCGTAGACCGGTTTGCCATCCTGCCAGCCAGTCAGTACGCCAAGTTGTTCGAGCAGGCGGATGACGCCCCTCGCTTCAGCGTTGGGCAAAGGGAGATAGTGCGCGCCGAGCGGATAGGCCGAGACCGCGTTCTTTCCCGACCGCGCGTTGCCGCCGGTGCGGTCCTCAAGCTCGAACAAACGAAAATCGCTGATCCCGGCATCGGCGAGTGCCCAAGCCGCCGACAGCCCGGCGACCCCGCCGCCGACGATCGCGATCCGCGTTTTCTCGACGGTTTCGGCCACCGGAAACTTGCCGCCGCGCAGCGTATGTCCGCGCTTGAAATCGGCCCCACCCAACGTCCCGGGGATCGGCTCGTCGCCCGGCATCAACGCCACAGCACCTACCCCCATCGCCGCCGCGCCGGCGACCGATCCGGCGATCAGGGTGCGACGTGATACGGCCATGTCAGCTTTCGTAGACCGCCCATTCGGCCTCGAACTCACGCACCAAAGCCTGGTTGTCGAGCCGGTTCACCGGGGTCGGCCGCCGCGCCATGTCGGGCGGGAAGAAGAAGGCGAGACTGTCGGCATTGGGGGTCAGGAACTTGAGCCCCGCGGGCAGCGGCCCGGGCTTCCCGATCGGGCGGTTCGACGCAAGCACGAAACCCCATTCCCCGAAGCTCGGCACGTAGACGTGATAGCCGCGCGTGGTCAGCCCAGCGGCCTCCAAGGTGGTGGATACGGTCCAATACGCGTTGGGCGCGACGAGCGGGGAAGTGCTCTGCACGCTCATCACCGCGCCGGGGTTTAGTGCCCGAACCAACTCGCGATAGAAGGTGACGGTGTAGAGCTTGCCGATCGCGAAATTGGTCGGGTCGGGGAAATCGACCAGCACCGCGTCGAAGCCCCTTCGGTTGGTGCGCAGCCAGCGGAACGCGTCCGCGGTGATCACGTGGACCTTCGGGGACAGGAGCGAGCCCCGATTGAGTGCGAGCAACATCGCGCTTTTCGAGAAAAGCTGGGTCATAGCGGGGTCGAGGTCGACCAGGGTTACAGACCGCACGCTGGGATATTTGAGGACTTCGCGCACCGCGAGGCCATCCCCCCCACCCAGCACCAGCACGTCGCGCGGGTTGACGACGCGGCTCAACACCGGGTGCACAAGAGCCTCGTGATAGCGATATTCGTCGCGCGACGAGAATTGCAGATTGCCGTTGAGGAACAGCCGCAAGTCGCCGCCGCGCTTGGTGATGACGATGCGCTGATACGGCGTCGCGTCGGCATAGATGATCGGGTCGCCGTACGCCGCGACTTCGGCAGCGCGTTCGATCCGTTCGGAGGCGAAGAAGCCGGCGATCAGCGCAATGGCGACGAGGATCGACACGGCCAGCTCTACCGTCAGCCTGCGCCGTTCGGGGAGCGCCAATATCACCGCGATGGCCACTGCGACATTGGCGAGCCCGAACACGAATCCGGTACGGATCAGCCCAAGATGCGGCACCAGCAACAGCGGGAACAACAGCGATGCCGCCAGCGCGCCGATATAGTCGAATGTCAACACCTTGGAGACCAAGTCGCCGAACTCGAGCCGGTCCTTGAGGATGCGCATCAACAGCGGGATTTCGAGCCCGACCAGGCCGCCGATCACGAACACCAACCCATAAAGCGGCAGGCGGAAGTCCTGGACGCGGTCGAACAGCAGGAACAGCAGCGCCGCCGACGATCCGCCGATCGCGGCGATCAGCACCTCGACCCGCACGAATATCGCGAGCTCGCCTTTTTTGACGTAGCGCGAGCACCACGAGCCCACGCCCATCGCGAACAGATAGGTGCCGATGATCGTCGAGAATTGGGTGACGCTGTCCCCGAGCAGATAACTGGCGAGCGTGCCGGCGAGCAGTTCGTAGATCAGCCCGCACGTCGCGACGACGAACGCCGAGATGAGCAGCAGGCCGCCTATTCTTGAAGGGCGTCCACCGCCCTTCGCCCAATCAGCCATGAATGGCGGAGGCGATGATCAGGGCCATCGAAATCGCGATCGCGCCGCAGAAGATCGCCAGCGCGACGTTCTTTTCGCGGCAAATCTCGCCCCACATGTCTACAGGCGTGATCTTGTCCCACAGCCAGAACCCGCCGAGCAGGATGATCAGCCCGATGAACGTGTAGACCAGGGTGGTGACGAGTATCGGAATGGAAATCATAAGCCGGTCCTTTGCATCATTTATGGGTGGGGCCGTAGCCGCCGAAGAACATCGGCCCGCGCGCGCCCGCGCTGGCGAAGGGTGAGTAGCCGTCGCGGATCGCGAAGACCGAAAGCGCAACGATGCCCAGGCAGAACAGGCCGTAGATCAAGCTATGGCGGCTCATCAGTCGTCGCTCCCGCTGTCGTCGTCATCGTCGTCGCTGCCGCTCGACAGGACGGCCTTGCGGCGTTTCTCGAACCCCAAATGGCGGAACAGCACGATGATCGGCCAGATCAAGATCACCAGAAACCCGAGCAGGATGTTGCCGCCGAAAATGCCTCCGCGGTCGACGGTCACCGTTACCGGCACCGTCACGCCGCCGGAGGAACTGCCGCCCCACCCGCCGTCGGCGAAACCATGCCCGCCCATCAGGCTGGTGTCGGTCACCGGGGCACTCGTGCTCGATCCCGCGCCGGTCCATTTGTGCGCGGACAGCGTGACGACCAGATCGTATTTTCCGCCGGGGATACTCGACAAGTCGGTCGTGGGTCGCCGATCGCCCTCGCTCCAGCCGCCGTCGCTGTCACGGCCCGAATAATATTCGGCGGTGCCGTAACTGTCGATGCTGTCCTGCGTCTTCTGGTCGGTCAGCGAATAATCCAGGTCGACCCAGCTATTGTCGAGGGTTGACGCCTCGGCGTCGATCTCCACCCGGCTGCGGCCCGGCGGCAGGACGACATCCTTGATCACCAGCGTCTTTTCGGGGCCGTCGAGTACGGCCTCGGTGGTGGTGGTGGCGACGCGCTGCTGGCTGCCCGCCATGCCCGAAACGACGAACAACGTGACCGCAGCAATGATGCCGATCACCCACGCTTCGAACAGCTGGGATTTGAAGGGCGAGCGTTCGTGCGGCGCCGGGCTGCTGTATTCCTTGCGGCGCTTGGCGATCCCGAACGCCGCCTCTGCCTCGCCCCAATCAAGCATGTCGAGCCGAGTCCAGGTGCGCTCGCCCTGGTAATCCTCGCACGCCAGCATCGTGCCCGGCGTGACATAGTCGGTTTCCGTCACCGTCTCGCCGACCGCAGCCCGCCAATAGAATTCGCCGACGACGAAAATCGTGTGCACCGGATACGGATCGCCGAAGCGCGAAAAGTTCCGGCCATCGGCCTGCAGTCCGAGGCCCCAGTTCGAGGTCGGCAATTTGTCGAGCAACAGGCCGAAATTGAAGCGCCGCCCGTCATCGACCAGGAAGGCGTAACCCTCGTACGGGTTGAACAGGAGATATTCGGCCCAGGTAACCTCTTCGTCGGTCCGCTCCTGGTAGCCGACGACCTCCCACGTCTTGCCCTTCAGCGTGGCGCGGGTTCCGAGCGGAATTTCCGGGGTCCTGAGCGCCTCATCCGCCTTGGCGATGACCTGCAGATCGGGGCTGGTCGCGTCGAGCGTTGATCCACAATGGCTGCAAATGACGCTGACCGTCGTGCCCGCGACGCGGATTTCGACGGTGCCGCCGCAATTGGGACAATTGACCGGCTTGACCGTCGAAGGTGGCGGCGCGGGCAGTGCGGTCGGTGTCACAGGCGCCTCTGAGGCAAGCATGTCGTCGCTCATGCCTTGTACGCCGGCATCGGCCAGCCCTCGAATTCACGCAGACCGGTTGCAGCAATATCGGCGAGCGTTACATATTGCCCGGCGTAGACTTCGAAGTCTTCTCCTGCGACCTTCTGGATACTCGCGCAGTGTTCGTCGGCAGACATCAGATCAACACTCAGCGCCGAAAGACCAAGTGAGTTGAATGGGAGTTCGCCCTCGCTCGCGACGCACGACACCTGTTTCACGTCGCTCGCCCAATATTCGACGTTCTCGATCATCGCCTGCGTGCCGGTTGGAAGGGCAATCCCCGCACTCATCAGGCCGGGGATCCGCGATTGCATGTGCGCCGGATCGACCTGGCGCAGTAACATGTAGCGCCCCATCGACTCGCCCAGCCAGCCGGTCGACCCGTCGTCGAAATACGCCAGCCACTCGTTCCACGCGCCGTCGGCGTAACGCCAGCGCACCCGCCCGATCAGCTCGAAGCTGCGCGCGCCCACGCGTCCGCGCACGCCGAGCTGGAGCGGGCTGACATCGTCGGGCACGTCGGCGACCTTGCCCATCGCTTCCAGATTGCCGCCCGTGCGCAGCACCGAGCTATGGCAATAGTCGCACACCTTGACCGGCAGTTCTGCCGACCGGAACGCGATCGGCGCGCCGCAATTGGGACAACTGGCGCGAAGCATCCTAGTGCGCGATCAGATCTTGGCGAGCAATTCGGCTTTCTTGGCGTCGAACTCTTCCTGACTGAGCGCGCCGATCGTCACGAGCTTGTGCAGCTTCTCTATCTGCTCATAGGGATCGACCTGCGGCTGGCCCGACGCCGCGGGTGACATCGGCGCGGACGCACTCAGCGCCGCCGACATCTGCTGGCCGATCGCCATCCCGGCCACCGCGGTCGCGCCGATCCCGGCCATCCCGCCTTCGTTGCCGGCGGCAGTCTTGATCGAATCGGCGGCCTGGAACTTGGCATATTGGTCGAGGTCGCCGACGACGCGCGCCTGGCTGCCCTTGTCGAGATATTCCTGCACGTTGTCGGGCAGCGACACGCTCTCGACGAAGAACGTGCGGCACGACAGGCCCCATTCCTTGAATCCCGCCTCGACCGACACCTTCAGCTTTTCCGACATCGCGGCCTGATTGGCGGCGAGGTCGAGGAACGCGATATCGCTGCCGCCGAGCGCGGTCGCGATCGCAGTGTTGATCACCGCGCGCAATTGCTGGTCGAGATCTGCGGTGGTCAGCCGTTCGAGCGAGCCCATCATCTTGGTGCCGAACACCGCGACGTCATCGACCCGGAACGAATAGCTGCCGAACGCGCGGATGCGGATCGCGCCGAATTCCTTGTCGCGGACCGTGATCGGCTGCGGCGTGCCCCATTTCAGCCCGGTCTGCTCGCGCAGCGTGAAGAAATAGACGTCGGCCTTGAACGGCGACTGGAACCCTTTGTCCCAATTCATGATCGCGGTCAGCAGCGGCAGGTTCTGCGTAGTCAGCGTGTGCTGCCCGGCCTTGAACGCGTCGGCGAGCTGGCCCTCGTTATAGAACATCGCGACCTGGCCTTCGCGGACGGTCAGCTGGCCGCCGTTTTGGATCTCGCGGTCCTGCATCGGATAGCGGATCGCAAGCACGCCCGGCTCATCGACCCAATCGATGACATCGACGAACTGCTTCTTCAGGAAATCACCGAGACCCATTGCGTCCTCCACTGCGAAGGCTGCCAATGTAACGGCGGATCGGGGCGGGGAGTAGGGAAATCTGCGGCGGGACTACCGGAACCGCCAGTTCATTTGCGCGCTCGCACGAACGTCGCGTCGCCAAGCCTCTGGTGCATCACCAGGCGATCGCCAACCCACTCGACCACCGTGCCGTCGAAATCGACCGTCCCAAGATCGTTCGGCGTCAGGACGAACGTCAGCGCGTTGCCCTTGGCCACATCGATCGCAAAGCGTGGCGATGCGACGCCGTGGATCGGCTCGCGCAACTCCACCCAGCGCGGGATTCGGCGCTCGTCGGGCGGCATCGTCCACCCGTAATCCTGCGTGTAATCGCTCACAGGCGGGCCGGAATCGAAGCCGATCGTGACATCGACCCCGGCAATGCCGTTGCCGTTTGGCCAAGTGACGAGCAACTTAAGCGGGCCGTCCTTCGTCGCAATCTGGGGGCCCGCAGCGAAAACCGCGGGCTTCGGCTTGGGTTCGGTATAGAGCCGCACCTGCCCATTGGCCTCGACCCACCGCCCCTCGGCCTGCTCGTCGAGCGCGCCGGCGGCGAGCGCATATTGGAAGCGGCCGTCGGCCCTGAGGATCAGCTCGCCGGCAACGTCGGGACCATCGGACAACCGATAATCGCCTACGAACGACGACTGCGCGAGCGCCGCGGCCGAAGCGAACAGGGCCAAGCCGCAGGCGATGGTCAGCGCAATCTTCATTTCGTCATCGTGCGAGCAAAGCCAGGTCGCGACAACCGCTATTCACACGCCCCTGCGCGGGCGGTCAGGTAGGCGGCTTCGCGCACGTTCCGGGTGAGATTGGCCGCCGTCTCGAACTCGACGCGAGCCTCGGCCAGGCGACCGGCGCGGAACAGGAAATCACTCGCGCCGCCGGCAAGGGGGCATAATTGCTCAACGCGGCGCCGAGTTCTTCGGTCAATCGGAGGCCAGCTTCCGGACCGAACGCCATCGAATGAGCAATCGCGCGGTTGAGATCGACCACCGGCGACGGCATTACGATGCGTAGCCGGTCGTAAAGCGCGGCGATGCGGGGCCAGTCGGTGTCGTCCGCGGTGCGAGCCCGAGCATGGCAAGCGGCGAGCGCGGCCTGCAGCGCATAGGGGCCGTCGGCACCGCCGAGCGCCTCGGCGCGACCCAGCGCGTCGAGACCGCGGCGAATCAGCAGTCGATCCCAGCGACTGCGGTTCTGCTCGGTCAGTGGCACGAACGCGCCGTCAGGGCCGGCGCGCGCGTCAAGCCGCGATGCCTGGATTTCCATCAGCGCGAGCAAGCCGAACACCTCGGCATCGTCCCGCATCAATCCTGCGAGGATGCGGCCGAGCCGCTGTGCCTCGAAACACAAGGCCGGCCGGACGAGATCGTCGCCCGCGGTGGCCGCATAACCCTCGTTGAAGATGAGATAGACCACCTCGAGCACTGAGGGCAGCCGCGCCGCGCGCTCCACACCGCGTGGCACCGCGAAGGTCAGCCCGGCATTGGCGATCGCCTTCTTCGCACGGACGATGCGTTGCGCGATGGTCGGCTCACTCGACAGGAAGGCGCGCGCGATCTCGTCTGTGGACAGCCCGCCGACCACGCGCAGCGTCAGCGCCGCGCGCGCATCGGGTGACAGCATCGGGTGGCACGCGGCGAAGATCAGCCCGAGCAACTCGTCGCCGAGATCGTCGTCGATCGCGGCGATTGCTTCGTCTTCGGCATCGAAGGCCTCGTCCGCCCTCCGTGCGATTTCGTCGTGCTTGCGGGCGAGCATCTGGTCGCGTCGAATGACGTCGATCGCTCGGCGCTTGGCCACCGCCATCAGCCACGCACCCGGATTGGCCGGCACGCCGGTCTTCGGCCACTCGCCGAGTGCCGCGACCAGCGCGTCCTGCGCCAGTTCCTCGGCACGGCCGATGTCGCGCACCAGCCGGACCAGGCCGCCCGTCAGCCTGGCTCGCTCGATGCGAAACGTCGCCTCGATCGCTTGATGCGTCTCGCCCGCGGTCACGCCGCCTTTTCAGCGAGCGGCGTCGGGGACGCAAGGCGTTACGGCGCGTTGACCGCTAGTTGCGCGGCGAACGCCCGCTGATAGGCCGGCCGCGCTTCGCCGCGCGCGACATATGCGGCAAGCGTCGGATATTCATCGAGGAGGCCCGACATCCTCAGCCGCAACAAGACCGACACCATCAACAGGTCGCCCGCGCTGAACGCGCCGTCGAGCCAGTCGGCATCGCCCAGATGCGCGGCCAATTGCTTCAGTCGAACGCGGATCCGATCCATGACCAGCGGCAGGCGCTCCGCTCCCCAAGGCTTGTCACGCTCGAAAATCTTCGCCGTCTGCAGTTCGAGGATCGGCGGCTCCACGGTGCTGAGCGCCGCGAACATCCAGGTGATCGCGCGCGCGCGGGCATCTTCGTCGTCCGGCAACAAGCCGGGATATTTCCGTGCGATGTGGAATACGATCGCGCCGGTCTCGAACACCGCAAGATCACCTTCCTCATAGGTCGGGATCTGGCCGAACGGATGGATCGCGACATGCGCCGTCTCCTTCATCGCGGCGAAGGAAACCAGCCGAACCTCGTAAGGTTGGCCCACTTCCTCTAGCGCCCAGCGGACGCGGGTATCGCGTGCCAACCCCTTGCCGCCATCAGGCGAGCGCTCGAACGCGGTGATGGTGATGGTCATGCTCATAGACCCCCGTTCAGCGCTTCAGTTATTCGGCGGGCCGAAGACGCGCCGCGTGCATTGCACGGCGACGCGGCCGGTCGACCCGCTCGGCGAAAAACACGCCGATCCCTGTCGCGAGGGCGAGCGCCATCGCGAAAATTAGCAGGCCGATCATAGCGGGAATCCTTCTGCCGGTCAGGCAACCCCGAGCTTGCCGCGCTCGCCGTCACGGCGCCCCATCTCGACCTCCTCAGGGCTCACGAAATCGGCGAGATCCGCCGCTTCGTAAAACGGGCGGATTTCCATCGTGCCGGGCAGCATCGGGCTGCGCCTCGCCCAGGCGATGGCTTCGTCCATGTCCTTCACTTCCCAGATCGAGAAGCCGGCGACCATCTCGCGCGCCTCGGCAAACGGGCCGTCGATGACGGTACGTTTGCCGCCGTCGGTCACGACGCGCTTGGACTCGCTAGCTGGCTTGAGTCCCGCGGCGGCGATGAAGACGCCGGCCTCGACCAGTTCCTCGGTGAAGCGGTCCATCGCCGCGAATGCCTCGATCATCTCGGGCGTTGGTTCCATCGCCTCGCTGCTGCCCTCGGGCATCTTCGCGAACACCATAACGCGCATCGTCTGTCTCCTTGTGTCGAGCAGGCCTTCATTGGCGTCTCATCGGGACGACGAGCGAACTTGGCCGGAATCGACATGATCGTGCAAATTTTCTTGGGCGCAGCCGGGAATCATCGACGCGGCACGGGTTGGGCTGGGTGTCGGCACGGGCAATAACTCATCCACCGACGTGAACCGCCCCGGCGGCAAGCCGGCGAACGTCGGCATCTACAGCGTCGATGCCCATTCGTTCGACACGATGGGGATGAAACTGATCGCAGGGCGCAATTTCTCCGAAACGATCGCGATGGACGATTCGACGACGCCTAATCCACCCGATGCGGTGGCCGAACGGGCGCTTATCGCTCGCGGCGTCAACGTGGTGCTGTCCGAAGAGGCCACGCAACGCCTTGGGTTTGCAACTCCGCAGGCCGCGATCGGCAAGCAAGTGCAGTTGGGCATGACCAGCATCGAAACCGGCCTGGTCACCGCGAACATCGTCGGGGTGGTTTCCGACGTCCGCTATCGCTCTGTCCGTCAGCCGATCCAGCCCATTCTCTATTATTACCAGACGGCCGGCTTCAATCAGATGGTGGTGCGCTTTACCGGGAATCCGGCGGCTGCGCGCGCTACCGTCGAACGGTTGTGGAAGCGTGCGGTGCCGCAACAGACATTCAATGCGCGGTTCGTCGATGACATCGTCAATGACCTGTACAAAAGCGATGCCAAGCGCGCGCAGCTATTCGGCATGTTCGCGATCCTCGCGGTGGTGATCGGTTGTCTCGGCCTGTTCGGACTTGCTGCCTTCACCGCCGAGCGCGCACCAAGGAGATCGGCATACGCAAGGTGCTGGGCGCGCGCACCCGCGACATCCTGCAGTTGCTCGTCTGGCAATTCTCCAAACCCGTGCTGATCGCCAATTTGATCGCGTGGCCAGTCGCGTGGTGGGTGATGCGCGGCTGGCTCAACGGGTTCGATACGCGGATCACGCTTGGGCCGACGCCGTTCCTGCTCGCGGGCGGACTGGCGTTGCTGGTGGCGGTCGTGACGATCGCCAGTCACGCCTGGCGTGTCGCTCAGCAAAGCCCGGTCAAAGCCCTGCGCTACGAGTGATTGCTAAATCCCCCGGCCGGTATCGGCGCTCGACATGCCGCGCGAGCTGGTCGGGGTAGAAATAGACCGGCCGCAGATTGCCCGTCGCGTAGCGCTGAGCCTGGTCGGCGAAGTGCGGCGAGCGTGGGTCGCCACTCTCGCCGCCGGCGGTCACCGCGATGACGCGAACGCGCGGGCCGAATTCGACCAACGCGACGAAGCTGTTCCCGCCGCTGCCGTACCAGCGCCGCGTGCCGGGATAGCTTTTGGCACCGAACGAGGCGAGGCTGCCCCAGATTGCAGAGGTGAAGGGCACGGCAACGCTGGGGGCGGTATCATCGAAGCGAGGGTTGACGATCGAATCATCCAGCCGCTGGAATCGATTGATCTGACCCCACGGCACGCGCCAATCGCCGAAGTCGCGCGTAAGCCGGGCGACCGCAGCATCTAGCGTGGCGATGAGTTCGGCCGAGCGCGCTTTTTGCAAATGCTGCCAGACCGGAAAGCCGGCCTCCTCGTAACTGACGGCCGGTGCCCGCAACAGCGCGTCGCCCCAGAAAGCAGCCAGTGACGTCGCGGTCGAGGTTGCGCTCCAGCGATAATCCCAGCGCCGCAACTCGGCGATGGGTGCCGCCAGGCGCGCACGGGTCGGATCGCCGGCGGGCAGCGCGTCGAACGCTGTCGAAAGGCGCGGAATGAGGACGGCGAACGCCGGAAGATAAGGATCGAATGCCGCGGCGCGCAGCGCCTCCAGCGTCCAGCCCTTGCTGCCGGTCAGCAACGCGTCGGCATGCGTTCCGCGAAAATTGGGACCTGCCTGGTCCATATATCTGGGATAGGCCTCTGCCTTCGGGCTGTCCGGTCCTGCTGCCTGCCATGGCCAATCGTTGACGTTGCGCGTCCAGCCAGTCTTTGGATTGAGGACACTCGGCAGGCTCGGCAGCGTGTGCAGCCCCTTCCAGTCGGTCGCCGGGTCCGATCCATCGACCACCTTCGTATAATCGAACCGGCCGTCGCGCACCGGCATGAATTGCGGCATCAGGAACGCAATCTCGCCTTTGCTGTCGGCGAACAAGGTGTCGTTCGATGAATTGGCCTTGCGCTCGGCGACCGCGAGATAGCTGGCGAGGTCGGTCGCCTTGGTCCGCAGGAAGCTCTGCTCGAGCGCGGGGACAGGCTTCCACATCAGGGCAGCGGCGATCCATTTATTATTTCGTTTGGCGACGATCGGTCCGTGATGCGAACGATATGTGTCAAACGTGCGCGGCTTTAGCGTCCCGTCAGGTTGCCGCACGATAATAGTGACTGGCGCGCGCGTAAAAGGCCGCATTTCCCTGCCGAAACGGTAGGAGGTCGGACCGGATCGCGTTGCCCATACCTGCTCCGCGAACTCATCGACGTTATCGACGCCAGACGAGGTGTGCATCCACCCCGCCTTGGCGTTGAACCCTTGATAGACGAAGAACTGCCCCCAGGTCGCGGCGCCATAGGCGTTAAGCCCCTCGCCGCTCGTCACTTGCTGTTCGGCGCGGAAGTAGAAGCTGGTGTGCGGGTTGATCAGCAGCAGCGCGTGGCCGTCCTTGGTCAGCTTTGGTGCGATGGCGATGCCGTTGGATCCGGTCGGCTCGCGCGGGACTGATTCCATTGCCGTCTTCGGCGTCGGCTTGCCGTAAAACGTCTTGAGCTCGCTGAGCGAAATCCGCTCGATGTCGCCGCCGATGCTCCCTTCGGTGAAGCTGAGCGCCATCCACGGTTCGAACCGGGTCAACACCTTGGGCTTGGTCGTCGGATGCGTCGCCAGATAATAGTTCAGCCCGTCCGCCCAAGCGTTCATCAGCTTCTTCAGCCACACAGGGCTTGCCGCATATTGCCTCTGCAACTCTGCCGGATCGACGAACAACCGCTGGCGCAGATCGGCCCAAACCGCGTCCTCGCCCGCCCCCGGCGCTTCCGCCGTCCGCCCGAGCGCGGTCAGGTAATTGGCCTCGATCCGCGAAAAATCGTCCTCGGCCTGGGCATAGATCATCCCGAACACCGCGTCGGCGTCGGTCTTGCCGGCGATGTGCGCGATGCCCCAATCGTCGCGCGTGATCGTGACGTTCGCCGCTTGCGTTCGCCAGCGTGTCATCTCCGGATCGGGCGACGATGGCGCCGTCGCGAGCAGCGCGAGGGCTAGGAGCGGGAGGCGGACGGTTCTATTCATGGCCGAAGCGTAATACGCGAACGGGGAGATGACCATGCGCTGGCTAGCCTTGATATCGGCGATCCTGATAGGTCCGGCGACCGCACTCCCCGCCGCGGAGGCGCCGGCCGCGGTCCTGCTCAAACCGGCGGGGGTGTTCGACGGGATCGACGGCCGGATTCACGCGGGCTGGCAAGTGCTGGTCGAGGGCGACAAGATCGTTGCTGTCGGGCCGAACCTGTCCGCCCCCGCCCGCGCGCAGGTGATCGACTTGCCCAATGATACGCTGATGCCCGGAATGATCGAGGGGCACGGCCATTTGTTCCTGCACCCATACAACGAGGCGCCTTGGGACGATCAGGTGCTCCACGAGGCACTCGCGCTCCGGACCGCCCGCGCGGTCGCCAGCGCCAAGACGACGCTGATGGCCGGGTTCACCAGCGAGCGCGACCTCGGCACCGAAGGCGCGGGCTATGCCGATGTCGGGCTGCGCGACGCGATCGCGAAAGGGATCGTGCCCGGCCCGCGGCTGCAAGTTGCAACGCGCGCGATCAACGCCTTGGGCGCCTATGGACCCAAAGGCTTCGAGCCCGGCGTCGAAATCCCGCAAGGCGCGGAGGAAGTGTCGGGCGTCGATTCGATCGTCGCCGCGGTGCGCCGCCAGATCGCGGCGGGCGCGGACTTGATCAAGCTCTACGCCGACTACCGCTGGCGCCCCGGCGAGGACAGCCGCGCGACGCTGAGCCTCGAGGAGATGAAGGCCGCGGTCGCCGCCGCGCACGATGCCGGCCGTCCGGTCGCGGTCCATGCCGCCACCGCTGAGGGCATGCGCCGCGCGATCGCCGCCGGGGTCGACACGATCGAGCACGGCTACGGTGGCACGCCCGAAATCTTCGCGGCGATGGCGGCAAAGGGTATTGCATTGTGCCCCACCCTCGCTGCCTCCGACGCGACGTCGCGCTATCGCGGCTGGGACGGGAGCGAACCCGCGCCGCCCGCGGTCGCACTCAACCGATCGAGCTTCAAACTCGCGATGAAGGCCGGCGTGCCGATGTGCATGGGCGGTGATGTCGGGGTGTTCGCACACGGTCAGAACGCGCGCGAGATGGAGCTGATGGTTGCCGCCGGCATGACGCCCGCGCAAGTGCTGATCGCCGCAACCTGGGGCAATGCGCGCTGGTTCGGGCTCGACAAAAGGCTCGGCGCGGTGAAGCCGGGGCTGCTCGCCGATCTCATTGCAGTCACAGGCAATCCCGCCGCCGACATCACCGCCGTGCGTCGCGTCGCGCTAGTGATGAAGGGCGGCGTGGTCGTCCGATGACCGCACCCGCCCATATGCGTGACATCGCGCTCGATGCGCTGCGCGGCACCGCGATCGTCGGGATGGTGCTCGCCAACCTCCAAGGATCGGAAACGAACGCCTTTCCGTGGATCACGCACGCGGCGTGGGACGGGCTGACCGTCGCCGACCTCGTCTTTCCGATGTTCCTGCTGGCGGTCGGGCTGTCGCTACCACTTGCGCAGGATGGGCGCGAGCCGCGGGTGAGCATCGGTCGGATCGTCCGCCGTGCCGCGCTGCTCTGGCTGATCGGGTTCGGCATCAGCCTGATCGTCCACCCCAGCATCTATCGCGAGGACATGCGCTTCACCGGGGTGCTTCAGCGGATCGGGATCGTCTATCTGGTCTGCGCGCTTACGGTGCGATCGACCATCACGTGGAAGCCGCCTGCGATTGCCGCACTTGCAATGTTGGTCGTTCACGGCGTGCTGCTCCACCTGCCCGCGCCGGGCGAAATCGCCGCGAGCATGGCGCCGGGCAAAGGCATGTCGGGCTGGCTCGACCGCGCGATCCTGGGCGGGACGCGAATGTATGGCGGGACGTTCGACCCCGAAGGGCCGCTGGGCACGCTGTCGTCGATCGCCACCGCGATGATTGGAGTCGCGGTGCAGCGGCTGGCGATGAGCGCTGAGCGACCGATGGTCGTGTGGAGCGCAGGCGCGCTATCGGCGGGCCTGCTCGGCATTGCCGCCATCGCGGTATGGCCGATCAACAAGGCGCTGTGGACACCGAGTTTCGCGCTGGTCAACGCTGCGATCGGTCTCGCCCTCCTGACCGCGCTCAAGGCGGCAGGGCCGCGGATCGGGACGTGGTCGCTGCTCCGGCTGATCGCGACGCTCGGCAGCGCGGCGCTAACGCTCTACGTCGTGCATGATTTCGTCGCGATCGCGCTGATATGGAAATTCGATGTGTGGAGCCTCGGCCACGAAATATATGGCGGAATGGCGCGAACGGGGATGCCGCTCGCCGGGGCGTCGATGCTTTATGCGGTGCTGGCGGGCGGGTTGTCGATCGCAATCACCTTGCGGCTGATCCGCCGCGGCTGGACGTTACGCGTCTAGCCGTTTCACCGACACGGTCTGCTCGATCAGATCGGCGCGGCCGAAGATCGTCAGGAAGCTGATGTCGGTCGCATCGCGCCCCACCCCGATCCGCGCAATCCCTTCTTCGGGTGCCAGCCCGGTGGGGTCGACCAACCGCCAGGCTCCGTCGAGCCACACTTCGACCACCGCGTGGAAATCCTCGGGCTCGAGCGCCCAGGCATAGGCGCCGACCATCCGCGCGGGAATATCCGCCGCCCGCGCCATCGCGATGAGCAAGTGAGAATAATCCCGGCACACGCCCCGTCGCGCTACCAAGGTGTCGATCGCCGTGGTGCCCATGTTACTGCACGGCTCATAGGTCAGATGTCCGCGGATCCACTCGACCATCGCCGCGACCTTGGCGCCCCCTGTCAGTTCGCCGAACTCGCGCCGCACGACCGTGTCGAGCCGGTCGGCCTCGCAATAGCGGCTGGGAAACAAATACGGCACGACGCCAGCGGGCAACGCCTTCACATCGTCCACGTCGAGCCCACGCAAGACCGTCGCCGGCCGCTCGATCTCGACCGTCGCGGTATAGCGCGCGGTCACGCGCCCCTCGCCCCGCGCCCAGGTCCGCCGCCCCAGCCCCTCATCCGCCGCGATCGGCGTCAACAGCCCGGTCCCGCCGACCGAAAGCAGATCCTCGACCAACCGCTGATCCGCGGTCTGCGCGACTTCGAGCGCAAACAGCAGGTCGGCGGGCTCGGGCAAATGATAGTCCAGCCAGGCACGGATAGAGAGACGCATGGAAACAGATACTCAAAGGAGGAGAGCCCTGACGCGCGGGGCGAAAGATTGAACCAATCGCGTCGGCTGTTGAACTAAGATATGTGTGGGGTGGTAACAAGGAGCACAGCGTGCGCGCGCAAGCGGCTCGGTCGGGCGCGACCGAGCGCCGTCACATCCATGACCTTCAGCTGATCGCCCGAATCAGCGAAGGCGACGTTGCGGCGTTCGAGGAGCTTTACCGAACCTATCACTCGGGCATGACGCGGTTTGTCGCCAATCTGGTACGGCGGCCGACGATGATTGCGGAAGTCGTGAACGATACTATGATGGTGGTGTGGGAAAAAGGCAGCAGCTTCAACGGCGCGAGCAAGCTGTCGACGTGGATGTTTGCGATCGCCTACCGCAAGGCGATGCGCGCGCTCAAGCGACTGGACGAGGCGGTCGAGGACGCGCGGTCCGACAATCGCCCCGCGCTCGATTTGACGCCCGAAGAAGCGTCGACGCAGTCGCGCGCGAGCATATTGCTGGCCGATGCCATGGCGTCGCTGTCCGACGATCACCGCACGGTGGTCAACCTCACCTACTTTCATGAAATGGATTATCGCGAGATCGCGGCCATCATGGGATGCCCGATCGACACCGTAAAAACGCGTATGTTTCATGCCCGCCGGCATTTGCGCCGACTTTTGGGCGGCGAACCGACGGATTGGGTTTAGGATCGTGACGATGGGAAAGCTGGTTCACCTCCACGGCGACGCGCACGAGCAGACGCTCAAGCTGTTGCCCTGGTATATGAACGGCACGCTCGACGATGCCGAAGCGGCGATGGTCCAGGCGCATCTGGCCGAATGCCCGGTGTGCCGGCGCGAGGCCGAGAGCGAGCATGGCTTGCGGAACGGCGTCACCGGCCTGGGCGTGGATGTCGATCGGGGCTGGGCGGCGATCGCACGCAAGCTCGACGTCGCGGACGCTCCGCCGGTCCGGCGGGCGCCGGTGTGGCGGCAAAGGATCGGGCTGGGTTGGGCGGCGGGCGGCGCGCTGGCAGCGTCGGTTACGACGATCGCGGTGGTTTCGCTACCCGCTGCCAAGACGGTTGCTCCCTACCATACGCTCGGGACCGCGACGGCTCCCGGCAAAATGGAGGCGAACGCCATCGTGCTGTTCGCGCCTGACACGTCGGCGCAGGATATGCGCAGCGCACTGACCGCCACGGGCGCGCGCATTACGGACGGCCCGCTGGCGAGCGGTGGCTATATGCTGCGGATCGAGTCCGGCGCCCGCGCCGACAGATTGACGCAACTCAGGACAAGGCGCGGCGTGGTCATGGCCGAGCCGCTCGACGCGCCTGCCCCGCAATGAACTGGCGCTGGGCTCTCGCGCTATTGGTGTTGCCGCTGCTGCTGACCGACGCAGCGCCGGCGGAGAAGTTTGACGCGCCCGCCTTGGCGAACGACGCTGTCCGGCCTGCGCAAGTGCTGATTATGCTACGACTCCCGCCGCTTCACTTGCGCGGCGGCACGACCTATTCCGGAAGCTATGGCGACACGGCGTCGCAAGCCGCGCGCCGACGGGTCGCGAACGGCGTCGCCAAACGGTACGGCATGCGCGTGGCGGAAAGCTGGCCGATGCCGTTGCTCGGCGTCGATTGCTTTGCGCTCGACCTGCCGCCCGGCTTGTCGGTCGATCAGGCGATCGCATTGCTGTCACGCGACAAGGCGGTGCTCTGGGCCCAACCGGTGCAAACGTTCGAAGGCCGCGGCGTCCCGGCCACGAGCGACCCGCTCTATCTCGCCCAGCCCGCCGCGAGTGCGTGGAGCCTGTCTCTCCTGCACCGCTACGTGACCGGCCGGGGCGTCCGTATCGCGGTAATCGACAGCAAGATCGAAGTGATGCATCCCGATCTGGCTGGCCAATTCAGCGTCGATGCGGACTTTGTCGGCGGGCGCGTGCCCGTTTCGGAGCGGCATGGGACTGGCGTCGCCGGCGTCATTGCGGCGAAGGCCGATAATGGGATGGGCGTAGCCGGGGTGGCACCGGCCGCCCGGCTAATGGCCCTCCGCGCCTGCAGGGAATCGAGCACGGGTTCCAGACCCACGCTGTGCAGCACGCTCAGTCTCGCTAGAGCGATCGAATATGCGATCGACCACGACGCGCAAATCATCAATCTCAGCCTGACCGGACCGCCCGACGCGTTGCTCGACAAGCTCATCGATGTCGCCCTGGCGCGCGGCATTTCGGTGGTCGCCGCGTATGACGGGGCGGTGCCAAACGGCGGCTTTCCCGCCTCGAAGCCCGGTGTGGTTGCAGTGGCCGACGAATCTTTGCGTAGTTGGCCCGCGACTGTGTACGGTGCGCCAGGACGCGATATTCCCACGACGGAGCCTGGCGGCAAATGGTACATCGTCAACGGCAGTTCGTACGCAGCGGCACACGTCGCGGGGCTGATCGCGCTGGTTCGGGAACAGCGCGGCGGTGCCCGCATGCGTATCGCGCTGCGGCCCAACGGGCGAATCATCGACGCCTGCGCGACGCTCGTATCGACTTCATCGTCCTGTGACTGCGATTGCGCAATCCGGTTGGCCCAAAAGACGCGCGGTAAATCCTGAGCGGGAAAATTTGCGCACCCGACTGCTGATCCTCGCTTTGCCAGTGTCGATCCTTGCAACTCCGACGGCGCAGGCCCAGGTCGCGGGCCGCGTATCGATCGACAGCCAGTATCGCAGCCGCGGCTATCAAGTCACCGAGTCCAGTCCGGTATTCACCGCGGCGGTCAGCTACGATGATCGCTCGGGCATCTACGCGAGCGGCGTCGTGATCGCCGGCGCCCAAGGTTCGGAAATCGGCGTAGCTGGCTACGAAGCGACCATCGGCTATGCCACGCGGGTCACGCGCGCGCTGTCGATCGAGGTCGGCGTGCAACGGACTGCCTATGCCCGCCGGGCGAGCGGGCCGCTTAGGCTCGCCTATACCGAATTATATGCGGGGCTGACGTTCCGCGCGGTTACCGCGCGCGTCTATTATGCACCCGATTATCTGCGTCCGGGCCGCCGCACGTTTTATGCCGAGGTCGAGGGAAGCGTTCGCCTGTTGCCGAAGCTGAATTTCAACGCCCATCTCGGCGCGTTGACCGATCTCGGCACACCGCTACCCAACAATGCGCGAACCCGGATCGATTGGCGCGCCACGGTCTCGCGATCGTTTGGCCCATTCGAAGTCTATGCCGCCCTGTCGGGCCGCGGCCCCGGCGCCGATTATTACGCCCGGTCCAAAGGGCGCGCCGTCGCCACTTTCGGTGCTGCCTTCGCCTTCTGAGCAACCAGTTTACGCAACCTTTACCACGTTGGATGCAGAACGGGCTCCATGAAGGGGCGACCGACGCCCGTGGGGATGGTGCATGGATACGCAGCGCGGCTTTGAAGAGGACCGGGACGACGCCGACCAGGTGACTGGCGGTACGGCCGATTCGACGGTCGACGAGCCTACGCCGGCGGTAATCGGCACCGACGAGCGCCGCATGCACGTGCGCGCGTACAACCATTGGGTCTCACTGCTGCGCGGCCGCGCCTATCCGTCGATCGAGGATCTCGATCCCACCAATATAGCCGATTTCGGCCCGCATTCGGTGCTGCTCGACTTTACCAAGGGGATCGAGGATCCCAAGATCGCCTATCTCGGCGCCGCGTTGCGCGAAGAGACCGGCCACGACAGCTCGATCACGCATATCTCGCAGGTGCCGAGCCGTTCGCTGCTGTCGCGGCTGACCGACCATTATCTCCAGATCATCGCCAACCGCGCGCCGATCGGCTTCGAGGCCGAGTTCATGGGGTTGCGCGGGCACAACACGATGTATCGCGGCATCCTGATGCCGTTTTCGTCGAACGAGGATACGATCGACTTCATCTATGGCGTGATCAACTGGAAGGAGTTGGTCGACGCCGAGACTCAGACGAGCCTCGACGCCGAAGTCGATGCTGCGCTCCGCGCCGCGCCGAAGCCGGTCGCCAACGCCCCGGTCTGGGCCGATGGCCCAGCGGCCGAAGCACCCGAAGTCGAAGCCGACGATCTCCCCGGCAAGCTCCACCAGGCGCGCGAAAGCGCGAGTGCCGCGACCAGCGCCGATACGCGCAGCCGCGCCGCACTGTATCGCGCGCTGGGGCGTGCTCACGATTTCGGGCTTGCCGCCGACGAAGATGGCGACACCTATCGCGAATTGCTCGAAGATGCCGGCGTCGTCGTACAGGACCGCGCGCCGATGACCGCCGTCGCCAAACTGGTGTTCGGTGCCGACTACGACAAGGCGCGGCTGACCGAGTTCGCCGCGGTGCTCAGCCACGCGCGCCGACACGCCATTCCTGCCGGACAGCTTGGCACGGTGCTCGAAACCGTCGAGGGCGGGATCAAGGCCGTCGTCGCCGCCGAACGCGCCGCGCGCAACCCGGCCAAGGCCGACGTCCGCGATCCCCTGGCCGATATCGCCGAACGGCTGGTGCTGGCGAGCGTCGAGTTCGCGACGGGGCTGGAGGCCGGCGAACTGATCGTGCTGCTCGGCCGCGCGACGGGCGACGGCACGGTCGATATCGTCGCATCGGTGGCCAATGACCCCGGCCTCGC
The DNA here is from genome assembly GCA_039920225.1 of Sphingomonas sp. Classification (GTDB taxonomy): domain Bacteria; phylum Pseudomonadota; class Alphaproteobacteria; order Sphingomonadales; family Sphingomonadaceae; genus Sphingomonas. Next base: position 26,084 of record JBDSED010000120.1, read on the forward strand.
GTCGCGGGTAGTGAAGGCGGCCAAATAGCCGTTCGTCGTCGGGACGACCCCGCATCTTAGTTCTTGCAATGTTGGATTTCGCTTGTCAGGTCGCGCCCGCGGCTCTTTGACATGACGGAACTGCCGTGGTCATCGGCAGGATATCACCGTCGGTGGATCCGGCGCTGATAGTGTAAACCTAGTGTAAACTTAAGCATGGGAACCGGTATCGTTCGAAACGAAACTTGAGCCTCGCGCGCACCCGTCGTAGGGCTGCGCCATGGTCAAAACCAATCTGAAATCGCTGTCGGACGCGCTCGCGGATCGGCTGATCAAGGGTGCGCTTCCGGGCGAGTTGCAGGGGTTCGGCAAGGCCGAGCGTGCGGAGGCCGCCGCCTTCGTCGCCACCGCCGCCTATAACCGCCCGCCGGGCGCGCCGACGATGGTCATCGAACCGATCGCGGCGAACGATCCCAACCGCCGCATGCGCGTCGCGATCGTCAACGACGACATGCCGTTCCTGGTCGATTCGATCGCGGCAACGATCGCTGCGCACGACATTGCGGTCGACCGCATCATCCATCCGGTCATTCCGGTCAGCCGCGACCCGCATGGCGGGCTGATGGGCGTCGGCGAGGGCACGCCGGAGTCGATGATCTATATCGAGATGGAGCGCGCCGATGCGCGCGAGCGCCGCAGCCTGGTGACCGCGCTCGAAACCAACCTGAAAGATGTCCGCGCCGCGGTGACCGACTGGGTCGCGTTGCAGGCCGCGATGGCGGCGGACGCGAAGACGCTGACCGGCGAAGGCGCGGCGCTGCTCGCATGGTTCCTCGACCGCAACTTTACCTTGCTCGGCCACGCCAAGTTCGGGCGGGACGCGGGTGCGAAATCGCCGCTCGGTATTTGCCGCAACAAGCATGAGGTGCCGATCCTGGCCGAAGCTTCGCGCGCGCTGGCGGTCAAATGGTTCGAGGAAGGCAACGATGCGCCGTTGCTGCTCAAGTCCAATTTCATCTCGGGCGTCCACCGTCACATCCCGCTCGACCTGATCGTCGTGCCGGTGCGCGACGGCGGCAAGGTGACGGGTCTGTCTATTCATGCGGGCCTATGGACCTCGGCCGCGCTCAACACCCCGCCCGACGACATCCCACTGCTGCGCACGCGGCTCGCCCAGTTGCAAAAGAAATTCGGGTTCGATCCCAAGGGGCATGCGGGCAAGGCACTCGAGCACGCTCTTGCCACCTTGCCGCACGATCTGCTGATCGCGTTCACGCCGCAAGCGCTGGAGGATGTCGCGCTGACGGCGATGAGCCTCGCCGACCGACCGCGGCCGAAGCTGGTGCTGGCGAAGTCGATCCTCGGGCGACATCTATTCGCGTTCGTGTGGCTGCCGCGCGACGAACTGACCACCGCGCGGCGTCTCGCGATCGGCGAGATGCTGAGCGAGTCCGCCGGCGGACCGCTGCTCAATTGGGCGGTGGCGATGGACGATGTCGTCGCGATGATCCGCTACACGATCGACTTGCGGGGTAACTCGCAAATGCCCGACGTGACCGCGCTAGACGTGCGTCTGGCGCGGATGATGCGCGGCTGGGGGCCGGGGGTCGAGGCGGCGCTGGCCGAAACCGATCCGGCGCGCGCGACGCGACTGACGCTGCGCTGGGCCAATTGTTTCCCGCAAAGCTACCGCACGGTGAACACTGCCGACGAAGCGGCGCGCGACATCATCAGCCTCGCTACGCTGGAAACCCCGGGCGAGCGCGCGGTGCGGCTGTACCGCGACGAGAACGGCCAGGCCCGCCTCAACCTCTACCGACTTGGCGGCGCGATCGCTTTGTCCGACGCGGTGCCGGTGCTCGAGAATTTCGGCTTTCGCGTGATCGAGGAAGTGCCGACCGCGCTGAGCGACGACAATCAGGGCTTCATCCACGAATTCCTGATCGAGGCGGCGGGCGGCACCGCCACCGTGTTCGACGGCAATACCGAGGTCCTTGAAACCGCCATCGCACAGGTGCTGGAAGGCACAGCCGAGAACGACGCGTTCAACCGGCTGATCGTCGATCTCAACATGGCGCCGGGCTCCGCCGTGCTGTTCCGCGCCTGGTTCCGCTATCTGCGCCAGGCCGGCATGTCTTATGGCTTGCTGACCGTGGTCGATGCGCTGCGCCGCGCGCCCGACGTGGCGCAGGCACTGATCGACCGCTTCTTCGCCGCGCACGCGCCCCACGGCACGCGCGGCGACGGCGTCGCGCTCGCCGACAAGGCGATCGCCAAGGGGCTCAACGACGTCTCGGCGATCGACGACGACCGTATCCTGCGGTCGATCAAGGGTGTGGTTGCGGCGACGCTCAGGACCAACGCTTTTACGCCGGCCGCCGAAGAAGCGCTGGCGTTCAAGCTCGACAGTCACAAGGTGCCGGGCCTCCCCGCGCCGCTGCCGTGGCGCGAAATCTGGGTCTATAGCCCGCGCGTCGAGGGCATCCACCTCCGCGCCGGCCCGGTCGCGCGCGGGGGCCTGCGCTGGTCCGATCGCCGCGACGACTTTCGCACCGAAATCCTTGGGCTGATGAAGGCGCAGCGCGTCAAGAACGCCGTCATCGTACCAACGGGCGCCAAGGGCGGCTTCTACCCCAAGCAGCTCCCCTCGCCCGCGGTCGACCGCGACGCGTGGCTGGCCGAGGGCACCGAGAGCTACCGCATCTTCATCCGCACCTTGCTGTCGATCACCGACAACATCGTCGAGGGCAAGGTGGTCCATCCCGACGGCGTTGCGATCCATGACGGCGAAGACCCGTATTTCGTCGTCGCCGCCGACAAGGGCACCGCGACGTTCAGCGACGTCGCCAACGCCATCGCGCTCGATCGCGGATATTGGCTGGGCGACGCCTTTGCCAGCGGTGGCAGCCACGGATACGATCACAAGGCGATGGGCATCACCGCCAAGGGCGCGTGGCTGTCGGTCCAGCGCCACTTCGCCGAACGCGGCGTCGACGTGCAGAGCCAGCCGATCCGCGTCGTCGGCTGCGGCGACATGTCGGGCGACGTGTTCGGCAACGGCA
>JBDSED010000121.1:0-5004 GCA_039920225.1 Sphingomonas sp.
GCGAGATCGGCCTCGCTCGCGCGCTTGTCGTGCGCCTGCGCTTCGGCGGCGCGAGTCATGTTGAGCTGGAGCGTACGGACGCGCAACAGCCGGTCTAATTGCTTCTTATGCGCCATGATCGCCGAACACGCCGATCAATTCGGCGACGGCGTCAGGCATCGATACGATGCCGTCGGCGTCCTGGCGGATATATTCCATCACCGCCGGGTGGCAGGCGATCGCCGCGTCGATTTCCGGGTCGGCGCCACCGCGATACGCGCCCATCAGGACGAGATCGCGATTCTCTTCGTAGGTCGCGAGGTGCCGGCGCAGCACGCGCGCGGCGGCAAGGTGTTCGGGCGTGACAATATCGGTCATCACGCGGCTGACCGACGGGCCAAGATCGATCGCCGGATAGACGCCGCGCTCGGCGAGCTGGCGACTAAGCACGATATGCCCGTCGAGGATCGACCGCGCGCTGTCGACCACGGGGTCATTGCCGTCGTCGCCGTCGGCCAGCACCGTGTAGATCGCGGTGATCGACCCGCCCGACTTCACGTCGGTGCCGGCGCGTTCGATCAGATTGGGCAGCATGGCGATGGCGCTGGGCGGATAGCCGCGCGCCGATGCAGGCTCGCCGAGCGCGAGACCGATCTCACGCCCCGCATGCGCGACGCGGGTCAGCGAATCCATGATGAGCAGGACTTTCTTGCCCTCGGCGCGGAAGCCCTCTGCAATCGCGGTAGCGCGCAAGGCGCCACGGATACGGAGCACGGGCGAATGGTTGGCCGGCACCGCGACGACGACCGAGCGTGCGCGCGCTTCGCCGGCGACCTTGGTTTCGAGGAAGTCGGCGACTTCGCGGCTACGTTCGCCGATCAGGCCGATCACGACGACATCGGCTTCGGCCGCGCGAACGATCATGCCGAGAAGCACCGATTTGCCGACACCCGACCCCGCCATGATGCCGACGCGCTGGCCCTGACCGATCGTCAGCAGCCCGTTGATCGCGCGCACGCCGACGTCCATCGGCTGGAGCACGCGACCGCGGTCGAGTGGCCCCTGGAGCTTGCCGGCGAGCGGCCAATGTTTCGCGCCGCGGATCGGACCGAGTCCGTCAATCGGTTTGCCCGCGCCATCGACGACGCGGCCGAGCAACGCCGACCCGACCTCAGCCGCGCCGGGTGCGCCGATCGGGCGGACCGAGGATTGCGGGAGCAAGGCGGCCGGCCCGCCCAAATTCATCAGCAGCGTGCGGCCGTTGCGAAAGCCGATCACCTCGGCCTCGACTTTGGCGCCGTTGGCGGCCCCGACCTGGCACACAGTGCCGACCGAGAGATTGAGGCCCACCGCCTCCATCAGCAGCCCGTCGAACGAGGCCAGCCGCCCCGAAATCTTCGAGGCAGGCGCGAAGTCGGCGGTGCCGAGGCTTTCGAGATAATCGCCGGCGAAACGGTTGAGCACTTAGAATTCCACCGTTCGTGCTGAGCTTGTCGAAGCACGGTTAGGAGCGCGCCCTTCGACAAGCTCAGGGCGAACGGAGAGTGGGATAAGCATCAGTCAGGCAGGCCCGTGCGGTCGATCAGCTGAGCAAGTTGCTCAAGCCATTGATCGGGGCCGTCCTCGACGATCGTCGCCGCCGATTCGAGCACGAAGTGACCCCGCGCAACGTGGGGGTCGGCGACCGCGAAGACCTTCTCGGGCAGTTTGCCCTCGATCAGCGGCATGTCGTCCGGATTGAGGCGCAGCAGCGCCGATTCGGCGTCGTCGCCGATCATCCCGGCGGCGCTGGCGACGCGGCGCATCAACAAGTCCGCATCGACGCCGGTCTCGCCGATCATCTTGGTCACCAGCATCATTACGGTCGCGCGCAGGTGCGCACCGAGCCGCTCGCGGTCGACGCGGCGGTCGTCGGCGATCGCCGCGACCAGCCCCTCGAGCAGTTCCTGGTCGCGCTCGCCCAGCCGCCCGCCATTGGCGAGCGCGGCGGCGAGCCCTTCCTCATAGCCGTGCGTGCGCGCCGCCGCGACCGGATCGACGAAACCGGCGTTCGGCTGCGTCGCATCGAATGGGTCCCATCCTTCGGTCGGATTAGCCTCTGCATCGGCTGGCGTGAAATGACGCGGCTGCGCCGGATCGCCCGGCGGCGTCGGCGTCATGTCGCGCGGCGCAAACGCCACGCCCTTTTCGGCATAGGCCTGGCGCAGCGCGGCACCGGCCGCATCGCGACGCCCGGTGAACCCGGCGACGAAGCTCGACAGATTGGCCTCAGACATAATCGTCGTCGCCACCCATCATGATCGTGCCGTCCTTGGCCAGCGCGCGCGCTTGCTGGATGATCGTCTTTTGCGCTTCGAGCACTTCGGACAGCTTCATCGGGCCGCGGGCTTCCATCTCGTCGCGAATGCCGTCGGCGGCGCGCGCCGACATGCAGCCGAGGAAGCGGCTGCGGATGTCTTCGTCGACGCCCTTCAGCGCGCGGGTGAGGACATCGCTGTCGATGTTGCGGATCAAGGTGCCGAGATTCTTGTCGTCCATGTCGAGCAGATTTTCGAACACGAACAAGGCTTCTTCGATCGCCTTGGCGACCTCGCGGTCGATCTTGAACAGCTTCGGCATGACGCGCTGTTCGGTGGTCTTGCGCGCGCCGGAGAGGATCTTGGCCGCTTCGCGCGTGCCGCCGAGCGTGACGCCGGCCGATTGCGTCGCCGCGCTGGTGCGGCCGGCAAGCATCGTCCGCAGCGTCTCGACCGCTTCGGGCGTGATCGGCCCGAGCCGCGCGACGCGGTGAAGGATATCGGGCTGCACCACATCGGGCAGCATTTCGAGCACTTGCCCCGCGATCACTGGATCCAGGTTGGCGATCACCACGGCGGCGATCTGCGGATGCTCCTTCTCGATCATCGACGCGATCTCGCCCGCGTCCATCCAGTCGAGCAAGTCGATCTGGCATGCCGCTTCGGGCGGGGTGATGCGGGCGAGCACGCTGTCGGCCTTTTCCTGGCCCAGCGCGCGAGTCATCACGCCTTCGATGATCGGCTTCGGGTCGAAGCCGATGGCGGTGCGGTCACGCGCGCGGCCGACGAAATCGTCGAGCACGTCTCCGACCTGGTCCTCGCCGACGTCCGCGACCGCGAACATCGCCTTGCCGAGCTGGCGAACCTCTTCGGGGTCGAGCTTCTGGAGGATAGCCGCAGCCTCCTCCTCGCCGACCAGCATCATCAGGACGGCGGCGCGCTCGACGCCGGTATAGGAGCGAAAGGGCGCGTTCATCAGCGTGCGTCCGCCTTGATCATGTCGCGCACCGCGAGAGCAGCGCGCGTCGGGTTATCCCGAGTGAAACCGCGAACGGTGCCGATCCGGTCGTCGAAATTCTGTGCGCTTTCGAGTGCGTCGATCCCAACCGGCCCGGCGACGCGGCCGCCGGCAGCCGACGCACCGATGCCGAGCGCGGCGAGATCGCGGTTGCCGCGGCCAGCCTCGTCACGGCGCTTGAGCAGCACTTTGGACAGCGGGCGAACACCGATGAACAGCACGAGCAAGGCGATCACGAGAGCGGTCGCGTTGCGGACGATCATTGCGAACCAGCTGCTTTCGTAGAAGGCAGGGCCGCCGCCTGCCACCGCGGCGGGGGCGAACTTGCGGCTGATGACCGTCACCTGATCGTTGCGCGTCGCGTCCGCCCCGACCGCCGAGCGGACGAGATCGGTGATCTGCTGCAGCTCGACCGGCGAGCGCGGCTTCGATCCCTCGACGTCGCGCAGGACGACGGCAACCGACAGTCGCTTGAGCCCGCCGGGTGCGGCGCGCGTGACCGAGACTTCCTTGCCGAGATCATAGGCGCGGGCAAATTCGTCGGACGACTTGGCCGTGTCGGGCAGCGCGGGCTTCGCCGCCGGCGTTGCACCGGGCGTCGGCGTGGCGCCAGGCGCTGGCGTAGCGCCCGGAGCCGGTTGCGGCTGCGGCGTCGTCACCGTGGTCGGCCCCGGAGGCGTGTTCGACAGCGCGCCGGGGATCCCGCCGGGGGGCGTGTTGGCCGCGCCGTCCTTGCTGGTCCAATTGCCCTGCTCGGCGCGCAACGCGCCGGCCTTATCATAGCTTTCGCGAGTCGAGCTGGTGTCGTCGAGATTGACGTCGGCCGACACTTCCGCGGTAAAATTGCCCGCGCCGACCAGCGGCGTCAGCAACGTGGTGAGTTGGTCGCGGTACTTCTGCTCGACCTGGTTCTGGAAGCGGATGCGCGTTTCGTTGGCGCTGCCCGCGCCATCGGGCTTGGACAGCAACGCGCCCATCTGATCGACGATCGTCACGCTTTCGGGCTTCATGCCGGGCACCGACGAAGCGACGAGGTTGACGATCGACGAGACTTGCGCGTCGGACAGCGAACGTCCGCCGGCCAGTTTCAGCACGACGCTGGCGGTCGGCGACGCATTGTCGCGAACGAACACGGTGTTTTCGGGAACCGCGAGATGCACTCGCGCTTCGGAAACCGCGTCGATGTCCTCGATCGACCGGGCGAGTTCGGTCTCGCGCGCCTGGCGAAGGCGTTCGCCCTCGACCGCGCGGCTGGTGCCCATCGGGAGGTTGTCGAGGATCGCATAGCCGGCGGGTGCCGACTTGGGCAGGCCCTGGCCGGCGAGCAGCATCCGCGCCTTCGAATAATCGCCCTCTGCAACGGTCACGGCGTCGGTCGAATCATCAAGCCGGCCGGTGATGCCGCCGGCCTTGAGCGCGTTGATCACCGCCGACTTGTCGCTGTCGGGCAAGCCCGAGTACAACGTCTTTTGCGTCGGGGTCGACAGCATGAACCAGGCGAGCGCGGCGGACGCGATCAGCCCGACCATGAAGATCATGGGCAGGCTGCGGCGGACCGCCGGTTGGCCGAGCATGATGTAGAGCTGCTTCACCGGGTTGGCGAAGGGTTCGGTGCCCGTGTCGGGCATGGGGGTGAGTTGGTTGGCCATGATCGATTACACCGGCATGCTCATGATGTCCTTGTAGGCGGACAGCAGTTTATTCCTGACC
>JBDSED010000122.1:0-11404 GCA_039920225.1 Sphingomonas sp.
TGATGATCGTGAGCGACAACGGAACGGAGCTGACCAGCCTGGCGATCCTGCGCTGGGCACAAGACCGGCGGATCGAGTGGCACTACATCGCGCCGGGCAAGCCGCAGCAGAACGGCTACGTCGAGAGCTTTAACGGTCGCTTGCGCGACGAATGCCTGAACGAAACGCTGTTCGCATCCCTGAGCCATGCCCGCTCGGTGCTGCGCGCATGGCGCGACGACTACAACCACGTGCGGCCGCATAGCGGGATAGGCGGGCTGACGCCCGCCGATGCTGCCAGGCAGGTTGCACAACACTACCCGCCAGGGCATCCTGGCAACCCCGACTCTACTTATGAGTGGAGGAGAAAAGGGGAGCACATCATAGTTGGCGCCGCAGAAGCGGACTGTACCCGGCCCCACCGTTAGGCAAACGCGAGCGGATTGATGAGCTCGATCGACGGCCCGGGCAGCTATGCGCCAACAATGGACGTTCTGGATCGATCGCCTACCGGGGCGGCAGCCGCCGTCGAAAAGCACTTTCACGCGGGACTGAATTGCCATTCCCCCGGCTGCATGCCGTCAATCGCCCAAGGACCGATGCTCCAGCGGACCAGCCGCAGGGTTGGATGACCGACTGCCGCGGTCATGCGGCGCACCTGGCGATTGCGCCCCTCGCGGATCGTGAGCTTGATCCAACAATCGGAAACACTTTTGCGGACACGGATTGGCGGATCGCGCGGCCACAAGTGCGGGTCAGCGATGCGCGCTGCTTCGGCGGGGCGCGTCGGTCCTTCCTTTAACGCAACCCCCCGCCGCAAAGCGTCCAGCGCGCCATCGGCTATATCGCCTTCGATCTGCACCAGATACGTCTTGGGCATCTTGAAGTCGGGGTCGGCGATCCGCGCCTGCAATTGTCCGTCGTCGGTCAGCACGATCAGTCCCTCGCTGTCGAGATCGAGCCGCCCCGCCGGATAAACGCCAGGCACGTCGACGAACGCCGAGAGCGTGCGGCGCGGCGAGCCGGCGGTGCCGCGATCGGTGAACTGGCTCAAGACATCGTATGGTTTGTTGAACAGGATCAGCGTCATGCCGGCACGCTACAGTTGACGCTTCGGGCCACGGCTTCCGCGACCTTGATGCCGTCGACAGCGGCCGACAGGATGCCACCCGCGTAACCGGCCCCTTCCCCCGCCGGGAACAGCCCTGCGGTGTTCAAGCTCTGGAAGTCCTCGCCACGTGTAAAACGCACGGGTGAAGAGGTGCGCGTCTCGACACCCGTCATCACGACGTCCGGATGGTCGTAACCCGCGATCTGCCGCCCGAACACGGGGATGGCCTCGCGCATCGCATCGACCGCGAAGTCGGGCAGGCATAGTGAAAGGTCGGTCGGGGTCACGCCCGGTCGATAGGACGGTGTTACGCTGCCCAACGATTCCGAGGGGCGTCCAGCCAGGAAGTCGCCAACGCGTTGTGCAGGCGCTCGGTAGTTCGAACCCCCGGCGGCGTAGGCAAGCGATTCCCAATGCCGTTGAAACTGGATACCTGCGAGCGGGTCGCCCGGATAATCGCGGGTCGGGTCGATTGCGACGACGAACCCCGAATTCGCGTTGCGCTCGTTGCGCGAATATTGGCTCATGCCGTTGGTGGCGACGCGGCCCTCTTCGGACGTTGCCGCGACCACGGTGCCGCCGGGGCACATGCAGAAGCTGTAGACCGTGCGTCCGTTCCGGCAGTGATGCGATAGGTGATATTCGGCGGCGCCCAGGATCGGGTTGCCGGCATCCGCGCCGAAGCGCGACCGATCGATCCAGGATTGCGGATGCTCGATCCTGACGCCGATCGAAAACGGCTTGGCCTCGACGTGCACGCCCGCCTGGTGGAGCATCGCGAACGTATCGCGCGCGCTATGCCCGATCGCCAGCACGACGCGATCGGCTTCGAGATAATCGCCCGAGTGAAGGTGCAATCCCTGCACACGCCGCTCGCCGTTCGCGTCGGTGGCGATATCGAGCCCGTCGACACGAGTCCCGAACCGATACTCGCCGCCCAGCCCTTCGATCGTCTCACGCAGGCTTTCGACCATCGTCACGAGCCGAAAGGTGCCGATATGCGGGTGGGCTTCTGTCAGGATTTCCGGTGGCGCGCCCGCTTTGACGAACTCCGTCATGACTTTGCGGTCGAGATGCCGCGGGTCTTTGATCCTGCTATACAGCTTGCCGTCGGAAAACGTGCCGGCACCGCCTTCGCCGAACTGGACGTTGGATTCGGGGTTCAGGACGCTGCGCCGCCACAGGCCCCAGGTATCCTTGGTCCGCTCACGAACGACCTTGCCGCGGTCGAGGATGATCGGGCGAAAACCCATCTGCGCCAGGATCAGGCCGGCAAACAGACCGCATGGACCCGCGCCGACGACAATCGGCCGTTTCGCCCCCGGTGGTGCTTGAGCGACGAATTTGTAGCTCGTGTTCGGCGTCGGTTGGACGTTGCGGTCCTTGCGAAAGCGGGCAAGTACGCCGCTCTCGTCCTTGACGTTCACATCTACCGAATAGACCAGCTGGATATTGGTCTTGTCGCGTGCGTCATGCGCTCGCCGCGCAATGACATGGCGGACCAGCTCGCGCGGCGTAATGCGCAACCGCTTGCAGATCGCCGCGGGGAGTGCTTCCTCGGCATGATGCAACGGCAATGTCAGTTCGGTAAGACGAAGCATTGCGCGCTCTATATCGGGTGGCTTTCGGTGCGCCAAACATACCTTTTTTTGCCTCCCAACTGAGAAGATCAAGAACGCTAGTCGTCTTACTATTGGCGGCGAGTTGGCAGCAAACGAAGGATCCGTGTAGGTGGGTGTCGGAGTCCCTCAGGGCCTGGCTCCGCGTTCTTCACGAGGCCCGCTTTCGGAGTAACCGCCACGCCACGCAAACCGAACTATGGCCTCGAACGCCGAGAGCGCGAAAGAAGCAAGGCAGCCGATTCCGCTCAAAAAGCGCAAGCTAAGGCCGATAAAAAAGCGTCCGAGCAAGGAACGCGGGACGTAGGTCAAACAGCTGATTCGTAGGCGGATGAATGTCAACTTCGCGCCAAATGTCGCTATTCTAGAAGCTTACGCCACTCGCGAAAGCTGGTGTTCGTTTGCCAAAGAGCCACGCACGGCCTGATCAGCGTTGTTTCTTGGCGGTCGTGGCGGTGAAATCCGGGGCCTTGTTCGCCACCCAATCGACAAATTTGCGCACGTTGGGGTTGGCCAGCAGGATCTCCACGTCCGTCCCATAACGCTGCAGTTCGGAATTGGTGAAGTTGGCGATCAACGTCTGCTGGCAAATGGGGTGCATGGGCACGACATCACGACCGCCCCGGCTTTTAGGCACAGGATGGTGCCAGACGATGGTCTTGCCAGTAGGCCGGCCGCAGAGCCAGCAGAGTATCGCCGCCGCCGGAACCTCTTCCTCGCGATGGAGCTCACCATAGGGATCACGTTTTGAATGCTTGCGGCCCATGCGTGTATCGACTGCCCCATTATGCTTCCGCCGCCTAATAGCGGTGCGGTCGGTATTATCACACTAGCATCAGGGGAACGCAGGATTTGCGCCCATTCGACTATTCCGGCACTGAACCGTGCCACAGAGCGGCGGGCCCCATTCTTCGCGTCAGGAGCTGACGCGACCGTTGCAGGTCCCTGCGATCGGCTATGTTAGCGGACTGCGGCAACTGCCTGACGCGGGCAACGGCTCGCCGGTCACAAAGAAAGACATTGCTGTCGCTATATGAAATCCACCGATGAGACCCTGGAAGAGATCGGCTGGCGTGCCTTTTTCAGCGAGCAAGTCTCGCCTGAGGAGGCGCAGCGATGCCATCCCGTCCGCGTAATGGCGGTTCACCGCGGTAAGATTGCGGTCAAGGGCGAGGGATTACACCTCTCGATTACGCCCTATATTCCCGGTGCCCTGCCCTCGGACGATCATCCGACAGTCGGCGATTGGCTGCTGGTCGACGATGCCACGCTGCAACCGACGCGCGTCCTTCGACGGTTGAACCTGTTCGAACGGCGCGCCCCGGGGGACCCGCGCAAAAATCAGATGATCGCCGCCAACGTCGACACGCTGTTCATCGTCGCCTCCTGCAACCAGGATTTCAGCGTCGCGCGGCTGGAGCGCTATCTCGTGCTGGCGCGTGATGTGGGCGTCGACCCGGTCGTGGTTCTCACCAAGGCCGATCTAACGGAAACCCCGGATGAATACGCGGCGGCGATACGCGCGATCGAACCTGGACTGCGGGTCGAGATCGTCAACGGCTGCGATCCCGCCAGCGCAGCTTGCCTCGCTTCCTGGTGCGGCAAAGGCCAAACCGTAGCGCTTCTGGGTTCTTCGGGCGTCGGCAAATCGACGCTCGTCAACACGTTGCGCGGTTCGGATAGCGTTGCCACGCAGGCGATCCGCGCCAATGACGATACAGGGCGCCACACGACTACCGCACGCGAAATGCATCGACTTGATGGTGGCGGCTGGTTGGTCGACACGCCCGGCATGCGCGAATTGCAACTGTCGGACGCGGCCGAAGGAGTATCGGAAGTTTTTGATGACTTTCTTGTGGTGGCGCAACGCTGCCGCTTCTCAGATTGCGCGCATGGCAGCGAGCCCGGCTGTGCCGTTCAAGCGGCGATCGCCAAAGGCACGCTTGCATCGGAGCGCTTTGATCGCTGGCGCCGGCTGACGGCAGAGGACGGCGTCGATGCTGCTTACCTTTTGAAGCGTCGCCGATAGCGAAATTCTGGCGTCTCCAGGTGCTCCGAGCATACCATCGCCCCGGTTTCGTCCGTCTTACGCGCGATCGCAACGATCCCGAAAGCGGCCGCTCGTCCGGATGGTCGCGAACGTCCGCTATTTTCTCAGGCTATCATGACGCCGCTCAAATACGCGGTGGCACAGGGCAGCGGGCAATCGATTTATTTTAGGCTTGAAACTTCCTGATCGACGGCTAGCCTTCGGTTGCTTGGCGCGAGGAGCGTTATGAAGGTCGCGGTTGTCGGCGGGGGGCCTGCGGGGCTGTATTTCGCGATCAGCATGAAGCTGCGCGATCCGCGTCACGACGTCACGGTGTTCGAACGCAATAGCCCCGACGATACGTTCGGCTGGGGCGTGGTACTGTCCGAAGAGACGCTGCAAAACCTGACCGCCAACGATCCCCTTAGTGCCGAGGCGATTCGCGCACACTTTGCCTATTGGGAAGATGTCGCAGTGGTAAAGGGCGGCATGCGCACGGTGTCGACCGGGCACGGTTTCTGCGGGATCGGACGACGGCAATTGCTGCTCCTGCTGCAGGAGCGGGTCCGCGAGCTTGGGGTCGTGCTGCGATTCGAAACCGAAGTCGCCGATGTCGCATCGCTATCCGCAGAGCACGATATTGTCGTCGCGGCCGACGGGCTGAATTCGCGAACGCGCGATGCGTTCGCCCAGACTTACAGCCCGGACATCGCGCTTTATTCCAACAAGTTCGTCTGGCTCGGCACGCAGCAGAGCTTCGACCAGGCGTTCACCTTCATCTTCGAGCCGACCGAGCACGGCTGGATGTGGGCGCATGCCTATCAATTCGAACCCGGCACCGCGACGTTCATCGTCGAATGCTCGGCGGAGACCTGGGCGCGCGCCGGGTTTGGCGACATGACCCGCGACGAGTCGATCGCGACTTGCGAGGCGGTGTTCGCGGCGCACCTCGGCGGGCACCGGTTGCTGTCCAACGCCAATCATCTGCGCGGGTCGGCGTGGATCAGCTTCCCGCGCGTACTGTGCGCGGCATGGCGGCACGGCAATGTCGTGTTGATGGGCGACGCGGCGGCGAGCGCGCATTTCTCGATCGGGTCTGGGACCAAGCTCGCGCTCGAAAGCGCGGTGGCGCTCGCCGACGAATTGCATGCGGGCAAGCCGCTAGACGATGCGCTCGCGGCATACGAGGACGCGCGGCGGATCGAGGTGCTGCGGCTGCAATCGGCGGCGCGCAATTCGGCGGAGTGGTTCGAGGAGGTCGAGCGCTATCTCGACCTCGATCCGATCCAGTTCACCTATTCGCTGCTCACGCGGTCGCAACGGATCAGCCACGAGAATTTGCGGATGCGCGACCACGCCTGGCTCGGCGCGGCGGAGGGGTGGTTCCAAAACCAAGCGGGTGGCGCCAACGCCCCGCGCGCGCCGATGTTCGCGCCGTTCGCCTTGCGAGGAATGACACTCGCCAACCGCGTCGTTGTCTCGCCGATGGCGCAATACAAGGCGGTCGACGGCTGCCCGACCGACTGGCACTTCGCGCATTATGCCGAGCGCGCCAAGGGCGGCGCGGGGCTGGTCCATACCGAGATGACCTGCGTCAGCGCCGAGGGACGGATCACGCCCGGGTGTCCCGGTCTGTATGCGCCGGAGCACGAAGCGGCGTGGAAGCGGCTGGTCGATTTCGTCCATGCCGAGACGCCGGCGAAAATCTGCGCGCAGCTCGGTCATTCGGGGGCGAAGGGCTCGACCCAGCTCGGTTGGGAGGAAATGGACGCGCCCCTGGCGAGCGGCAACTGGCCACTCATGGCGGCGTCGGCAATCCCCTGGTCGGAGGCGAACCAGACGCCCGAGGCGATGGACCGCTCCGACATGGACGCGGTGCGGGGCAAGTTCGTCGCGGCGGCGCAAATGGCCGAGCGCGCCGGGTTCGACATGATCGAGCTGCACATGGCGCACGGCTATCTGCTGTCGAGCTTCATTACCCCGCTGACCAACCGCCGCGACGACGAATACGGCGGCAGCCTCGCCAACCGGATGCGTTTCCCGCTTGAGGTATTTGCGGCGGTGCGTGGCGTGTGGCCTGCGGACAAGCCGATCGCGGTGCGCATCTCCGCCAGCGACTGGGTCGGCGAGGACGGCGTGACCCCGCAGGAAGCGGTGATGATCGCGCGGATGCTCAAGGCGGCAGGGGTCGATATCGTCGACGTGTCGGCGGGGCAGACGTCGATCCAGGCGCGGCCGGTCTATGGCCGGATGTTCCAGACGCCGTTCTCCGACCGGATCCGCAACGAGGTCGGCATCGCGACGATGGCCGTGGGCAACATTTACCTGCCCGACCACGTCAATTCGATCCTGCTGGCAGGACGCGCCGACCTCGTGTGCCTCGCGCGACCGCATCTGGCGGATCCGTATTGGACGCTGCATGCGGCGGCGCAATTGGGGGATACGGGCGTGGCGTGGCCCGACCCCTATCTGGCGGGGCGGGACCAGCTGTATCGGCTAGCGGAGCGGGGGGAAGGATGAGCCACGCCTTGGTCACCGGCGGCGGCAGCGGGATCGGCCGCGCGATTGCGCTGGCGCTGGCCGAAACGGGCGTCGCGGTGACGATCTGTGGCCGGCGCGCCGACGCATTGCGCGCGGTCGAACATCCGCGGGTCCACAGCATCGTTGCTGACGTCACCGATCCGGTGTCGATCGCCGCACTGTATGATGAGGCGCAAACCGCGCACGGGCGGTTCGACATCGTCGTCGCCAATGCCGGCGCCTCGGCGAGCGCGCCCGCGACAAAGGTCACGCTCGATGACTGGCGCTCGGCACTCGACATCAACCTCACGGGCGCGTTCCTGACCGTGCAGCCGGCGTTGGCCGCGATGACGGCGGCAGGTAGCGGTCGGATCGTGTTCGTGGCTTCGACTGCGGGGCTGAAGGGCTATCCCTATGTAGCGCCGTATGTCGCGGCGAAGCACGGCGTGATCGGGCTGATGCGCGCGCTCGCCGCCGAGACAGCCAAGAGCGGCGTCACCGTCAACGCGGTATGCCCGGGGTTCGCCGAGACCGAGATGCTGGCGCGCTCGATCGACGCCATCGCCGCCAAGACCGGGCGGTCGGACACGGAGGCGCGCGCCGCGCTCGCCAATCCGCAGGGGCGCTTCGTCACCCCCGACGAGGTCGCCGGCGCGGTGCTGTGGCTGGTCAGCGATGCTGCGCGATCGGTCACTGGTCAGGCGATCTCGATTTCGGGGGGCGAGACATGGTGAGCGTCGCCGTTGCTACACCGGACGATCGCGCGCGGCTGCGGCTGTGGCTCCGGCTGTTGCGCACAACGCGCGCGGTCGAGCGCGAGTTGCGCGAGCGGCTTGCTGCGGTGTTCGACACCACGCTGCCGCGCTTCGACGTAATGGCGGCGCTCGAGCGCAAACCCGACGGCATGATGATGAGCGAGTTGTCGCGCTTCCTGCTCGTCTCGAACGGTAACGTCACCGGGATCGTCGAGCGGCTGGTCGCCGATGGGCTGGTGACGCGCACCGCGCGCGACGGCGACCGTCGCGCCGCGATCGTCCGGTTGACGGAGGACGGGCGCACCGCTTTCGCCGCGATGGCGGCGGCCAATGCGCACTGGATCGACGAATTGCTCGGCGGGGTCTCCCCTGCCGAAGCGCAACAGCTGACCGCGATCCTCGGATCGTTCCGCAGCCAATGGGAGGACCGGCAATGAGCGACATGGCAAGGCTGACGCCGCGCCATTTCTTGTGGGAGATGTACGGCCGCGTCGCCGCGATCCGGCTGGCGCGGCCCGAGCGCAAGAATCCGCTGACGTTCGACAGCTATGCCGAACTGCGCGACGCGTTTCGCGCTCTGGTCGATGCCGACGATGTCGACGTCGTGGTGATCCTGCCCAATGGCGGCAATTTCTGTTCGGGCGGCGACGTCCACGACATCATCGGCCCCCTTGTCGGCATGGACATGAAGGGATTGCTCCGTTTCACGCGGATGACCGGCGATCTGGTCAAGGCCATGATCGGGTGCGGCAAGCCCATCATCGCCGCGGTCGACGGGGTCGCGGTCGGCGCCGGCGCGATCATGGCGATGGCGAGCGACCTACGCCTCGCGACGCCCGCCGCCAAGACCGCTTTCCTGTTCACTCGCGTCGGTCTCGCGGGCTGCGACATGGGCGCGTGCGCGATGCTACCGCGCATCATCGGCCAGGGCCGCGCCGCCGACCTGCTCTACACCGGCCGCACCATGAGCGCGGAGGAAGGCGAGCGCTGGGGGTTCTACAACCGCCTGATCGACGCCGACGCGCTCGAAACCGAGGCGCTGGCACTAGCCCAACGGATCGCCGCGGGGCCGACCTTTGCGCACGGCAACACCAAGACGCAGCTAAACCAGGAATGGTCGATGGGGCTCGACCAGGCCATCGAGGCCGAGGCGCAGGCGCAGGCGATCTGCATGCAGACACGCGATTTCGAGCGCGCCTATCGTGCGTTCGTCGAGAAGGAACAGCCGGTGTTCGAGGGCGACTGATGCTCGGCCCGACCGGTCATACAGACGGCTTCGCGCGCGCCAACCTGCCGCCGGCGGAGGAGTGGCCGGACTTATTGCTCGACGGCTTCGACTATCCCGAATGGCTCAACGCCGGGGTCGAGCTCTGCGATGCGCAAGTCCTCGCCGGGCATGGCGACCGCGTCGCGCTGATCGGCAACGGGCGGTCGCGCACCTACAAGGAGCTCGCCGACTGGTCGAACCGCATCGCGCACGCGCTGGTCGAGGATTACGGAATCGTCCCCGGCAACCGCGTGCTGATCCGCGGTCCCAACAATCCGGCGGTCGTCGCGTGCTGGCTGGCGGCGACCAAGGCAGGCGCGGTGGTGGTCAACACGATGCCGATGCTCCGCGCGGGTGAGTTGGCGCGGATCGTCGACAAGGCCGAGATCGGGCTCGCTTTATGCGACACGCGCGCGCTCGACGAACTCGTCGCCTGCGCGAAGGGCAACCGTTTCATGAACAAGGTGATCGGGTTCGACGGCACCGCCAACCACGATGCCGAACTCGACCGCGCGGCGCTATCCAAGCCGGTGCGGTTCGACGCGGTGCGCACCGGCCGCGACGACGTTGCGTTGCTCGGCTTTACCTCGGGCACCACGGGCGAGCCCAAGGCGACGATGCATTTCCACCGCGACTTGCTGATCATCGCCGACGGCTATGCCCGCGACGTGCTCGGCGTCACCCCCGACGACATCTTCGTTGGCTCCCCACCGCTGGCCTTCACCTTCGGGCTTGGCGGGCTCGCGATCTTTCCGCTGCGGTTCGGCGCGGCCGCCGCGCTGCTCGAACAGGCCTCGCCCGCCAACATGGTCGAGCTGATCGAGCGCCACCGCGCCACGATCAGCTTCACCGCGCCGACCGCGTATCGCGCGATGATGGCCGCGATGGCGGAGGGCGCCGACCTCTCGTCGTTGCGCCTCGCGGTGTCGGCGGGCGAGACTCTGCCCGCGCCGGTCTATGTGGAATGGACGCGGCGCACCGGCAAGCCGATCCTCGACGGCATCGGCTCGACCGAATTGCTCCACATCTTCATCACCAACCGCATCGGCGATCGCGCGCCCGGCGCAACGGGGCGGCCAGTCGGCGGCTACAAGGCGAGGATCGTCGACGACGCCATGCGAGATGTCGCGCAGGGCGAGATCGGTCGCCTCGCGGTGCGCGGGCCGACCGGCTGCCGCTACCTCGCCGATCCGCGCCAGCGCGATTACGTCCGCGACGGCTGGAACCTGACCGGCGACAGTTTCTGGCAGGACGCCGACGGCCGCTTTCATTTCGCCGCGCGGTCTGACGACATGATCGTCTCGGCCGGCTACAATATTGCCGGACCGGAAGTCGAAGCCGCGTTGCTCGCGCACGGTCACGTCCGAGAATGCGCGGTGATCGGCGCGCCCGACCCCGACCGCGGCCAGATCGTCGAGGCGCACGTTGTGCTGATCGAGGGCGTCGCCGCCGATACGGACACGATCAAGCTGTTGCAGGATCATGTGAAGGCAGTGATCGCGCCGTATAAATATCCGCGGTCGGTGCGTTTCATCGACGCGCTGCCCAAGACCGCGACCGGCAAGATCCAGCGCTTTCGCCTGCGCGCCAACGGAGAGCAGTGATGCACGAAACGCTTCAACCGCCCGGCTGGGCGCCCCCGATCGGTTATGCCAACGGCATAGCGGCGGAGGGGCGCACGATCCATGTCGGCGGCCAGATCGGCTGGAATGCGCTGCAGCAGTTCGAAAGCGACGATCTCGTCGATCAGATCCGGCAGACGCTGACCAATATTGTCGCCGTACTGGCGGCCGGCGGCGCGACCCCCGCACACCTCGTCTCGTTGACTTGGTATGTGACCGACATCGAGGACTATCTCGCTCGGCAGAAGGAAATTGGCCGCGTGTACCGCGACGTCATCGGCAAGCATTTTCCTGCCATGGCGCTCGTTCAAGTCTTACGGTTGGTCGAACGGCGTGCAAAAGTTGAAATCCAGGCGACGGCAGTGCTGGCCTCCTCTCAGGGCTGATACCTTTCCACCAATGTTCGTATCAAAGCTTTTGCCTATCGTCCGAGCCGATGTGCGACTTCATTTGGCCGGCCGTTGATCGCGAGGGTTCTTCTGCTGCTCTGAGGCCACAGCTT
>JBDSED010000123.1:0-12142 GCA_039920225.1 Sphingomonas sp.
GCCTCGGTGCCGATCACCGACTGAAAATCGCGGACAAGTTCGGGGTAGGGGTGCGGCCCGGCCGCGGTGCCGATGATATAGAAGGTATCGTGGACGTTCGCGACCCAGTCGCGCAGCGCCTCGTTCATCGCGTCCTTCAGCGTGTTGGCGCCCGACGTCACCGGGATTACCTCCGCGCCGAGCAGCTTCATGCGGAACACATTGGGCTGCTGCCGCTCGACGTCCTTCGCGCCCATATAGATGATACAGGGCAGCCCGAACCGCGCGCATACGGTCGCGGTGGCGACGCCGTGTTGGCCCGCACCGGTCTCGGCGATGATCCGCGTCTTGCCCATCCGCATCGCCAGCAGGATCTGGCCGATACAATTGTTGATCTTGTGCGCGCCGGTATGGTTTAGCTCGTCGCGCTTGAACCAGATTTGCGCGCCCTTGCCGGGATCGCAGCCTTCGCGGATCGCCGCGGTCAGCCGCTCGGCGTAATAGAGCGGGCTGGGGCGCCCGACATAATGTTCGAGCAGGTCGTCGAACTGCGCCTGGAACGCCGGGTCGGCCTTCGCCGCGCGATATTCGCGTTCGAGATCGAGGATCAGCGGCATCAGCGTTTCGGCGACATAGCGCCCGCCGAACTGGCCGAAATGCCCTCTGTCGTCGGGCTGCGCGCGGAAGGTGTTGGGTGCGGTCATCGACCTCCCTTTGCCGTTCGCTTCGAGCGAAGTCGAGAAGCGTTTCCCGTGCGAGCGTGTCTCGACTTCGCTCGACACGAACGGATTAGATTCGGGCAACCGCGCGCAGGAATGCCGCGATCTTGTCCACATCCTTGACGCCGGGCGTGGATTCGACGCCGGAGGAGATGTCGACAAGTGTGGCGCCGGTGCGCTTGGTCGCCTCCGCAACGTTGGCCGGTGTCAGCCCGCCCGACAATGCCCAGGGTAAGGAGTGGCGAAACCCGTCGAGCAAGCTCCAGTCGAACCGCACGCCCATCCCGCCGGGCAAGGCGCCATCCGGTGTTTTGGCGTCATACAGGATTTTGTCGCCCGCTTCGCTGTAGTTGGCTGCGGCGTCGAGGTCGGCGCGGGTCTTGATCGCGACCGCGACCCAAGTTTCGCGTTGGCCGTGCTGCTTCAACGCCGCGGCGCGGCCGGGCGTCACCGAGTGAAGTTGGATCGCGTCGAGCGCACCGCTTTCTAACGCCTGATCGATCAGCGCATTGCATGGATCGACAAAAATCCCGACTTTGGCGACATGCCCGGGCACGCGCGCCGCCAGCCCGCGCACCGCATCGAACGACACCGCGCGAGGCGAGGGCGGGTAGAACATGAAGCCGACATGGCTCGCCCCGCCGGCGATCGCGGCGTCGAGGGTATCAGGCGTGCTGAGGCCGCAAATTTTGGCGGTGACGCTAGGCATGGCGGCGTCCTAGAGGCTAATTTCAGCCGGGGCCATTAAAAGCGATGTGCGTGATCTTCATCGAAGCGACGTCAAATTCAGCTCCGAAAAAGGCCCGGCCTCCGTCGCAGACCAGCACCAGCTCTCGGCGCCAGTATTTGAACTCGTCCATGGTGAGGAATGGAAAGAAGTTCCCGTAGATGAAGCGGCGGCCACCCCGGGTTACGCCGACATACTGACGCCCGAATCCTTTGGGGAACGCCTCAAAATTGTTCTGAACGAGCTTGTCTTTTGATAATGCCGTTTCGAATTGGGCAACGTCTGCGTCGGTTGGCATCCAAGTTCCGTCGCCTGGCGGAGGCACATCTCTCGAGCATTGGTTGCGCGCGACGTCCGACTTGTCCGCGCCAAAGATAACGTAATCTGGCCCTGGCTTCGTTAAAGCGGCGGTGGCCGAACAAGATAAAAGCGCGAGCGCCGTCAAAGCTGTCCGCACAATCATACTCGCTACAGCGTCGCGCCGATCTCACGCGCGGCCAGATCGGGGTCTTCCGCGCCGGTAATCGGGCGGCCGACCACCAGTATCGACGCGCCCGCATCGATCGCTGCACGTGGGGTCACGACGCGTTTCTGGTCGCCGATAGCGCCATTCGCGGGGCGCACGCCGGGAACGACGAAGAATCCCTTGGGCCAATGCCTGTGCGCTGCTGCAACCTCGTCGCCGGAGCACACGATACCGTCGAGGCCCGCATCCATCGCCAGATCGGTCAGCCGCAGGACCTGGTCGTGCGCCGACCCCTCGATCCCGGTTGTGCGCAGGTCGTTCTCGTCCAGGCTGGTCAGCATGGTCACCGCGACGACCTTGGTGCCGAGCGGCGCCGCGGCCTTGGCGTCCTCAAGCATCGCGCGCCCGCCCGCGCCGTGGACCGTCAACACCGCCGGATCGAGCCCGCGCAGCGACTGCACCGCCTTGCCCACAGTATTGGGAATATCGTGGAGCTTGAGGTCGAGAAAGATCGGCAGACCGAGCTCGTGCATTTCGAGCACGCCATGCCGCCCGTTCGCCATGAAGAATTCCAGGCCGAGCTTGATCCCGCCGACATGGTGTCGGACGCGGTTGGCGATCGCCTTGGCGCGGTCGATGTCGGGCGTGTCGAGCGCGACGTAGATGCGGCTGGTCATGGCGCGAGCGGAAGCGTCGGCTGGACCGGGGGCGGGTTAGTCGTCGTGACCGGCACCGGTAGCGGATCGGCACTGATCGCGACCGGCGTCGGTTTCAAATCGGCGATAACGCGCTCGGCGGTATTGAGCCGCTGCGCCAGCCGCCAGCGCTGGGTGCGAAAGTAAAGCCAGGTCGGCAGCCACCCGGCGAGGAACGTCAGCAGCATCAGGAACGGTAGGTTCACCTCGGCGACCAGGCCGCCCCACAGGTTGACCGTCACCCAGGTCCAGTTGCCGAAGGTGAAGATCGCGGCGACGAAGGCCAGCAAGCACCACAGCAAGATCTTGAGGAATTGCATGCGGGGGAGGCTAGCCCGACGATCCGGCTTTGACCAGCCTCAGCCGACTTCCTTGCGCAGCGCCTCGATCAGCCCCGGAATCGCGCCCAGCCGCTCTTCCTCCTCGTCGAGGATCGCGTGAAAAACCTGGCGCTTGATCGTCGCGACACGGCCCGGCTTCATCCGCGCGCGTGCCGGCAGTGCGGAGACGACGATGTCGATCATCCGTTCGGCGCCGTGGAGGCGGCCCCACAGATAGTCGTTTTCGCGATAAGCGCGGCTGAAGAATGCGCCGAACGTGCTGAATTGGATGCCCTTCAACGTCGCTTCGGCGCCGCCCTGGCGGATCGATCCCGAATCCTCGGGCGAAATGCGATCGACCTTGATCGGGTCGAATTCGTCGAGCCCTTCGCCCTGGAGCAACGGCAACGTTGCGACGTCGAAGAACGGAAAGCCGAGATAGGCGAGCAGCAGCGGGCGCTTGACCTCCTTCGCCATGCCCTCGAACGCTGCGGCCATCTTGATGTCGGTCTCGTCGTCGAGCCCGCGCAGGTTGAGCGATGCGGCGAGCGCCTCGAGTACCGGCTCGGCGTCGGTGCGCAGGCCGCGCACCTCGCGGCGCAGTTTCGCGTGCGCGTCGGTACGCTTGGCCTCGACATAGCCGGCGAGCGCGTCGTAGATCGCCTCGCGCGCGGTGGCGAGCTGCGCCTCGGTTAGTTCGTCTTCCAGTTCGGCGAGGCGGCGCGCTACCAGGCGAAGGCGTCGGATGCGAAAGCCCAAATCGAACGAGCGCAAGAACAGAATTGCCGAAGGGCTCGCCTTGCCCGCGAAAGTCAGCCCGCCGTCCATCGCGCGGATTGCGGTCTCGACTGCCTGGCGGATGCGGTGGAGGCGTTCGGGCGCCAGCTCGCCACCGACCGAATGGAGCAGATTGGCGATGAGGTCGACGACGCCCGCGACCTTCAGATGGCCGTAGGCGGCGTAGCCGAACCCCGACTTCGCCGCGGCCGCATTCTGTGCCTTGGTCCGCCACGCCGCGAGCCGCGCCGGCGTCGGAGAGTCGAGAAAGAGCGTGTAGCCGAACAAGGATTCGATCTGTGCCTCGACCTCAGGCCGAATCTCGCGCGTGATAGCGCGCATGCTGTCGATCCGCTCGCTGCGGTCGCGGATCGCCTCCAGATTGTCGCGGATCGGTTGCTGGCGCGGAATTTCGGAGATCGCGCCGATGATCGTCTGGAAGAAGCCCGGCATGACGGCCGATGTCGCGCCGAATTGAAAGCTCGCACCGGGTGCGGGGTCGATATAGATGAAACGCCGGTCGACTTCGCGTTTCGCCGGGCGCTCGCGCAGCGCGTCGATCGCCGGGCGAAACGGCGCGTTGACCAGCACCGATCCGTCGATCAGCACCGCGCTGTCGACGGCGTTGACGGCGAACTGGCGCGGCAGTGCGCGTTCGAGGAAGGCACTGCGCGTCGGCCAGGCGAGGTTGCGCTTGTCGAGCACCCGGTCGAGCTCGCCCACCGAAAATGGCGGGAACGCCCCGGGAAAGCTCGACGTCGCCCGCGCTGCGAAGGTCAACTCCGCGTGGTCGGCGAAGGCCCCGGCGCCGTGATCGGTGAACGGGATGATCAGCCGATGCTCGGTCTCCATGACTTCGGCAGGCGAATGGAGCTGGAGCCGTTCGGGATGACCGCGGAAATCGGTCACAGTTACGAACAGGTCGAGCGGCTGGCCGTTGGGGAGCAGCCGCCCGTCACCGCCGCCCGCCGCCATCGCCTCCAGCGCGTCGATGATCAGGTTGGAGAAACGCTCGCCTCCGAATGGCGGTTCGAACCAGCGTGAGCGTACGAAATGCGACAGCTTGGCCTGCACCTCTGCCCGCGCACCAGCATCGACCAGTTCGTCGACTCGCGCGGCGCCACGTTTCTGCGCCATCCAGGCGATCGGCAACGCCCAGCGCTTGGTCCAGATGTGGCGCGGGGCTTGGTCGGGGTCGATCAGCGCCTCGATATCGGCAAAGTCGAGCCACAGCTTCGTCAGCGGCTCGAGGCTTTGCCCGGTCGCAATCGCCTGCGACAGGAACACGCCATTGATCCCGCCCGCGCTGGCGCCCGCGATGATGTCCGGGAGCACGCGCAGCTTGAGGTCAGCCTCCTTCGCTATCTCGCCCAACAGATCATGATAAACTCGCTCGGTCGACTGGAGCGCGGGTGCGCCGTCACCGTGGAATGCCCGACTGGCGCGCGCGAGCCGCCAGATCTCCTTCGTGATGCCGTGCATGTAGACCGCCAGGCTGATCCCGCCGTAGCAGACCAGCGCCATGCGGAGTTCCTTCTCGCGCTTCACGCAGGCTCGATCCGCGCCCAGATCGGTAAATGATCGGACGCAGTGCGGGATGCGGACGAGTGATGTACTCCGCAATCGGTGATCCGGAGATCGGGTGACGCCATGATGCGGTCGAGCCGTCCGACCGGCCTGCGCGCGTGGAAGCTGGGTCCGGTCGCGGCGATCGTGAAGCGCTCGGCGAAATCCTTGAGGCACCC
Source organism: Sphingomonas sp. (assembly GCA_039920225.1). GTDB lineage: Bacteria > Pseudomonadota > Alphaproteobacteria > Sphingomonadales > Sphingomonadaceae > Sphingomonas. Next base: position 5,429 of record JBDSED010000123.1, read on the forward strand.
CGAATGGCGCGTCCATTCGTTGAGGTCGCCCATCATCACCGTCGGCAACCGCTCGGTGCTGGCGTCGATATGCGCCAGGATCGCGGCGGCCTGGCGTCGCCGCATCAGTCCCGACAGATCCAAATGCATGCCGACGATCCGCATTCGCTCGCCGTTGATTCGAAGATCAGCCGTTACGGCGCCGCGCGGCTCGAGCGTCGGCAGGTGGATCGCTTCGCAATCGGTGATTACCGCGTCCTTGCGCACCAGCAGCACGTTGCCATGCCAGCCGGCGGAATGCGCACGGTCGCCGAACGGCACCGCCTTCCACGAGCTGTGATCGGCAAGATGATGCGAGCTGAGGATCGCCGCGCGGCGGCCAAAGCGGCGATCAGCCTCCTGCAACGCGATCACATCGGCGTCGATCTCGTGGAGCACGTGCAGGATGCGGTCGGGGCTGCGAATGCGGTCGGTGCCGACGCCCTTGCGGATGTTATAGCTCGCGACCTTGATCATGTGAGCTGGCGCAACGTCCCCGGCATGGTGCGGGTTGCACCTAGGCCGTGTAATCGGGGGCGGCAATGACCGACTCGTCGATCTCCAACGTCGCCCGCGTGCGCGGCCTACTGCTCGCGGCGGCGCGCGAGGGGCGGGCGGTGAGCTATTCGGAACTGCTCGGCGATCTCGGCCATCGCTTCACCCGACCCAGGATGCGCGCGGTGTGCAAGACGCTCGACGCGATCGACGAGGCGGCGATCGCCGACGGCGAGCCGGAGTTAGCGGTGCTGGTGGTCCGCGAATCGGATCGCCTGCCGGGGCAGGGCTGGTGGGGCGGTGCGAGGGCGTTCGTGCTGGGGTATGATGGGCCGTGGACCGGGCCGCGGGCGATGGCGCTGGTGCGCGAGCAGCAGCAGCTGGCGTTCGACTATTGGGCGGAGCGGTAGCGCCGCGGCAAAGCATGTCCTGAGCGCCTGCCTTGTAGGCAGTCGAAGGGCCGCGTCGTCGGTCCTCGCTGGCGCGAGGCCGGCCGCGCTTTTTGCGGGCGCGATTTAGCCGAGCTAAATCGCTGCAAAAAGCTGGTGCCGGCTGCAGGAATCGAACCCGCGACATCCAGTTTACAAAACTGGCGCTCTACCAACTGAGCTAAGCCGGCCCGCAAATGCCCATGCGTCAGGCGACGCCGAAGGTCCAGCCCTCGGTATCACGCACTGCTTCGAGCCCGCGAGGATTCCACAGTTCGGTGTCGTCCGCTGCGTGCCGCAACCACGCCGATGTCAGGATCGCGTCCGTGGCATGGTCGGTATAGCGCGGCAGCGCGGCATGCGCATCAACGCCGAGCGCGCTCAATGCCTCATCCAATGCCGCGCCAGTCAGCATCTTGCTCCGGCCCTGGGGTATATTTGCAGCGCGCGCGGCCAAGCTGGTGTAGATTTCGACAATTACCGATCCGCGATCCGGTAGCGGATCGAACGGCCATATCGCGATGTCGCCATTGAGGCGATTGAGTATCCGCATGCCGGTCAGGCTCGATTTGCCGACTTGCGCAGCTCCAACAAGGTTGAAGCAACTGCTTGGCGCGAGCTTCTGCTGCGCCTGCCGCCTTTCGGTCTCGCGTAGACGTCCGGCCCCCGCCTCGAAAAGGTCGCCGCAATCACCTTTGCCATGACGGAAGTGTCGCCTTGCCTCGGGGTGGTTGACGAAGCTGGACACAGCCATGTGCTGATCGTTCGCGCATAGCTCGTCGACCAGCCGCCAAAGCGCCTTCGCGTCGCGCGGGGAATCGGCCCATCCCGGAAAAAATCCTTGCTCGGCGTCAAAAGGCAGCCCGGGCGAGAGGTCCAGTCCAACAATGGAATTCGGTGGCAGATCGGTTTTCAACCAGTCGAGAACTTCGGCCCGCGACCATCGGCGGCCGGGGTCAACTAGAACGGGCGCCTCGGAACCCCAGCTACACCGGGCTATCGCAATCCCTTTCAACCGCTCGCTCTTGGCGCCCGACCAGTCGATCGCAACGAAATTGTCGAACCGCCTCACGACTTCTTCTTGCGCGGCTTCACCGGCTTTTTCGCCGCGGTCCAGTCGCGCGAGCGCTCGATCATCGCCCTGACGCGATCCGGGTCGGCGCTGTCGTAACGGATCAGTACCGCCGGCCAGCCTTCGTAGTGCGGCGACTGCCAGAACGTGTCGGGATCGGTTTCCTTGAGCATCTCGATCGTATCGAGGTCGATCGCGATTCCGAACGACGTGCCATCCTCGTGCCCGGTGTAGAGGAACGCGCGGCCGTTCGACGCGACCTTGACCGCTGGCTGACGATAGCTGGTGCCCAGTTCGGTGTCGGGCAACGACAGCGCATGCGCGACGGCGTCGTCCCAGCTCGCGATCATCCTTGCCGCTCCCGAAGCTCGGCCCAATAGGCCATCCGTTCCGCGATGCGCTTTTCAACGCCACGATCGGTCGGCGCGTAGAATGTCTGCGCGGTCATTTCGTCGGGCCAGTAATTCGACCCCGAAAACCCCTCCGCCGTGTCGTGGTCGTAGGCGTAGCCTTTGCCGTAGCCGATATCCTTCATCAGCTTGGTCGGCGCGTTGAGGATGTTCTGCGGCGGCATCAGCGAGCCGGTTTCCTTCGCCGAGCGCCACGCCGCTTTTTGCGCGGCATAAGCCGCGTTCGATTTGGGTGCGGTGGCGAGGTAGAGACAGGCCTGCGCGATCGCCAGTTCGCCTTCGGGCGAGCCGAGGAAATCGTACGTGTCCTTGGCGGCGATGCATTGGACCAGGGCGTTGGGATCGGCGAGCCCGATATCCTCGACCGCGGCGCGCGTCAGTCGGCGCAGGACATAAAGCGGCTCCTCGCCAGCCGTCAGCATCCGCGCGAGGTAATAGAGTGCAGCCTGCGGGTCGCTGCCGCGGATCGATTTGTGCAGCGCGGAGATCAGGTTGTAATGCCCCTCGCGGTCCTTGTCGTAGATTGCGACACGGCGCTGAAGAAACGCGCCGAGCGCTGCGGAGTCGAGCGGTTCGGGTAGATCGACCGAGAACAACGTCTCCGCCTGGTTGAGCAGGAACCGCCCGTCGCCGTCGGCGCTCGCCACCATCGCGTCGCGCGCGTCGGGGGTGAGGGGCAGGGGGCGGCCCTCCATCTCTTCGGCGCGGTCGAGCAGCTTGCACAAGGCGGCATGGTCGAGCCGGTGGAGAATCAGCACTTGCGCGCGGCTGAGCACCGCGGCGTTGAGTTCGAACGACGGGTTTTCGGTGGTTGCGCCGACCAGCGTCACCGTGCCGTCCTCGACATAGGGCAGGAAACCGTCCTGCTGCGCGCGGTTGAAACGGTGGATCTCGTCGACGAACAGCAAGGTGCGTTTTCCTACGCGAGCATGCTCGCGCGCTTCGGCAAACGCCTTCTTGAGGTCGGCGACGCCCGAGAACACCGCGCTGATGGCGACGAAGCGCAAGCCGACGGCATCGGCGAGCAGCCGCGCGATCGTCGTCTTGCCGGTGCCGGGCGGTCCCCACAGGATCATCGACGACAATTTCCCCGCGGCAACCATCCGCCCGATCGCGCCGTCCGGCCCGGTCAGATGCTCCTGGCCGACCACATCCTCCAGCCGCTGCGGCCGCAGCTTGTCGGCGAGCGGCGCATTCTCATGGATCGTGTCGGGAGCGGCTTCGGGTTCGAAACCGGCGAAGAGGTCGGCCATGTGGGGAAGATAGGCGCGCGCGAGGCCGAATCCCACCCCGCCGCCAACCCACGTCATCCCCGCGAATGCGGGGACCCCGCTTCTTTCTTCTTTGCGCGGGTCAAGAAAAGCGGGGTCCCCGCGTTCGCGGAGATGACGAATGAAGAGCAGCAGGCGAAATTATTTCTAAGATATATCTTGACGCAATCGCACGAAGATATATCTTAGTGCCATCGTGATATAGAAAAGGATTCCACGAATGTTCGTATACTTTGAAAAGGGCGGTCGCGGCTGCCACCCCGGCATGCGCCAGGGAATGCGCGGCGGCTGGGGGCATCATGCCCGTCATTGGGGCGGTCGCGGTGAGCGTGGCGCCCGTGGCGAGGGCCGTTCGCGTCGCATGTTCGACGGCGGCGAGCTTCGGCTCGTGCTGCTCAAGCTGATCGCCGACGAGCCGCGCCACGGTTACGATCTGATCCGCGAGATCGAGAGCCTGACCGGCGGCGCCTATGCCCCGAGCCCGGGCGTCGTCTATCCGACGATCACCATGCTCGACGACATGGGCTTCATCGCGCAGCAGCAGAGCGAGGGCGCCAAGAAGGCGTTTGCGATCACCGACGCCGGCACCGCCGAGCTGGAGACTAACAAGGAGCTGGTCGACACGCTGATCGCGCGACTGACGGCGCTGGGCGAAGAGCGGCAAAAGACCGATTCGACCTCGGTCCGCCGCGCGATGGGCAACCTTCGCGAAGTGTTGATCAACCGGCTGCGCTCGGGCGATGTCGACGACGAGGTGCTGCACCAGGTCGTCGGCCTGATCGACGAGGCCGCGCAGAAGATCGAGCGGCTTAACCCATAACCCTCTCCCCGTGGGAGAGGGTCGAGCCGCGCAGCGGCGCGGGGTGAGGGCAGGCCATATGCTGTCCTCACCCTTCCGTCGCTTCGCTCTTCCCTCTTTCTCCCAATGGGAGAGGGAATAGAAGGGAATCGCCATGACCATCTCCGCAGTCGCCAGCGTCCCCACGACCTGGGCCAGCAAATATCTCCAGCAATTGTGCAAGCATTGGCAGCACAATCTGACCGTTGAATTCGACGCCGATCACGGCAGGGTCGCCTTCCCGAAGGATGCACGCGGCGCCGATTGGCCGGGGGATGCTCTGGTCACGTTCGACGCGGCCGCCGACGTGCTCGACGTGCGGATTGATGCAAGTGCGGGGGGTCAGCTCGACGGGTTGAAGGGAGCCGTCGCGCGTCACCTCGACCGCTTTGCGTTCCGCGAGGCGCCGCTGGCGTTCGACTGGCAGGCGGCCTGAGCCGTCAGTCCGCGTTGGCGGCGATCGTCGCGGCGATTTCTTCCATCTTGCCCACCACGAGCAGCGAATCGCCGCCGACCATGCCGATCTTGGTCTGACCGTTCTCGTCGTTGCGCAGGTAAGCGATGTTCTGCAACGCGACCAGATAGTCGCCGCCGCGCGAATGGATTTTGACGAGTTTCAAGACGAGTCTCCAGAGCCAGCCCGCACTCTTGGGGGAGGGGTCTGAGATTCGCGTTAACACGCCACCCTAAACGCTCGCGTATCGCGCCGCGGTATCGCGGATCAGCGCGATCATGTTGGGGATGCCCTGAGTCCGGTTCGAGCTGAGCTGGTTGCGCAGGTCGAACGGCGTGAGCGCGGCGTCGATATCGGTCGCCAGGATATCGGCGGGCGATCGGTCCTGCACCGTGGCCAGCACCAGCGCGATGATGCCCTTGGTGATCGCGGCGTTGCTGTCGGCGAGGAAGTGGAGCGTGCCGTCTGCGTGGACGGTGGGATAGACCCACACGGAGGCGGAGCAACCGCGGACGAGCGTGGCGTCGGTCTTGAGCGGCTCCGGCATGTCCTCAAGGCTGCGGCCGAGGTCGATCAACAGGCGATAACGATCGTCGGCGTCGAGGAATTCGTATTCGTCTTGCAAGTCGGCGAGGTCGCGCATGGCGGCGCTATAGCGTGCAGTGACGCCTGGGCTAGCCCCTCCCCTTCAGGGGAGGGGTAAGAGTCAGAGATCCACCCCCGACGCGATCGCTTCGAGCTTGCGGATACGTTCCTTCAGATCCGCGATCTCGATCCGCGCGCTGGCGTTGGGCAGGCTCGGGCCGTCGGTGTGGCCGTGGTCGGCGAACGTGTTGAGCTCGCGTTCCTTGAGGCTCAGCCAGCCGCGCCAGCCGGCCAGGCCGGCCATGCAGACCATGCCTAATCCGGCCAGGCTCGCGCCCGCCATGGCGAAGTAGAGGTTGGGGTCGGTCATGACAGACGTCTCCATGCTATAGGCCGCCGCGTCAGCGGTCGGTGTTGCGCAGCTTCTCGATCTCGCGGTCGAGGGTGCTGCTGGTGTTGGTGTCGGTGATCACGCGTTCGAGGACGGCGATGCGTTCCTTGAGACCGCGAATGTCCTCGCGAAGCTGCCGGTTCTCGGTCGCGGTAGTGTCGTCGCGCAGGTTGAATTCATTGCCTTTATTGTCGCGACCGACGCCCATCTTGGCGCGGATGATCCCGCCGATCGTAACGATCGCGACGATCACGATGACCATTTCGAAGGGGTTCATGGGGAGGCTCCCTGAAGTGCTCGTTGGTTATTCGGCGGGTTGGATCTGCGCGTCGCGCATCGCCTGGCGGCGGGGGCGATCGACCCGTTCGGTCAGCCAGACCGCGATGCCCGTGGGGATCGCGATGACGACGGTAAAAATGATTAGTCCCATTGTTCTTTCCTCAGTTCAGCGGCGCGGGGTCGTCGCGCAGCTTTTCGATTTCTTCCGCGACGTCGATGCCGCGATCGGTGACGATGCGTTCGAGAACCCGCATCCGTTGTTCGAGCCGCTCGGTCTGCGCCGCATATTGCGCGGCCTTTTCGGCCACCTTGTCGGACTGGATCTCGAGTTGGCGCTGGCGGTAGGCGAACCAGGGCTTCACGAAGACGCCGCCGAAGATCGCCAGCAGGCCGCAGCTGATGCCGAGGATTGGAATAATAAGAGGGCTCATCGTTTATCCTTTCAGTCGCGGCTGCGGAGTTCGTCGATTTCA
>JBDSED010000124.1:0-5763 GCA_039920225.1 Sphingomonas sp.
AGGCGATCCGCACCACGCTGTCGGGCGTCACCGCGCGGTTGGCGGCGGCATCGGCGAGGCCTTCGCTCGCGACCGAGGTGACGCCCTTCTTGTCAAACGTGACGCGGACGGTCGCGGCGGGCTGCGCGGCAGCGGCGAGGAAAAGGGCGAGGGGAAGCATGGGCGGAGGTTAGACCTCCGTCGTCCCAGCGCAAGCTGGGATCTCGGGCGATGGCGCGATGCGGCATGAGACCCCAGCTTCCGCTGGGGTGACGGTCGGCGGTTACTGCTTGAACGACCCCGCGCGCCACAGGAGGGTGATCGACACGCGGCGGTTGCGCGGGTCGGTCGGGTCGTTTTCGATCATCGGCTCGCGATCGGCGACGCCTTCGATGCGATAGAAGCGCGGCTCGGGCGTGCCGCCCGATGCCAGCCGGCGCCTCGTGGCCTCGGCGCGGCCCGACGACAGCATCCAGTTGTTCATATTGAGCGGGTTGCCATAGCCCAGGCTGTCGGTGTGGCCGCGGATCATGATCGGGTTCTGCGTGCCCTGGATCGTTTGCGCGATCAGTCCGATCAGCTTGTCGGCCTCGGGCACCAATTGCGTCGTGCCGAGCGCGAACATCGAATAATCGGCGTCATCGACCAGGTCGATGCGCAGACCCTCTTGCGTCTGGACGAAGCGGACATGGCTGGCGAGCCGCTTCATCGGCGCGGCTTGCATCGCCTGCGTCAACGTGCGCTTCATCTTCTCGAAATTCTTCGCGTCCTCTGCAGCGGTCGCCTGGTTCTTGAGCGAGCCCTTGTCGCCCGACCCTTCCTTGTTGCCGCCGACGGCACCGATCGGAATCGTCATCGACCGCGTGCCGGTCTGCGCCGCGCGGTTCGGATAATTGTCCTTGTCGGTAATCGACGACCCGCCGAACATACCGTTGGAGCCGGCGCTGTTCTGCTTCAATTCGACCAGCGTCGGCGCGAAATAATCGGCGATCGACTTGCGCTGCTTTTCGGTCGTGGCGCCGAGGATCCACAGCAACAGGAAGAACGCCATCATCGCGGTCACGAAGTCGGCATAAGCGACCTTCCACGCGCCGCCATGATGCGCGCCGTGGCCTTCGATATAGATTTTTTTGTAGATGATGCGGGGCGGCTGGTTCGACCCGTGCGGAGCGCGCGCGGCCATGGCTTAGCGCCCCCGCAAGCCGTCGAACACCTCGGCGAAACCGGGCTGGTTGCTATGGGCAATGCCCGAGCGGGCCGCCTCGATCACCAGCGGCTGCGGATGGCCGTGGAGCGAGGCGATGATGATCTGTTTTACGACGTGATAGATCGCCGCGTCGGCGTCGATAACCTGCTTCAGCCGATTGGCGAGCGGCCCGACGATACCGTAGGCGAGCAACACGCCGAGGAACGTGCCGACCAGCGCCGACCCGATCATCGCGCCCAGGATCGCCGGCGGCTTGTCGATCGAGCCCATCGTCTTCACCACGCCGAGCACGGCGGCGACGATGCCGAGCGCGGGGAGCGCGTCCGACAGCGACGAGAGCGTCGTGTGCGGACTTTCGACTTCGTGGTGGTGCGTCTTGATCGCGTTATCCATCACTTCCTCGACCGCGTGCACGTCGAGCGTGCCCGACGAGACGACGACGAGCCGCAACGTGTCGGCGATCAAATTGATCAGCGTGTGATCCGCGAGCAGTCGGGGATATTCGGCAAAGACGGCGGAGGACTTGGGGTCTTCGACATGCGGTTCGAGCGCGATCGGCCCGTCCATCCGCAGCATCTTCATCAGCTTGGAGACCAAGAAGATGACGTCGAGATAGTCCTGTTTCTTGTATTTCGGCCCTTTCATCACCTTCATGACGCCGCCGCCCAGCGCCTTCAGCTCCTTCATCGAATTGCCGATGATCAGCGCGCCCATCGCGGCACCGCCAATGATCAGCATTTCGTGGGGAATGGCCTCCATGACGGGCCCCAGCGCGCCGCCCGTGAAGACGAACCCGCCGAACACCATCGCCAACAGAACAACAAGGCCGATTACCGGAAACATTAGTGCTGAAAATCCCCCTTGTTCCGCGGCCTGGCCGGGCGCGACCCGGCCAATGCAGGGTTAATCGGCTTTGGTGTTCAACCGGTTAACCCAACCGTGAAAACCGTCCTAAAATCGGGAATCAGCGCAGATAGTTGAATAGCGACAGGCTGGAGAGCTTACTGAAGCTCGACTGCGCCGCCGACAGGATGGTCATGGTTTTCTGAAGGTCGGTGATCGCCTGCGTAATATCGACGTCCTCGATCGACGACCGCGTAATCTCGCGATCGGTGGCGTTGGCGGTCATCCGAGCCGATTCGATATCGACACGTTGCGATCGCGCCCCGAGCGAACCTTGGACGCCGGCGATCTGGTTGTTCGACGCGGTCAATTTGTCGCCGGTGGTGCCGGCGATGGTGCTGACGTCGCCCGTCCCGCGCAACGCGGCGGACAGCGCCGAGATATCCGCCAGGATGTTGCCGCCACCCGAATCGACGAACAGCCGCGATGCGGCCTCGCCCGGTGCGGCGCTCGACGAATCGCCGATCGGGATCGTGGTCGGGCCGGTGTTGGCGAAAGTGAAGGTGCCGTTGCCCGCATTGAAGACCACCGCCGGATTGTCGCCGCCCGCGAAGATCGACGCGCCGCGCGAATCCTTGGCGTTGGCGAGGTCGACCAGCCCTTTGACGATCGAATCGAGCTCGCCGGCGATGATCGAGCGGTCACTCGGCGACAGCGTGCCGCTGTTCGCCTTAACCGCCAGTTCCTTGGCGCGCTGGATGTCGTCGGTCATCGACTTCAGCACGGTATCGGCCTGGCTCAGCGCCGACTGCACGATCGTGATGTTGCCGGCATAGGCCTGGTCGTTGCTGCCGTCGCGGACCAGCCCTTGCAGCCGGCGATAGCCGACCGCGTCGTCCGATGGCGCGTTGAGCTTCTTGCCGGTCGATATCTGCGTCTGCAGGATATCGGCGCCTGCGGTCAGCGCGTGGAGGTTGCGCTGGTTCGACGTGTAGAATTGTTGCGTGCTGATCTGCATGGTGCCTACCGGATGTCGAGGATCGACTGGATGGTGTCGCGCGCGACCTGGATCACGCGGCTGGCCGCCGAATAGGCCTGCTGGAACCGCATCAGGTCGACCGCTTCGGTGTCGAGATCGACCCCCGACAGCGCATCGCGTGAGGATACCGCGTTATCGCGGATGGTCTGTTGCGCGTCGGCGACCGACTTGCGTTGCGCCAGCGCCGAGGCGTTAGTGGTGGTCATGTCGACCACCTTGCTCTCGTAGGCGCCGGAGGTGCGCAGCGACGCGAAGGCGGTAAGGTTGCTGTTGTCGCGCTGGCCGCCGCCGACCGCTGCGGCGGCGATGCCGCGCGGGTCAGTGAGCGTCACCGACACCTGGGCGGTGCCCGCCGCCGCGTCGATCGCGAAGATATCGGCACCCGCGACATTGTCGAGGTCGCGGCCCTGCGCCTGGACGGTGTTCACGCCATCGACGAAATTCTGGGCAATACCCTGAAGTTGCTGGCGGGCGTCGGCGATGCGTTGCGCGCCGTCGATGATGCCGGCCAGCGCGCCCCCGGTCGGCGACATGACGTGCGTCGTGACGCCGGTCAGCACTTGGAAGGAAATCGTGCCGCTGGCGTTGCGCGAATAGCCGACGGTCGAATTGTAATTGCCGTCGACCAGCAATGGTCCGCCGCTGCCCCCAACATTGACGGATGCGCGACCGGCATTGTCGTAGCTGACCTTGACGTCGGTCAACGCGCTCATCGCCTCGAGCGTCTGATCGCGCTGGTCGAGCAAGGCGGCGTTGCCCGCGGTCCCCGGGGCGGCGCGGCCGAGCCCCTGGTTGATCCGCGCGAGTGTCGCGGCGAGCGAGTTGAGCGACGACACGGTGTCGCGCGTCGTGGTGTCGAGATCGGCCGAGACGCGGTCGAGCGATGCGCCCGTCTCGCTGAACGCGCTGGCGACGCCGGTTGCCGCTTCAAGCATCGCTGATCGAGCTGCCGTGGACGTCGGGTCGCCTGCGAGCGTCGTGGCCGAGGTGAAGAAGCTCGACAGCCGCGTGCCGAGCACGCTGCCGCTGAGCGAGGTTTCGATACGGTCGAGCCAGCTCACGCTAGTCGCGGTCTTGCCGAGGTCGGCGCCCGAGGACAGCACTTCGGCCATCTTGAACATGTCGCCGGCGCGCTGGACGCCGATGACCGCGGCGCCTTCGCCGCTGCCGGTCGACTGCGCGCTGATGCCGCCGATCGAGGCGACTTCCTTGATATTGGTGGTGCGCCGCGTGTAGCCGGCGGTGCCCGCGTTCGCGATATTCTCCGACACGGTGTTGAGCGCGACCTGATACGCGCGCAATCCGCTCGCGCCGATCGCCAGCATGTCGCTCATGGCGTGGTGCTCCCGGCGTCAGGCGCGGCTGCGGTCGGCTGGAGCGCCTTTTGCGAGCGCGCCAGGAAATCGGTCATCGCCTTGCCGATGCCGATAGGCTGGTTCGCGGCCATGCTGTCGGCGACCTTCTTGTCCTGCATGTCGCGAAACGTTTCCATGTTCTTGCTGTCGAACAGGCCGCCGTCCTCACCGCCGAGTTTGGTCTGGCGCATCGACTTCATCATCATGCCGATGAACACCGCCTCGAACTTCTCGCCCGCCTTCTTGAGGTTGGCGGACGAGGCGAGGCGGCTCGTGTCGAGCGAGATGCCGGTGGTCGGCACCGCGGCGGGCGTAGTTGGAATGTCGGTCACAGGATGATCAACTCCGCCTTGAGCGCCCCGGCTTCCTTGAGCGCCTCGAGGATCGCGACGAGGTCCGACGGCGTGGCGCCGATCGCGTTCACCGCTTTCACGATGTCGGCGAGCTTCGGGCCGGGCGCGAGCAGGAACATCGGCTTCTTTTCTTCTTCGATCTGGACGCCCGATTTCTGTTCGTTGGCCGTGACGCCGTTGCTGAACGGCGCGGGCTGGACGATCGTCTGCTTCTCATCGATCCGCACGGTCAGCTTGCCGTGGGTGACCGCAGCAGGCCCTACGCGGACCGCCGAGTTGATGACGACGGTGCCCGTGCGCGCGTTGACGATCACCTTGGCGGGCGGTTCGGCGGAGACAACGTCGAGATTCTCGATCCCGCTCATGATCGTTGCGCGGGTGTCGGCGCCGGCCGGCGCGTTGACGCGGATCGACACGCCGTCGACCGCCTCCGCTACGCCGGCGCCGAAACGGCTGTTGATCGCGGCCGCGACATTCTGCGCGGTGGTGAAGTCCGACCGCGCGAGGTTGAAGGTGAGGGTGGGCGTGCTTTCAAAGCCGGTTGCGACCGCGCGCTCGACGGTGGCACCCTCGGGAATGCGGCCGGTCGAAGGGACGTTGATCACGACCTGCGATCCGTCCTTGCCCTCGATGCCGAGTCCGCCGACCGCGAGGTTACCCTGCGCCATCGCATAGATCTGGCCGTCGGCGCCCATCAGTGGCGTCATGATCAAAGCCCCGCCGCGGAGCGACTTGGCCTTGCCCATCGATGCGACGGTGATGTCGATCCTCTGGCCCGGCTTGGCGAAAGCGGGCAGTTCGGCGGTGATCAGCACAACCGCGGCGTTCTTGAGGCCGGGATTGATGTTGGCCGGCAAATTGAGGCCGAAGCGCGAGGCGACGGCCTTCATCGACTGGATCGTATATTCGAGATTGTCGTCACCCGTGCCGGGCAGTCCGACGACGACGCCGTAACCGGTCAGCTGGTTCGAGCGGATGCCCTGGAAC
>JBDSED010000125.1:0-9768 GCA_039920225.1 Sphingomonas sp.
CGGCTACTGAGGCACGACTCAGCGCACGATGCAGAAGCATTGCGCGGTGTTCCGCGACACCGCGCTGCTCGACGAAGGCGTCACACACATGGATGCGGTCTACAAGTCGCTCGGCGATGTCGGCATCACCGACCGCTCGCTGATCTGGAACACCGACCTGGTCGAAACGCTCGAGCTCGACAATCTGATGGGGCAAGCGGTCGTCACGATCCGTGGCGCTGCGAACCGCAAGGAAAGCCGGGGCGCGCACATGCACGAGGATTTCCCCGAGCGCGACGATGCGAACTTCATGAAGCACACCATCGCGACGTTCGACGGCTGGGGCGGCAAGGGCGGCGGCGTCGCGATCGATTACCGCCCGGTGCACGACTACACGCTCACCGACGACGTCGAGTATATCAAGCCGAAGAAGCGAGTGTATTAGGCGCGCCGTGCGAAACGGAACTCAGTTCCGTCGAGCGTTCGCCGGTACGCCGGGCCGGCGTCGCTGCGGCGACGGCAGACGGCATGGGCTTCGCTTGTGCCGCAATACGTCCTTAAAGATTGGCTCCGTGACCCGGCATTATCCCGCAAACATACCTGTTAGCGTGGCGAGAACCGCCGCGAGCACGGCGTCGTCGATGGTGCCAAGCTTCTTGATCATACGCTGACGGTCTACGGTTCTGATCTGATCCAGCAGGATGAGGCCCGGTCTTCGGCGGAATATAAGCGGCACTCGAAAAGGGGCGGGATGGCTGCCACTGGTAATCGGCGCGACGATCGTTCGCCGCAAGATGCCGTTCATCTCGTTAGGCGAGATTATTACGCAAGGACGAGTCTTCTGGATCTCCGTCCCGATAGTCGGATTTAGGGCGACCAACCAGACGTCGCCCCGCCTCACCAAGTCAACTCGTCGTCACCTTCATTGCCGAATGCCATCCAGGCGGCCTCGTCCGGATCCTCTTCCGCCGCTGCCACCGCTGTCGCCGCCTCCGCCCAACCTTCGCGAGGATGACGGAGAGGCGTCGCAATCACCTTGCCGTCCTCGATCCGGACGTCCATCGGCGTGCCCGCGCCGGCGCCGATCTCCTTCAACAATGCGCTGGGCACGATCAGTCCGGTCGAATTACCCATCTTGCGCAGGGCGGTCTGCATCATTCATCTCCTGTTCCCGCGAAGCTAGCATGATGGATACGTAAGCACAAGGTTACCACATTAACCGCGTAAATGCGGTCGCGTCGCCACTTGACACCGGGCTGTCGCTGACGCCCTGATAGCGTGGACAATAGGGGTCGAGAATCGATGCGCCGTCAGCTTCTACGCCGTCTTTCCGCCAGCGCGTTGACTCTTGCCACTGGTTTGGCGCTGTCGGCCTCGGCCACGGGCCAATCGTCGACCTACGCTGCCCCACAGCATGTCGGCGGCTGGCCCGGGCTGGTGTCGGGCGACAACGAGTCTCAGGTTCGCGCCTCGCTCGATCTCGGGCCGGAGTTGGAACGCGATCGCTCGCCAAAATGGCTGCTCGACGAACAGCGCCGGATGGACAAGGCGCTCGCCTCGCTGGCCCCGCAAAAGCCCGGTATGGTCGATGCCTATGTCGTCGTGGTCGGGCTCGACAGCGACCCGATCTTCGGCCGCGAGGCGCGGGAGGCGGGCAAGGTGCTCAGCCGCCGCTACGGCGCGGTCGGGCACACCATCGTGCTCGCCGGCACCGACGGCGACGGGCCGTCGACGCTGCCCAACGGTAGCCCGCGCAACCTCGCGGTAGCGCTCGCTCGCGTCGCCGAACTGATGGACAGGAAGCAGGACGTGCTCGTCCTCTACACCGCCGGGCACGGCGCGAAGGTTGGGCTTGCCTATCACGACGCCGACGACGGGTTCGGCATCATCCCGCCGGCGCGGATGGCGCGAATGTTCGAGGAACTCGGCATCAAGAACCGCCTGCTGATCCTGTCGGCCTGCTTTTCGGGGATTTTCGTGCCGAGCCTGTCGAGCGACACCACCGCCCTGTTCACCGCCGCGTCGGCCGACCGCACCTCGTTCGGCTGCCAGTCCGACCGCGACTGGACCTTCTACGGCGACGCGATGATCAACAACGCGTTGCGCCAGCCGGTGCCGCTGGCCAAAGCGGGCGAGAATGCGCAAACGCTGATCGCCAAGTGGGAGGGGATGAACAGCGACATCACCCCGTCGCAACCGCAGGTCGCGATCGGCAGCAAGGTCTCCACCTGGCTCACGCCCCTCGAAGCGCGGATGCCCAGGACCGCGACACCGATGGTGGGACGCCCGGCGATCACGATCTTCGACGGCAAATAGCCGCGGCAGGCACAAAAAAGGGGGCCGAAGCCCCCTTTTCCGTATCGATTGGCAGAAAGTTTACGGGCTCTTCGCCTTGTTGTCGTCGGCGATCAGCACGATCGCAACGATCACGCCAACCACCGCGGCAGCGGCGAGGAAAATGCCCGCGCCGTGCAGCTTGCTGGCATCCTTGGTCGGCGAAGCGGCGCGGACCGACTTGGCGACCGACAGGCTTGCTGCGGGATTGGCCGGAGCGGCCAACGCGGGCGCCGTGGCCATCGACAGGGCTGCGACTGCCCCCAAATACTTCGCGAACCTCATCGTAGTCTCCCTTAGTTGCAGTGGGTTAATGGCAGCGGCCAAAATAATTGGCAACCCCGGATTGGTCCGAAACGCGTCATGAAGTTACTTTGTTGCGATCAGATGACGCACCTCGCTCAGCCGGTAGATTCAGACTTCACTTCCTCGACTAATTCCTTGCGACTCAGCTTGCCGACCAGCGTCTTCGGCAGCGACAGCCGAACCACCACTTGATCGACTCGTTCGTGATGCCCAAGCTGCGCGTTGAGCCAGCCCTTCAACGCGTCGGGCGTCTCGGCAGCGCTGTCGGTGAGCGTGACATAAGCGCGAGGCTGTTCGCCGCGATAGGTGTCGGGCACACCGATCACCAAAGCCTCCTTCACCGCCGGATGCTTGTAGAGCACCGCTTCGATCTGGCTCGGGAACACCTTGAAGCCCGAGACCGCGATCATGTCCTTGAGCCGGTCGACCACCCGGATGAAACCGTCCTGATCGATCTCGCCGACGTCGCCGGTGCGCAGCCAGCCGTCGGCAAACACCTCGCCATCGGCGTCCGGGCGATTCCAATATCCCATCATGATCTGCGGCCCGCGCACGACGATCTCGCCGGGCTCGCCGTCGGGCGGCGGGCGGGTCGGGTCTTCCTTGTCGACCAGCCGCACCTCGGTCGCCGGGATCGGCTGGCCGATCGTGCCGAGCTTCCCTTCGGCGCCATACGGATTGCACGAGACGACGCCCGAACTTTCCGACAAGCCATAGCCCTCGATCACGCGCGACCCCGTCGCGGCTTCGAACTTCGCCTTGACCTCGGCGGGCAGCGGCGCGCCGCCCGAGATGCAATATTTGAGGCTCGACAGGTCGGTCGCCTTGAGCTTGGGATGGTCGAGCAGCGCCTGATACATGGTCGGCACGCCGGGCAGCGCGGTCGCCTTGGTCCGCGCGATCGCCGCGAGCACTTGCCCGCCGTCGAACCGCGGCAGCATCACGATCATCCCGCCGTTCGCGACGGTGCGGTTCATCACGCAAGTATTGGCGAAGACGTGGAACAGCGGCAGCACGCCGATGATGCGGTCCTCGCCGCTGGGCTCCGGGTCGAGCCCTTGGGTCTGGCGAGCGTTGGCGGACAAATTCTGGTGGGTCAGCATCGCGCCCTTGGGCGTGCCGGTCGTGCCACCGGTATATTGGATCACCGCGACGTGGCTGAGCGGGTCGATCGCCGGATGGTCGCCTTTGCCGTCATTGGCGATAAGCTTCGAGAACGCCATGATACGCGGGTCGTCGGGGCGCTTGGTCACCTCCTTGCCACGAAACAGGCGGTAAAACAGCGCCTTGGTCGGGGGCAGCGCACCGGCGACCGACCCGACGATCAACCGCTCGACGCTCGACCCGTCGAGCACCTGGAGCGCGGTCGGCAGCAGCGCCGAGGCCGACAGGGTGAACAGCGCGCGTGTGCCCGAATCCTCGACTTGGTGCGACAATTCCTCGACCGTGTAGAGCGGCGAGAAATTGACCACCGAGGCGCCGAGCTTGAGGATGCCGAAATAGGCGGCAAGGTAGTGCGGCACGTTGGGCAGGAACAGGCCGATGCGGTCGCCGGGGCCATAGCCGAGCCTGGCCAGCCCGGCCGCGACGCGGCTCGCACCATCGAGCGTCTCGGCATAGGAGTAACGGCGACCGAGGAAATCGATCAGCGGCCGATCGGCAAGGCGCGCGGCCGACGCTTCGAACATCGCGTTCAGCGTCAGCGGCGGATACGCGGTCGCCCATGGCGTCGGGTGGCGATAGGCGTCGCTGCGCCAGATGCTCTCCGGGTCGATCATCGACACCGAATGTAAGCGAGCGATGGTTAAGAGGCTACCCGGTCTGCGGTCCAGGTCAGCAGGAACTTGACCGCCACGATCCCCAGATCGACCGCGGCCTGCACCTTGCGCGGCGACTGGTCGCCGGACTGGTGCGTCAGGATCTCGATATCCGCGGTCGGGTGACGCGCCGCCGCAGCTACGGCCAGCACCGCCGCTGCAATCAGAATGGTACGCCGACGCCGCATGCAATCACCATAAGCGACGCCGAGCGTAACGACAAAGCGATTTATTGGGTTCTACGCAGCGAGCGGGGCGAAGCGTGCGCGGTCGCGGCCGGCTTGTTTGGCGTCGAACAGCGCGCGGTCGGCACGGCGATACATCGCCTTCCAGTCGGCCTCGGTCGCCAGCGACCCCGTGCAGGCGCCGATGCTGGCGGTAACGTGGACATCGAACGGCATTCGTGCAGCGCGCAAGCGTTCGAGCACGGTTTCGGGGGCGACGGCGCGATCGGCGGGGGACAGGATGGCGAACTCCTCGCCACCCATCCGCGCGATCAGCGCGCCCGTCGGCGCTTCCCGGCGCAGCACGCGCGCGAACAGCCGCAACACCTCATCGCCACCGTCGTGGCCCAGCGTGTCGTTGACGCCCTTGAAATGGTCGAGGTCGGTCAGGATCAGCGCCTGCTCGCCCTCCCGCCCGATCGCGTGGCGCAGGAATGCGCGGCGGTTGAGCAGCCCGGTCAGCGGGTCGGTATCGGCGAGCCGCGCGGCGATGATCTCGCGCTCGATAGCCTCATCGCGCTCGACGCTCAGCAGCCGGATGCGATACGCGATCGCCAAAGTCGAGACGATCGCTTCGAACGCCATCGACAGGATGGTAGAATTGTTGAGCCAGAAGCTCCAGCGCACCACCGCCAGATTGGCCAGCAGGCGCAGCGCCGCGAACAGGATGGGGGCCGCCCAGGCGACGGCGAACAGCCACAGATGCGGGCTGCGTTCGGCGCGGGCGCGCGCGATGATGGGGACTATTGCGATCATCAGGATCGCGAAGCTGATGCTGTAGAATGCGTCGAGCAGCCGGATCTGCCACGGCGCGAGCAGCGCGAACATTACCATCGCGCTGAGCGCCAGCGCGGTCAGCCGATTGGCCCATCGTGCTATCCGACCGTCGGTGACAGGCGGCGGAAAGAAGGCGCGCGCGAACATCAGCGCCGTGGCCGCCGCGGTCGCGAGGAAAATATAGTTGAACCGCAGCCGATCGTTGTTGAGGATCGCCGGATTGACCCAGGCGAGCCCCCCGGAGGAGGTGAAGGCGTAGAGCAGCAGCGAGAGCACCATCGCGCAATACGCCAGCTGGAACCGGTGGCGGAGCGCCCCCCACATCGCCAGGTTGTAGATCAGCAGCGCGATGCACAACCCGACGAATCCGGAATACATCGCCGCCATCTCGATATTCGCCCGTGACGCCTCGGCCGCCGTCGCCAGCCTTGGCGCGACCAGAATCCCGCGCAGGTTCGCGCTGCCGTCGACTCGCCACAGCAGCCGAACCGGCGCGCCAAGCTTGCGGTCGAGCCGCCACTGGATCATCGCGCCGAGTTGGAGGTGGCGGCTGACGGCGGAACCGTCATACGCCCAGCCGCGCACCTGTCCGTTGGGGTAGAGCGCGTAAAGCGTGACGCGATCCTGCCACAGGCTGGCGATCCGGACGCGTTCACGGTCGTCGGCGTCGCGCATCGTGCCGAGCGGCTGCGACAGCACCCAATAGTCCCCGTTGCGAAAGCTGGTCTGCGGCGTGGCGCAGTCGAACCGCTTTGCCGCGATAAACATCGCTGCGGCGCTGTCGCCCGCCGCGACTCGCGCGACGCACACCGACAATGGCACCCCGGTCACCGCGCTCTGCGCGCGCGCCGCCGGTGCGAAGAGGAGTGTCACCAGTGCGACGAGCATTGCGAGCCGGAGAAACGGGTGGCCGATACGCTGCATTGCGTCGGCCTAACGGTCAGGGACAAATTATTGGTAAATCACACGATTGGCAGGTTCCGGCGCGTCGCATTTATGCCGCGCGCCATCGCCAAACGCCATCGTCGCCGGTCTCGCGCACGGCACGACCCTCGACCTCGAGCCGGCGAAGATGCGCCATCGCCTCGCCGGTCGCCATGCCGAGCATGTCCTGCCCGATCGCACGGCGGAACAGGCGACCGAAACAGTCGGTCACACAGCGCGGCTCGATAGCCAGAAATGCGTGCAGCTCGTCGAGCCGTTCGCGATGCTCGCGGTCCATCGCGTCGAGCCGCGTGTGCAACCCGGTAAACGGGTCGCCATGCCCCGGCAGCGTCAGCACGTCGGCGGGCACTTCGCGCTTGAGCTTGGCGATCGACGCGAACCATTCGCCCAGCGGATCGGCCTGCGGCTCGGTAATCCCGACCGACACGTTGGGGCTGATCCGCGGCAGGACCTGGTCGCCGGCGATGAACACGCCCGCATCCTCGTCGAGCAGGCAGGCATGTTCGGGGCTGTGCCCCGACCCGACGATCACACGCCAGAAGCGACCACCGATCTCGATCGTCTCGCCATCGATCATCCGGCGATACGACATCGGCATCGGCCGCACGATCCGCCCGAAATTGGCCCAGCCATGTTGCGCGGCGATCTCGATCTGCTCGTCCGTCCAGCCCGCGGCGTGGCGATAGTCGCTGACTTCCTTCGGCGTCTCAGAGCGCGCATCGGCGATCAGCATCTGCGCGGTCAGCCACTCGCCGCGCGTCATCCATAGCGGTGCCGCGTGATGGCCGCACATCCAGCCGGCGAGCCCGATATGGTCGGGATGGAAATGCGTCCCGATCATCCGCACGATCCGCGTGCCGGCCATCGGCCCAGCGAACACAGCTTTCCACGCCTCGCGCGTTTCGGGCCGGTTCATGCCCGCATCGACCAGAGACATGCCGCCCTCATCGTCGATCAGCCAGCAATTGACGTGGCGAAGCGGCCCCGGAACCTTCAACCGGACCCAGCGAACCCCCGGCGCGACCGCCATCACCTCGCCGTCGCCCGGCTCCGCCCCGCCGAACGGATAGGTCAGGCCCTTGTGGCTGGTCGGGACGAAGCTCTCATCCGCGACGAACGCGGCATCGGTACGGGCAGTGGCCATGAGTTGCGAGTAGCAACGGAATAGGCGCGGGGAAAGTGGGGGCGACGTCTGTTCCCGGCCGGTCGATCGGTTCGGTTCGCTCGGCAATCGCGCAGTGCGGCACCGGCGAGCACGTCGTCGATTCCCGCGATGGCACAGGGCGCGAATTCTAAATTTCGGACCCGTGAAACCTTTACACAACATTAACGTATCTAGCGTGCCGAGGTCGTGCGCGAACTCAAGCGGTCAGCCGACCGCTCGTTCGTTTTCGTTTTCGGTGGCAATCAGAATGCCCCTGGTTGTGCTTTGCCGAAAAACGAAAAGGGATTTTGTATGAAGCGTATTATACTGATGGCGCTCGCGTCGAGCGTTGCGATCGGCGTTGCATCGCCAGCGTTGGCTGGCGATATCCTGCCTGGCCAGAGCGGCGCAATATTCACCCCACTCGACACCGCCACACGAGGCACGCAGCTTGCGAGCATCGAGACCGGCACATTAGGGGCCACCACTTATACGGGTTTCCTGCGCAGCGCGGTTTACCGGAACACGCTCGGCACCCTCGACTTCTATTTCCAGGTGGCCGTCAGCTCGATCGCTGCCGGTGACGAAGTGTTCAACCTGACGGCCTCCAGCTTCCTGGGTTACACGGTCGATGCTCTTGTCGATACCACCGACTTCGACGGCGCCGGCTTCTTCACTGCGGCAAACAATCCCAATTTGCAGGGTCCCCCCGGCTCCACCACCACCGCTTCGCGAAACGGTAGCGGTTCGGTTGTGCGCGCCGACTTTGGCGATAACGGCCTGGAAGCCGCTGGCCAGACCAGCGCGACGTACATCTTCCGCACCAACGCCACGAATTACAACCTCGGCGGCACATTCACGACGCAGGATGGTTCGGTTGCACAGCGCCCTAATTTCCAGGCCGCTGCCGCTGTCCCGGAGCCGGCGACATGGGCCATGATGCTGATCGGCTTTGGCGGGCTCGGCGTGGCCATGCGTCGCCGCAAGCCGGCTGGCGCACGAATTCGTTTCGCCTGATCACGTATTGCGATGCAGGGGAGCCGTCGGTCGCAAGGCCGGCGGCTTTCTCTTTGGTCTAGTCTTCGCGTCAACCTCCGCACCGTCCGTTGCCGCAAAGTCGCGCCGTCGGTCGTCCGAGCTGGCAATGCGCTTTGCGCATCGGCAGGGACGTCGCCGCGCCTTGGCCGGTGCTATCAGCTCTTGAACAGCGTCTCCGCGGTGTGCTCGGCCGGGGCAACCTCACCCTCACCGGCCGCCAGCGCCTCGGCATCGCGCACGGCCTGGTCGCGCTGGCCGCGCAGCTCGGCGATCAGCGCTTCGCGGTCGCCCTCGAGCCGCGTATCGACCGGGGCTTCGAGCCCCGCCGCTTTCGCTGCCTTCGCCACCGCCGCGTCGAGCTCGCGCTGCGTCGTCAAGCCAAGCGTCACCGGATCCTTCGGGGTGATGTTGGCGATGTTCCAGTGGCTGCGGTCGCGGATCGCCGCGATCGTCGTACGCGTCGTGCCGATCAGCAGGCTGATCTGGCCATCGGTGATTTCCGGGTGATTGCGGATGATCCAGTTGATGCCGTCGGGCTTGTCCTGGCGCTTCGACACCGGCGTGTAGCGCGGGCCCTTGGTGCGGCGGACCTGGTCGGGGCCCTTGAGCATCTGGAGCACGTGGTTCGGATCGGCCTGGCCCTTGTCGATCTCTTCCTGCGTCAGTTCGTGTGCGCGCACCGGATCGCGCCCGGTCAGCTTGGTCGCGGCGGTATCGTCGGCGATCGCGTTGATCTCGAGGATGTGAAGACCGCAGAATTCGGCGATCTGGTCGAACGAGAGCGAGGTGTTGTCGACCAGCCAGGAAGCTGTCGCGTGCGGCATGAGCGGCTGGGCCACTGAATTTCTCCGTCTGAAATAAATAGGGCCGCCCCTTTCGGAGCGGCCGTGTCGTGGAGAGGACTTAATGCGTATCGGTCCGTGGGGCAAGCGTCAGGCGGCGTGAAGGATCCGTTCGTCCTGCAGCCAGCGATAGGCAGCAGCGCTGGTTTCGAACACCGCGATGCCGGGGCGCACCTGCGCCAACCGGTCTAGTTGCATGCGGAACAAGGTGGACGGAGTATACAGTGCCAGCCGCCGCGCGCGGATATCCTCATAAGCGGGATCGCCCATGACGCCCGCGATCGCCGCGATCGTGTCGCCCGGCGCGATCTGCGCGTCTGCCAGATTGCACAGCATGGTATGCAGCCCGGCGCCGGCGCCAA
>JBDSED010000126.1:0-16003 GCA_039920225.1 Sphingomonas sp.
CCACCCTCGCCGTCGCCCATCAGGACCTCGCCCGAGAGTTTCAGGAGGATGCGTTTATAGGCTGGCGCGGTCATCGATTCTCATGCGGCTGGAGGCGGCGCGGACCTTAGGCGGGGTGTGTGTGCCACACAACCTCCCGCCGTTATCCCAGCGAAAGCTGGGATCTCGTGCGGCAACGCGATACTGCCTGAGACCCCAGCTTTCGCTGGGGTTACGGCGTGAAAAAGGGGAGCGGGTCGCCCCACTCCCCTGTTTCGAGCACGTCAGGCTTACGCCGGCTGCGGCACGCCGGAGGCGGCGGCGACTTCGGCGGCGAAGTCGCTCTCTTCCTTCTCGATGCCCTCGCCGAGCTGAAAGCGGACATAATCCGTCAGCACGATCGGCGAACCCGCTTCCTTGGCGGCGGCGGCGATAACGTCCTGCACTGGCGTCTTGCCGTCCATCACGAACGCCTGGGTGAGCAGCGCATTTTCCTTGAGGAACTTGTCGACCGGACCGTTGAGTATCTTCTCCGCAATCTCAGGCGACTTGCCGACGATCTTGTCCGCATTCTTCTCGCGCAAAATCGCCCGTTCGCGATCGACGACCGCTGGATCGATGCCCTCGGCATTGAGCGCCAGCGGGAAGGCCGCGGCGATGTGCATCGCGATCTGCTTGCCCAGCGCATTCAGCGCGTCGGCGGGTGCGGCGCTCTCGAGCGCGACGAGCACGCCGATCTTGCCGAGCCCGGTCGCCTGCTGGTTGTGGACATAGGGCACGATCGCGCCCTGCGACACTTCCAGCCGCTTGGCGCGGCGCAGGTTCTGGTTCTCGCCGATCGTGGCGATGTTGTTGGTCAGCACTTCGTCGACTGTCTTGGCGCCCAAGGGAGCGGCCTTGATCGTCGCGAGATCGTCGCCCAGTTCGAGCGCGACCATCGTCACGTCGCGGACGAACCCCTGGAACTGATCGTTCTTGGCGACGAAATCGGTTTCCGAGTTCACCTCGACCGCGGCGCCACGCGTGCCCGACACGGCGACGCCGACCAGACCCTCGGCCGCGGTGCGGCTCGACTTCTTGGCGGCCGCGGCAAGGCCCTTGGTGCGCAGCCAGTCCATCGCGGCGTCCATGTCGCCGTTGGTCTCGTTCAGCGCCTTCTTGCAATCCATCATGCCCGCGCCGCTTTTCTCGCGCAGGTCCTTGACCATTGCTGCCGTGATATCGGCCATTTTACATTCCTCTTGGTTGAATACGAACGCGGCGGGACAGTGCGATTACGCCCTGCCCCGCCGATGTTTCACTACGACGACGGTTCAGGCGTCGAGCTGGCGCTCTGCTTCGGCTTCCATTTCGGCGGCCGGGCCGGTTTCCTCAGCGCCGGCGACGGCGGCTTCGACCGCATCGACGGGGGTCGGATCGGTGCCGAGCGCTTCTCCAGCGGTCGCTTCGGGCTCAGCCTTGGCCTTCGCCTTCTTCGGCGCAGGAGTCGCTTCGACCGAAGCCTCAGCGGCCGGCATTTCGGCAGCCGGCGCTTCAGCAGCCGGTTCGACGGTCAGCGCTTCCTCGACGGGAGCCTCGACCTGCGCACCGAGATCGACGCCGGACTTGGCCTGGCGTTCCTGCCCGCCGCGCGTCGCGGCGATCGCGATCGCCTCGCAATACAGGCGGATAGCGCGCGCGGCGTCATCGTTGGCCGGCACCGGGAATGCGATGCCGTCGGGCGAGACGTTCGAATCGAGGATTGCGA
Source organism: Sphingomonas sp. (assembly GCA_039920225.1). GTDB lineage: Bacteria > Pseudomonadota > Alphaproteobacteria > Sphingomonadales > Sphingomonadaceae > Sphingomonas. The sequence continues at coordinate 1,727 of JBDSED010000126.1, forward strand.
CGACCGGGATACCCAGCGTGTTGGCTTCCTTGATCGCCAGCTCTTCCTTGTTCGCGTCGATCACGAACATCACGTCGGGCACGCCGCCCATGTCCCGGATGCCGCCCAGCGACATGTCGAGCTTGTCCTTCTCGCGCGTGAGCTGAAGGACTTCCTTCTTGGTCAGGCCCGCGGTGTCGCCCGACAATTGCTCTTCGAGCGTCTTGAGGCGCTTGATCGAGTTCGAGATCGTCTTCCAGTTGGTGAGCATGCCGCCCAGCCAGCGGTGGTTGACGAAATGCTGGCCCGAGCGACGCGCGGCGTCGGCGATCGGATCCTGCGCCTGGCGTTTCGTGCCGACGAACAGCACCTTGCCGCCGCCGGCGACCGACGAACTGACGAATTCGAGCGCGCGCGCGAACAGCGGCACGGTCTGCGACAGGTCGAGGATGTGGACGCCGTTGCGGTCGCCGAAAATGTAGGGTTTCATCTTCGGGTTCCAGCGGTGGGTCTGGTGTCCGAAGTGCGCACCAGTCTCAATGAGCTGCTGCATGGTGACGACAGGTGCCGCCATAGGGATAACTCCTTCCGGTTGAGCCTCTGGGAAGCGGGAACCAGGGAGCTTATTGTCCCCCCGCATATATTGCGGGGGGTGGCTCCTGGCACCGGGTTATGATGCTTCCCATGCGGGTTTGAGCGGGCGCCGTTAGCGCAAGGGCGAGAGGAAGGCAACACTTGTCGTCGTGAGTGTGCCGGTCGTGCCCTGTTCGCCGGGCACCGTAGGTATGTTCGACGGGAAAAGTTATCCACAATCGCGGTTGGTTGCTCGTTTCATCGCATGTGCTGCCCGTTTTATCGTTACACTATCGTGACATAGTTGCTTTCGCGGCGCGGCGCCCGGTCGAAAGCGGTGGTTTATTCCTGCTATGTTCTCATTTTCGACTTGACGAAGAGAACATCAACAGAACATACAGCGATCATCCACAGACCGGGAACCTTTGGAATCGACGAACCGTTGATTCCGCGACGGTTCTAAGTCGAACCAAAGGGGATACCGCGATGTTGATGTTCGCCGTTTTGATGTTTGCAGGCGCAATGGGCGCTGCGGGGTTCGCCATCTATGCTACGGTCGCACCGTCGATACCGAAGATTCAGGCCGCGCTCGCCGGCCAAGGTGGGCAATCGAGCCTTCCTCCACTTCCCGTCCGCCGCGCTTCAACGCTGCGCGTGTCGGTCAGGCCGGTGGTGCAACCAACATATTGGCGCGCAGCCGCCTGACACGGGCATAACCTGCGATGCTAAACGGGATCGTTGCCAGATAAACGGCGCAAATCGCGACCAACGTGGGCCAGGGCGCTGAAATCAGCGCAGCGCCGATCCCGACGATCACGACCAACGCCTCGAACCGGATACGCCGCCGGAGGCGCATCGACGACCAGCCGAAGGTCGCGATGCTCGACACCATCAGGATCGCGATGAACGCAACCCAGGGCGCGACGAGCCAGGGCGAGCGGAACAGCGGGTCGCCGGTGATGAACCACAGATACATCGGCAGCATCGCGCCGATCGCCCCCGCCGGCGCCGGAATGCCAGTGAAATAGCCGGCCGACTTGCGCGGCTGATCGGTCGCATCGATCGCGGCGTTGAACCGCGCGAGGCGCAAGGCGCAAAACACCGCGAACAGCAGCGCACACGCCCAGCCGAACTTGGGCGAGTTGGAGAGCGACCACAGATACAGGATTAATGCGGGTGCGACCCCGAACGATATCGCGTCGCTGAGCGAATCTAGCTCGGCGCCGAACCGGCTAGTCCCGCGCAGCATCCGCGCCACTTGCCCGTCGACCCCGTCGAGCGCACTCGCGACCAGGATCATCACCACGGCGAGTTGCCAGTTCGGCCCCGTCGCATCGCCGATCGCGAAGCGCACGCCGGTGAGGCCGGAACACAGCGCCAGCGCGGTCAGCGCATTCGGCGTAATCGTGCGCAGCGGCAAGCCCTGCGGCGGGCGGTTGCGCAACCCGCGCGGCGGTCTCATCAAAAATTCCGTTCGGGCTGAGCTTGTCGAAGCCCTGCCCTGCATCGAAAGATAGACAGCCCTTCGACAAGCTCAGGGCGAACGGTGGAGGTCACTGCGTGATCCCGAGCATCGCCTCGCCGCCGACCTTCCCCAGGATCGTCTCGCCCGCGATCGCGCGCTGGCCGAGCACGACCTGCGGCACGGTATCGGCCGGCAGGAACACATCGACCCGGCTGCCGAAGCGGATCAGTCCGACGCGTTGCCCGACCGCGAGCATGTCGCCTTCCTTGACGAATGCGACGATCCGCCGCGCTACCAGCCCCGCGATCTGGGTGAACCCGATCAACCGACCGTCCTTGCCCTCGACGACGATATGCTGGCGCTCATTCTCCTCGCTCGCCTTGTCGAGGTCGGCGTTGAGGAACTTGCCCGAGATATAGACGACCTGGCGAATCGTCCCCGCGATCGGCGTGCGGTTCACGTGGACGTCGAACACGCTCATGAAAATCGACACGCGGATCAGCGGCGCGGTACCGAGGATCGCAAGCTCGGCGGGCGGCGTCACCGGCTGGATCATCGTGATCAGCCCGTCGGCCGGCGCGACGACCAGCCCGTCGGCCTTGGGCGTAACGCGGATCGGATCGCGAAAGAACGCCGCGACGCCAAGCGCGAGAAACGCGAGCGGCCAGAACAGCACGTTCCAGATGAGCAGGCTGAGCACCGCCGCGACGGCGACGATGATGACGTAGCGCCGTCCTTCGGGATGCATGGACGGAAAGCGCCATTTGATGGTCGGCGTGCCGATGTCCGGCTGGTCGATTGAAGGCATCGGCCCCGTCTAACCGTGTTAGCCGGGCAAAACAACGTGACGCTTTCCTACAAGCAATGTTCGTAGTATGTTCCGCCCGATGCGCATTGGCAGTATCGCGTTTTGGGTGAGGCAGGGTTCGGCAGATGCATTCGCGTGATAGTGCGACCCTAAGTGTGACCTTAACAAGCTTTCGTGCCGGCCGATGCGCAGACCGATAGTGTAAACCTGGTGTCAACTTAGGCCGCGCGCTTGACCCTCTTCCCCCCTTCCTCTTAGAGCGCCCGCAAACCTCCATCAGGAAACAGAGCATGGCGAAGATCAAGGTGAAGACGCCCGTCGTGGAGATCGACGGCGACGAAATGACGCGGATCATCTGGGAATGGATCCGCGAGCGCCTGATCAAGCCGTATCTCGACATCGACCTCGATTATTACGACTTGGGCATCGAACATCGCGACGCGACCGACGACAAAGTCACGATCGACAGCGCGCACGCGACGCAGAAATACGGCGTCGCGGTCAAGTGCGCCACGATCACCCCCGACGAGCAGCGCGTCGAGGAATTCGGCCTGAAAAAGATGTGGAAATCGCCCAACGGCACGATCCGCAATATCCTGGGCGGCACGATCTTTCGCGAGCCCATCGTCATTTCCAACGTCCCGCGGCTGATCCCGGGCTGGACCAAGCCGATCGTCGTCGGCCGCCACGCCTTCGGCGACCAGTATCGCGCCACCGACTTCCGCGTGCCCGGCCCCGGCAAGCTGACGATGAAGTGGCAGGGCGAGAATGGCGAGACGCTCGATTTCGACGTATTCGATTTCCCGGCCGCGGGTGTCGCGATGGGGATGTACAATCTCGACGATTCTATCCGCGATTTCGCGCGGGCGTCGATGCATTACGGTCTCAACCTGAAATGGCCGGTCTATCTGTCGACCAAGAACACCATCCTCAAGGCGTATGACGGTCGCTTCAAGGACCTGTTTCAGGAAGTGTTCGAAGCCGAGTTCGCCGACAAGTTCAAGGAAGCGGACATCACTTACGAGCATCGCCTGATCGACGACATGGTCGCATCGGCGCTCAAATGGTCGGGCGAGTTCGTCTGGGCCTGCAAGAACTACGACGGCGACGTCCAGTCGGACCAGGTCGCGCAAGGGTTCGGCTCGCTCGGGCTGATGACCTCGGTGCTGCTGTCGCCCGACGGCAAGACGGTCGAGGCGGAAGCGGCACACGGCACCGTCACGCGGCATTATCGCCAGCATCAGCAGGGCAAGGCGACCTCGACCAACCCGATCGCGTCGATCTTCGCCTGGACCGGGGGCCTCAAGTATCGCGGCAAGTTCGACGACACCCCCGACGTGTCGCGCTTCGCCGCGGAGTTGGAAAAAGTCTGCATCGAGACCGTCGAGAGCGGCAAGATGACCAAGGATCTCGCGCTGCTGATCGGCCCCGATCAAGCGTGGATGACCACCGAGCAATTCTTCGAAGCGGTGCGCGAAAACCTCGAAACGCGGATGGCGAGCTGGGCCTAGTCGAAACGGGCTTCCGGCGACCGGACATGTTCCGGCCGGAAGCCCATCCCGATCACGCGGGCGGGGATGCGCCGCAGTAGCGGAATACGATTGAGCAGCTTTGCGGCGAGCGGTGGCCCGTCCATCGGCTTGGTGCTAGTGATCAGCGGTTCGACGATCGCGTCCTGGATCAGTTTCTGCAGCCCTTGCGTGAACCGAACCGCGCCGATCCGCCGGTCGTGGACCTTGTGGAGCAGCGGGTCGGGATCGTCGCCCGCCGCCATCGACGCGGCGAGCAGGTTCGCCGTCGCGACGGCATCCTGCACCGCCAGATTGATGCCCACCACGGCGATCGGCGACATCGCGTGCGCCGCGTCGCCGATGACGAGCAGCCCTGGCCGGTGCCATTGCTCGAGCCGGTCGACCGTCACGGTCAATAGCTTGACGTCGTCCCAGCTGGTTACGCTTTCATCGACCCGCGCGGTCTCCGGCCCGATCGCGCGCACCCGATCACGAAACGCCTCCAGCCCCTTCGCCCGGACCCCGTCGGCCGTGCCCTTGGGGAACACGAACGCGCATTGATAATAATCGAACCGGCCGATCATCACGAACAACAGCCCGGTGTCGAACACGCCCATGCTGTCGTTCTCCGGACCGGCGGGCTTGGGCACGCGGAACCAGAACACGTCCATCGGCGCGCCGATCGTGGTGGAAGGCAATCCGGCGCGATGCCGCGAATCCCGCCCGTCGGCGGCGATCGTCAACCGGGCGCGGATTTCGTCGCCCGCATCGGTCCGCACGCCGGCGACCCGACCGTCCGCATCGATCAGCTCGGCTCCCGCACATCGCTGGCGAAGCTCGAACGTCGGATAGCGCCGCGCCGCATCGGCAACGAAATCGAGGAAGTCCCATTGCGGCATCAGCGCGATATACGGCGCGCGGACCGGCAGGTGGGTGAAGTCGACGATCTCCATATCGCGCCCCGCGATGCGGCCGCGCAGATGGCGGACTTTCTGGTGCGGCCGTTCGAGCAATTGATCGAGCAAACCCAGCTCGTCGAAGATACGCAGCGTCGAGGGATGCACGGTGTCGCCACGGAAATCGCGCAGGAAATCGGCGTGCTTTTCGAGCACGACCGTCTTCAATCCGGCCCGCGCGAACAGCAGCCCGGCGACCATCCCCGCCGGTCCGCCGCCGATAATGCAGATATCGGTGTCACTCATGGCCTGACAAATGCTCCCCACCCTGCTTTGATGCCGCCATGGCAATCGGTCTCAACAATACGGGCTTCAGCGATGCGCTGGTGATCCTCGGCGCGGCGGGCATCGTGATCCCAACCTTCGCCCGATTCAAGATCAGCCCGGTGATTGGCTTCATCCTGGTCGGGATGCTGGTCGGGCCAGCGGGATTGGGCACGCTGGTGAGCAAATATCCGTGGCTCTACCACGTTACGATCACCGACCCCCATTCGATCGAGCCGTTCGCGGAGTTCGGCATCACCTTGCTACTGTTTTCGATCGGGCTCGAGCTGTCGTTGAAGCGGCTATGGGGAATGCGCACCGCGGTGTTCGGCGTGGGTGCGGCGGAACTGTTCGGGTGCGCCGCGGTGATCGGTGGCGCGTTGCTCATATTCGGCAACGGTTGGTCGGCGGGGCTCGGTCTGGGACTTGCGCTCGCGCTGTCGTCGACCGCCTTGGTCTTGCCGATCGCCGGCACGGAGAGTCCGGTGGGGCGCAGCGCGTTCGCGATGTTGCTGTTCGAGGATTTGGCGCTGGTGCCGATCATCTTCGTTCTCGCCGCCCTCGGCGGCGGCGCTTCGAGCGGCGTGCTCAACACCTTGCTGTGGGGCGCGGTCAGCATCGCGGCGATCTTCCTGGTCGGGCGGTTCGTTCTGCCGCGCCTCTTCGCACAAGCGGCGCGGACCAAGAGCCCGGAGCTGTTCCTCGCCATCTCACTGCTGACGGTGATCGCCGCCAGCCTTGCGACCTCGGCGGCCGGCCTGTCGCCGATCGTTGGCGCCCTGCTCGCCGGACTGCTGATCGCCGAGACCGAATATCACAGCGAGGTCGAGGTCATCACCGCGCCGTTCAAGGGTCTGGCGCTGGGCGTCTTCCTGATCACGGTGGGCATGAGCCTGAATCTCGAAACATTGCTCGCCAACTGGGCCGACTTCGTTCTCGCGCTGGCGGGAGTGGTCGCGGCCAAATCGCTGGTGACGTTCGGCTTGTTGCGGCTGTCGGGCGCGCGGGCCGGGACCGCGGCGGAAACCAGCCTGTTGATGTCGAGCCCGTCCGAAACGACGCTGATCGTGCTCGGCACCGCCGCGTCGGCGGGCCTGATCGCAGCGGGCGATGCCGCATTCTGGCAGACTGTGACGGCGCTCGGGCTGACGATCACGCCCGCGCTCGCCGAAGTAGGCCGCCTCATCGCGCGGCGGATCGAGGCGGGAGAGAAGCTCGCGCCCGACCTCCAACTCGACGAAGAAGGCCCCGGCACCGTAGTGATCGGCTTCGGCCGCGTTGGCCGGATGGTCGCCGATATGCTCAAGGAACACGGCCAGCCTTATACCGCGGTCGAAGCCGACATCGACGCCGCTAAAGGCGCGCGCCGCGACGGCTATTCGGTGGTGTTCGGCGACGTCGCGCGGAGCGAATTGGTCGACCGCCTCAATCTCGGCCGGGCTAAGGCGTTGGTGCTGACGATGGACGACCCCGTGCTGACCGTCCGCCTTACCAAGCGCGTGCGCGGTTGGTTACCCGGCCTGACGATCGTCGCGCGCGCCCGCGACGCGACGCATGCCGCCGAGCTCTACAAGGCCGGCGTCACCGACGCAGTGCCCGAAACGCTCGAAAGTTCGCTGCAATTGTCCGAAGCCGTGCTGGTCGATCTCGGCGTCGCGATGGGCCCGGTGATCGCCTCGATCCACGAGAAGCGCGACGAGCTCCGCAGGGAAATCAAGGATGCGGCCGACATGACTCGCGAACCGCGTCTACGACGCGCGCGGCGCAGTCCGACGGGTTAGCCAGCCAGCGCAGCGCGCACTGCCGCGACGGCGGCGTCACCCTTGTCGCCATCGGGACCACCGCCCTGCGCCATGTCGGGCCGGCCGCCGCCGCCCTGCCCGCCGAGCACCGCGACTGCTTGCTTGAGCAAGTCCACTGCGTTGAGGCGCGTGGTAAGGTCGTCGGTCACACCGACGGCGACAGAGGCGCGGCCGTCGTTGACGGCAACGATCATCGCGACGCCTGACCCGATCCGTTGCTTGGTCTCGTCGACCGCGCCGCGCAGGCCTTTGGGATCCAGCCCATCGACGACTTGCCCGGCAAAATTGATATCGCCAATCTGTTCCGGCCCGGCGGACGCCGCACCGCCGCCACCGCCCAGCGCCAGCGCCTTTTTCGCCTCAGCCAGTTCTCGTTCCAGCCGACGGCGATCCTCCACCAATTGCGCGACGCGCGCCGGCACCTCGTCGGGCGACGATTTGAGCACCGCGGCCGCCTCGCGCAATTTCTCGTCGCGACCCGCGAGATAGGCGCGCGCCGCCTCACCGGTCAGCGCCTCGACGCGCCGCACGCCAGATGACACCGCACCTTCGCTCACGACCTTGAACAACCCGATATCGCCCGTCGCGTTGACGTGCGTGCCGCCGCACAGTTCGAGGCTGTATATTCGCTGGCCGTTGCGGCCCATCGACACGACACGGACCTCGTCGCCGTATTTCTCGCCGAAGAGCGCCATAGCCCCCTCGGCAATTGCCTCATCAGGCGTCATCAATCGCGTTGAGACCGCGTCGTTTTGGCGAATATACGTATTCACATCGGCTTCGACCGCCGCGAGCGCGTCGTGCTCGACCGCAACGGGTTGCGAGAAGTCGAAGCGTAGGCGATCCGGCGCCACCAGTGACCCTTTCTGCGCAACATGCGTGCCGAGCCGTTCGCGCAGAGCGGCGTGAAGCAAGTGGGTCGCGGAGTGGTTCGCGCGGATAGCGTTGCGGCGCTCGCCGTCGACGACGAGATGCAGCGCGTCACCGACCGCGACCTCGCCGCTTTCGATCTTGGTACGGTGCGCCCAAACGCGGCCAAGATGCTTCGCCGTATCGAACACGCGACCCTTGAAGCCCTTGTCGGTCGTGGCAATCCCGGCATCCCCGACCTGCCCGCCGCTTTCGGCATAGAATGGCGTCTGGTTGAGCACGATATCGACCTCGTCGCCGGCGCTCGCGCAATCGACGCGCGCGCCGCCTTTGATCAACGCGACGACTTCGCCCTCGCCTTCCTCCGACGTGTAGCCGGTGAATTCGGTGCCGCCCTTCTCCTCGGCGATGTCGAACCACAATTCGTCCGAACCCTTGTCGCCCGACCCCTTCCACGCGGCGCGGGCAGCGCGCTTTTGCTCGGCCATCGCGGCGTCGAACGCCTCGCGGTCGACCTGAAGGCCTTGCGCGCGCAACGCATCCTCGGTGAGGTCATAGGGAAAGCCATACGTGTCGTAGAGTTTGAACGCGGTTTCACCCGACAGCGTCGAGCCTTGCGTCATGCCGGCAGTCTCTTCATCGAGCAGCTTCAGTCCGCGATCGAGCGTCTTGCGGAACTGGGTCTCTTCCTGTCGCAGTGTCGCCTCGATCAGCGGCTGCGCGCGGATCAGTTCGGGATAGGCGGCCCCCATCTCGGCAATCAGCGCCGGCACCAACCGATACATCAGCGGGTCCTTTGCGCCCAGCAGATGCGCATGCCGCATCGCACGGCGCATGATGCGGCGGAGCACGTAGCCGCGCCCCTCATTGGCCGGCAGGACGCCATCGGAAACCAGAAAACCCGACGTGCGCAAGTGATCGGCGATCACGCGGTGGCTCGCCTGATTATCGCCGGTCGTCGCGGTGTGCGTCAGCGCGCCGGAGGCGGCGACCAGGGCTTTGAACGTGTCGGTCTCGTAATTGTCGTGGACGCCCTGCATCACCGCAGCGATGCGTTCGAGCCCCATGCCCGTGTCGATCGACGGCTTGGGCAGGCCGCCGACGATTTCGTCGGCTTCCTGCAGGAACTGCATGAAGACGAGGTTCCAGATCTCCACGAAACGATCGCCGTCCTCGTCAGGGCTGCCCGGCGGGCCGCCGGGGATGTGGTCGCCGTGATCGAAGAAGATTTCGGAACACGGCCCGCACGGCCCGTCCGATCCCATCGCCCAGAAATTATCCTTGGTTGCGATGCGGATGATGCGCTCTTCGGGAAGCCCCGCGATCTTCTTCCACAGGTCGAACGCGTCGTCGTCGGTGTGATAGACCGTGACCGTCAACCGATCCTTGGCGAGCCCCCATTCCTTCGTCAGCAGATTCCACGCAAGCGTGATCGCGCGGTCCTTGAAATAATCGCCGAACGAGAAATTGCCGAGCATTTCGAAGAAAGTATGGTGCCGTGCCGTATAGCCGACATTGTCGAGATCGTTATGCTTGCCACCCGCACGGACGCACTTCTGGCTCGACGTCGCGGTCGAATAGGGCCGCGTTTCGAGGCCGGTGAAGACGTTCTTGAACGGCACCATCCCGGCATTGACGAACATCAGCGTCGGGTCGTTCTGCGGCACGAGCGGCGCCGACGGGACGATGCTGTGCCCTTCACTCGCGAAGTAATCGAGGAAGCCGCGGCGGATGTCGTTGGTCGAGGTCATGGCGTGCGACTTAGGCAACGCCGCGCGCCTTGCCAAGCGACCCCGTCAGCCGAACGGCTGGTCGATCGACGGCGGCGGCGTGCTGAACCATTTCGGCCCCACGTCTGTTATGTGGAAGCAATCCTCCAGCCGTATGCCGAACTTGCCCGGAATGTAGATGCCCGGCTCGTTGGAAAAGCACATGCCCGACGCCAGCTTCGTCGTTTCGCCGCGCACCAGATTGACCGGCTCGTGCCCGTCGAGCCCGATGCCGTGCCCTGTTCGATGTGAGCAGCCGGGGAGCTTATAGCCCGGGCCGTACCCGAACCCGTCGTAGAGCCGTCGCACGGCATCATCGACGCTGCCCGCGGGAACCCCCGGCTTCGCCGCGGCGAGCGCGGTCTGCTGACCCTGATGGACCTGGTCCCACACAGCGCGCTGTTCCTTGTTCGCGCCACCGAACACGAACGTGCGCGACACGTCGGACTGATACCCCTCGACCGTGCAACCACAGTCCATCAACACGATCTCGCCGTCAGCGACGCGATGCACCGCCTGCGTGCCATGCGGATACGCCGCCGCCTCGCCGATCAGGATCAGTGCGAATTCAGGATCGCCGCCAAGCTTCGTCGTCGCAGCGTTCATCAGCGCGCCAATATCGCGGCCGGTCATGCCCTTTTCGATCCGCGGATAGGTCCAGCGATAGGCCGCGATGGTAACGTCCGTCGCGAGTTGCATCAGCGCGATTTCGGCGGGCGTCTTGATCATCCGGCATCCGCGAACGACCGGATTGGCCGATACGATCTTCGCGCTGGGCAAAGCGCGGGCGAGCATGTCAGGGATAAAAAATCGGACCGTTTCCTCGATGCCGATTGGCCGCGCCGCCAGCTTGCGGTCGCGCAGGAAACCGGCAACGACCTGGAGCGGATCCTCGTCCTCCTGCCACACGCGCACGTCGGCGGGGATCGCGAGCGTCTCGCGCATCCGCGGTTCTTCGAAGAACGGCGAGACGATGCACGGCTCGCCCTCGGCGGGCAGCACCGCGAGCATCGCGCGCTCGGTGCGGCCCCAGCGGATGCCGGTGAAGTAGAGCTGACTCGATCCCGGCTCGATCAGCACCGCGCCGATATCGTTCGCCTTCATCAACGCCTGCACGCGCGACAAACGGCGAGCGCGCTCCTCGGGGCCAATCGGCGCTGCGCCCGCGGTCATGTCCTTGAGCGCGGAGAGATCCGGCGCGGCCGCGCGCGCGGCGCCAACGAGCATCAGCGGAGCGGCAGCGGCGGCGGCGATCAGCGCGCGGCGACCGGCGGAAAAGCGGGGATCGGACATGGCACAGACGATACGGTCCTTGACCCACGCGCCGCAATCCCCTTCCCTGCAAGCCAACAACGGGGAGACGAACCTTGGCGAAGCGGCTGACCACCTACATCCTGATCGGGCTGGTGCTCGGCATTATGGTCGGTTGGGCGATGCACGCCTCGCTCAACACGGGCACGCCCGAATCCGCCGCGCACCTGAAGTCGATCGCGGGCTGGTTCTCGCTCGTGTCGACCATCTTCCTGCGCATGATCAAGATGATCATCGCCCCGCTGGTGTTTTCGACGCTTGTCGTCGGCATCGCGCATATGGGCGATACCGGTGCGTTGGGGCGGGTCGGACTCAAGTCGCTCGGCTGGTTTATCGGCGCCAGTTTGCTGTCGCTGTCGCTGGGCTTGGTCCTTTTCCACCTATCCTCGTCGCTGGGCGACGTGCTCGGTCTCACCCCGCATTTGACGCCACCCGCCGCGGACGCCGTCGTCAAGGGGATCGACAAGTCCGGCTTCGATCTTACCAAGCTGATCACGCATATCTTCCCCGCATCGATCATCGAGGCGATGTCGACCAACGAGATTCTGCCGATCGTCGTCTTCTCGGTCTTCTTCGGCGTCGCGCTCACCGCAGTCGGCGCGCGAGCCAAGCCGATCGTCGATGGCGCCGAAGCTTTGGTGGCGGTGATGCTGCAGATCACCGATTATGTGATGCGCTTCGCCCCAATCGCGGTGTTCGCGGCCATCACCGCCGCGCTGACCGAGCACGGGCCCGAACTGATCCTCAAGCTCGGCTATTTCATGGCCAGCGTATACGCGGGCCTCGGCACTCTATGGCTCGTGCTCGGCGGGCTGGCATTCCTGATCATCGGCAAGCGTGCGTTCCAGCTCTTCCGCTATGTCCGCGAACCAGTGCTGGTCGCCTTTTCGACCGCTTCATCCGAAGCCGCCTTTCCGCGCACGCTCGAGGCGCTTGACCGGTTCGGCGTGCCGTCCAAGATTTCGAGCTTCGTGCTCCCGCTCGGCTATTCGTTCAATCTCGACGGGTCGATGATGTACATGACCTTCGCATCGCTATTCATCGCCAAGGCCTATGGTATCGAGCTATCGCTGGGCACGCAGTTCCTGATGCTGCTGACCCTGATGATCACGTCGAAGGGTATTGCCGGTGTACCACGCGCCAGCCTGGTGGTGATCGCCGCGACGCTATCGCAATTCGGCATTCCGGAGGCCGGGCTGCTGCTGATCATCGGGGTCGATCAGTTCCTCGACATGGGGCGGTCGGCGACCAACGTGGTCGGCAATGCCGTCGCGGCGACCGTGGTCGCGCGCTGGGAGGGCCAACTCGACGCCAACGAACCCGCCGAGATCGAGCCGCCGCATGCGCCGAGCCATGGGATCGGCGGCGACGCCTAGACCTCAGGCGTAAGCGTACGGACCACCCTTTTCGAGCGCGAGCTGATACGCCGGACGCGCATGCACCTTGTCGAGCCAGGCGATGGTCGCGGGACGCGACTCGTCGAGCCCAGCCCGGCTGCGCGCGGCTTCGAGCGGGAAGCTCATCATCACGTCGGCTGCGGTCATCTCGTCGCCGGCGAACCAGGGACGCGCGGTCAGCTCATTTTCAACATAGTTGAGGTGGTTGTCGATCATCGGCTGGATGCGCTTGGCGGCGGCCTTGCCGAGGAGGGGAATGCGGTTGACGACGAGCATGACCAGCAGCGGCGGCATCATCGACCCTTCGGCATAATGCAGCCACTGGCGATACCGCAGCACGTCGTCACGGTGCGCCGGAGGGCCGAGCTTGCCATCGGCCTTCTCGACCAGATATTCGCAGATTGCGCCCGTTTCGATGACGATCCGGCCGTCATCCTCCAGCACCGGCGCCTTGCCGAGCGGGTGGACGCGCTTGAGCTCGGGCGGCGCGAGCATCGTCTTGGCGTCGCGCTGGTAATGCTTGATCTCGTAGGGCAGGCCGAGCTCTTCGAGCATCCACAGGATTCGTTGCGAGCGCGAATTGTTGAGGTGGTGGACGATCAACGTCATTCCATGTCTCCGTTGGTTGCGGTCCAGATCCAGGCCGCGGCTGGAAATACGACCGTATTACCGGCGACATGCGGCGCGAGTAGGGCCTTCAGTCGGCTAGAAAGCTCAGGGCGGCGGTCGGTCGATTGCTCGGCGATCGCGCGCGCGACCGGACCGATCCGCGTGAAGAAATCGACGGCGTCGGCCACCGGATCGTCGCCCTGCCCCGCGATATAGTGATAGTCGACGGCCATGGCCTCCGCGTTCTCCCAACCGCTGCGCGCCAGCAGGTCGGTAACAAACGCGCGGTCGGCAAAACCGAAAGGGCCCGGCACGTAACCCGGCAGCGGTGGCGGGGCCGCGCCGACCAGCTCGTCGCTCAACAGCGCCCATGGATTGGCCGTACGATCCCGGAAGCAAGAAAACACGAGCGTCGCGCGGGGCTGTGCCGCGGCCCGGATAGCGGTGAAGGCCGCAACCGGATCGGGGAAGAACATCACGCCATGGCGCGACACCAGCAGGTCCGCCCCAATCGCCGGATCGAGCACCGCCGTGTCGGCAACGTTGAACTGCAAGTTGCCGATGCCTGCGCTGCGTTGGCGCGCGATCGCGATTAGCGCCGCGGAGATGTCGAGGCCGGTCACGTCGACGCCAAGGCGCGCGGTGGCCAACGCAATCGACGTCCCGCCCGCCCCGCAGCCGAGATCGATGGCGCGGCCAGTGGTCGGTGCCGCCGCGAGGATGGCGGCATTCAGATGCTCGCTGAGGCCGTCGAAGCTGCGGTCGGTGCGGCGCCATTCGTCAGCCCAGACGTCGCCCGTGCGACCGGTCCATTCGTCGCTCGAGAACATCCACCCCTCCCTTTCCGCGCGGGCTTCATCGAAACCCTTCTCAAGCACCTAGCGTAGCGCCTTTACCGGCACAGCGCGCGCGAAAGTTGACGAAGGTGCCGCGCAACCAACTTTCGTTATGGGCCCAAATATG
>JBDSED010000127.1:0-13416 GCA_039920225.1 Sphingomonas sp.
GGCAAGGGCGCGAACCTGGCGGAGATGGCGTCGATCGGCCTGCCGGTGCCCCCGGGCTTCACGATCGGCACGCCGATGTGCGCGGTCTATTACGACGAGGGCGCGCAATTCCCCGACAGCCTGAAGGCCGAAGTCGCGCAGGGCATCGCGCATATCGAGGGCGTGACGGGCAAGAGGTTCGGCCACGCCAGCGATCCGCTGCTCGTGTCGGTCCGCTCGGGCGCGCGGGCGTCGATGCCGGGGATGATGGACACCGTCCTCAACCTGGGGCTCAACGACGCGACCGTGGTCGGCCTCGCCGCCGCATCGGGCGACGAGCGTTTCGCCTGGGACAGCTATCGCCGCTTCATCCAGATGTATTCGGACGTCGTGCTCGAACTCGACCACGATGCGTTCGAGGATGCGCTCGAAATCGCCAAGGAGAACAAGGGCTATTACCTCGACACCGACATGACCGCCGCCGACTGGAAGGCGCTGGTCGCGGAATATAAGGCGCTGGTCGAGCAGCAATGGTCGAAGCCCTTCCCGCAGGACGTCCACGACCAATTGTGGGGCGCAATCGGCGCGGTGTTCGGATCGTGGCAGTCGGAGCGCGCCAAGGTCTATCGCCGCTTGAACGACATCCCGAGCGAATGGGGCACCGCGGTCAACGTCCAGGCGATGGTGTTCGGCAATATGGGCGACACCTCGGCGACCGGGGTGGCGTTCACGCGCGATCCGTCGAAGGGCGACAACGCCTATTACGGCGAGTTCCTGATCAATGCGCAGGGCGAGGACGTCGTCGCGGGGATCCGCACGCCGCAATATCTGACCTTGGCGGCGCGGCAGGCGGCGAACGCGAAGCCGCTGTCGATGGAAGAGGCGCTACCCGAGGTCTATCGCGAGCTCGCCGGCGTGTTCGACACGCTGGAGAAGCATTACCGCGACATGCAGGACATCGAATTCACCGTCGAGCGTGGCAAGCTGTGGATGCTCCAGACGCGCTCGGGCAAGCGGACGGCCAAGGCGGCGCTGAAGATCGCGGTGGATATGGCGGAAGAAGGGCTGATCACGCGCGAGGAAGCGATCGCGCGGGTCGAGCCCGGCGCGCTCGACCAATTGCTCCATCCGACGCTCGATCCGAAAGCGGTGCGCGACGTGCTGACGCGCGGCTTGCCGGCCAGTCCCGGTGCAGCGAGCGGCAAGGTCGTGTTCGACGCCGACACCGCGGAAAAGCGCGCGGCGGCGGGCGATGCAGTGATCCTGGTTCGCACCGAGACCTCGCCCGAGGACATCCACGGCATGCACGCGGCGAAGGGCATCCTGACCGCGCGCGGCGGGATGACCAGCCACGCCGCGGTCGTCGCGCGCGGCATGGGCCGGCCGTGCGTGTCGGGCGCGGGGACGCTGAGCATCGACGCCAAGGCGAAGGTGATGCGTTGCGCCGGCCGCGAAGTAAACGAAGGCGACGTCATCACGATCGACGGCGCGTCGGGCGAAGTGATGATCGGCGAAGTGCCGACGGTCCAGCCCGAACTGGCGGGCGATTTCGGCGTGCTGATGGGCTGGGCCGACGAAGTGCGGAAGCTCAAGGTTCGCGCCAACGCCGAGACCCCGCTCGACGCCAGGACCGCGCGCGAGTTCGGCGCGGAGGGCATCGGGCTGTGCCGTACCGAGCATATGTTCTTCGACGCCGCGCGGATCACCGCGGTGCGCCAGATGATCCTGGCCGAGGACGAAAAAGGCCGTCGCGCCGCGCTCGAGAAACTGCTCCCCGAACAGCGCAGCGATTTCGTCGAGATTTTCGAGGTGATGGCTGGACTCCCGGTGACGATCCGCCTGCTCGACCCCCCCTTGCACGAATTCCTGCCGCACGAGGAAGAGGAGTTCGCCGAGGTCGCGGCCGCCGCCGGGGTCGAGGTCGATTACCTCAAGCGCCGCGCCGCCGAGTTGCACGAGTTCAACCCGATGCTCGGCCATCGTGGGTGCCGGCTCGGCGTGACCTACCCCGAAATTTACGAAATGCAGGCGCGCGCGATCTTCGAGGCGGCGGTCGAGGTAGCGGAGAAATCCGGCGCCGCGCCGATCCCGGAAGTGATGATCCCGCTGGTCGCGACCCGCCGCGAACTCGAGCTGATGAAGGACGTCGTCGACAAGGCCGCGAAGGCTGTGTTCGCCGACAAGGGCCGCGAGATCGAGTATCTCGTCGGCACGATGATCGAACTGCCCCGCGCCGCCTTGCGCGCCGGGGAGATCGCGGAGATCGGTGAGTTCTTCTCGTTCGGCACCAACGACCTGACGCAGACCGCGCTCGGGGTCAGCCGCGATGACGCCGCGCGGTTCCTAGGCGTCTATGTCGAGAAGGGCATCTATCCCAAAGATCCGTTCGTCAGCCTCGACGTTGAGGGCGTCGGCGAACTGATCGAGATCGCTGCCGAACGCGGGCGCAAGACGCGGCCCGACATCAAGCTCGGTATCTGCGGCGAACATGGCGGCGACCCGGCCTCGATCGCGTTCTGCGCGAAGGTCGGGCTCGATTATGTGTCGGCCTCGCCCTACCGCGTGCCGATCGCGCGGCTCGCGGCGGCCCAGGCCGCGCTGGCGAAGGCTTGACGGAGTCGTCGGCGCGCGACACTCCTGACGTCATGACGCGCTGGCCGATCCTTCTCGCTATCCTGTCGCTCGGCGCGTGCAGCGGGCTGGGCGAAGACGGGCCGTCACAGGAAGAGATGTCGGACGCGCTCGCCCGCCGCGGCGAGAAGGTCCAGTCGACCGAGCGCATCGCGTGCAAGGCGGCGCCGGCGCTGCCCGGCTATATCTGCGATTTCAAGTCGGTGGTGTGCTCGAGCTTCACCAAGAGGTGCGACAAGTCGTCGCAACGCACCGGCCGCTTCGTTCAGGTGACGGGCAGCTGGATGTTCATGGGCGACGTCGAGGATCCCGGCCGCGGCTCCATGGCGGCGCCCGAACCGATCCCGAGCGACGGCGCGGTGGTGACCGACCTCGGCGGCACCGATACCAACACCGTCGCGCCGGCTCCGACGGCGACACCGAGCCCTTTGCCCTCACCGACACCCAAACCCTCGCCCAGCGCGACGCCGAGCCCTAAACCGTCGCCGACGTTTACGCCGACCCCCAAGCCGACTCCGGCCGGGGTCAACTCGACCTGGCTAAGCGGCCGCTGGGGCGCGGGCGCGGGCGACTGCACGGCGCGGCATGCGGTCAAGTTCGGCAGCGGCGGTGGCTTCTATGGCAAGCGCGGCATCGGCCGCTGGAGTCTGAAGGGCAAGACCGTGACTGTGACCGGCACCTATTCGGACAGCGACAAGCCGTTCGAGCAGAAGCTCGGGGTCGAGCGCACCGGCGACGATGCGATGACGCTGGAAGGCAAGCGCTACCACCGCTGCCAGGATTGAGGAGAGGGTGATGAAGCCCTGGGCTCGATATCTGATCTGTGCGGCCGCCGGGCTGGCGCTCGGTGCCGGCGCGGCGGTACAGCGCGTGCGGACCGGCGCGCTCGGCGCTAGCACCGCGATCGGGCCGTGGACCACGGGCAAGGATTTCGGGACCGCGGGCGCCAGCGCCTTCACCCGCGCGGTGGTGTCGCTGCGTGGCATCCTCGCGCTGCCAGCGCATGAGGCGCGCTATTACAACGCAGCGGTGGACAGCGCGGGCGAGCCGCTCGACGGCAAGTGCAAGTATCGCGTGTCGGGCAAAGCGATCCCGACCAAATGGTGGAGTCTGACGCTCTACGACCATCCCGGCTACCTCGTCGCCAACCAGGCGAACGTCTTCTCGGTCGCGAGCGCGAGGGTGCCCAACCCGGCGAACTGGTCGGTGGTGGTTGCGCCTGCCGAGCAAGCGGGGCTGTGGCTGCCGACCGGGCGGATCGAGCAGTTCGAACTGACGATCAGGACCTACCTCCCCGATGACGGTGGGGTCGGTAACCTGACCCGCGATCAATTGCCCTCGATCGTCAAGGAGGGGTGCTGATGCGCCGCTGGGCTTGGCCGCTGCTGCTCGGGCTGATCCTCGCCGTGGTCGGCTATAACGTCATGATTGTCGAGTTTCCGCGCGTGCTGATGGGCTTCGCGACCCAGCGGATCAGCAAGGCGGGCGGCTACAACAATATGTTCGCCAGCCCGATGGCGACCGACAAGGCGCGCGCGATCGTGCGGCCGAGCCCGGACCTCGCCTATTCGTCTTGTCCCTACGATGTGTCGAACGGCCCGGTGCTGGTCGATGTCGAGCCGGTCCCCGCACCCTATTGGTCGCTGTCGGTATTCGATGCGCGCACCGACGTCGCGTTTGTGCGCAACAATATAGAAGCGAACGGACAGCCGATCCGCATCGCGATCGCGCTCGCCGGTCAGCCGGTGCCGGACGGCATGCAAGCGGTGCGGGTGAAGGACGCCAGCGGCATCGCGCTGCTCCGCATCCTGGTGCAGGACCGCACGCAATTCCCAGCGATCGACGCCGCGCGCAAGAAGTCGAGCTGCAAGCCGCTGAGCTGAGCTTGCTCGGCGAAGCGCCCCCGCGCAGGCGGGCGCCCAGAGTCACAAACGACGGCGCTCTTGGCTCTGGATCCCCGCCTTCGCGCGGAAACGGCAGTTAAGCTGGCCGTTCCGCCTTCAGCCGCGCATTCTCGGCTTCGAGATCGCGGACATAGGCGTCGCGGTTGGTGGTCAGCGTATCGCGCTCGCGCCATTTGGTGTCCGAGTCGGTGCGATAGGCGGCATGCGCGTCGCGCTCTTCTTCATAGCGGGTGCGCCACTTGGTGCCCTTGGGCGCGATCATCAGGCCGAGCACCAGCCCGACGATCAGGACGAGGCCCAGCACGACGAGTTGCGTGACATTGGTAAACAGCATGCGGCGCGCCCTCTTTCCGGTTCGTTATGCCGGGGAAACGACGCGCCGCGCTGCTACGTTCCCTTAGGCTGTGTCGCGATCCGGTTCAGGCGGAGGCGAAGAGGGTGGTTTTCAGAGCATCAGAGCGCAGCGTGCTAAGGGCACGTGAGCACCGAAGCGCAAGAAAACCGGGCTTTGCAGACCCGCCTGGATCGAACGGCGATACAGCCTAGACCCCGCTCTTGAATGCGTCGGAGATGCTGCACGATGCCGGGCCGAGGATGACGATGAACAGCGTCGGCAAGATGAACAGGATCAGTGGGATCGTCATGATCGCCGGCAGGCGCGCGGCCTTTTCCTCGGCGCGCATCATGCGCTCGTTGCGGAATTCGGCCGACAGCACGCGCAACGCGCTGGCCAGCGGGGTGCCGTATTTCTCGGTCTGGATCATCGTCGTGACGACGCCCTTCACCGCGTCCAGATTCACGCGCGTCGCGAGGTTCTCGAACGCCTGGCGGCGTTCCGACAGGAAACCCAGTTCGATCGCGGTCAGCGCGAATTCGTCGCCAAGTTCGGGATAGGCCTTGCCCAATTCCTTCGACACGCGGTGGAACGCGACGTCGACGGTCAGACCGGCTTCGGCGCAGATCACGAGCAGATCGAGCGCATCGGGCAGACCCTTGCGGATCGCGTGGCTGCGCTTGGTGATCTTGTTCTTCAGATAAATGTCCGGGCCCTTATAGGCCAGGATGAAGGTGCCTGCGACGAGACCATAGGCCTTGAGCGGCGACCAGTCGGAAAACATGTCGGTGCCGTAGACGAGGTACAGCATCGGCCCGCCCAGCACGATCGGCAGGACGAGGCGGCCGAAGATGACCGCGACGGCATATTCCTTCTTGCGAATGCCGGCCTGGAGCAGCTTGGTCTGCGCGACCTTGAGCTGGCTGTCCTGCAACACCTTGAGGCCCGACAGCAGCGAACGGATGCGGTCGGTCGTGTCGTTCTGGCGAACGAGCTTCGCGCGGCGTTTGCTGGTCGATGCGGTAATGCCCGCCTTCAACTGCTCGCGGCGGTCGTTGAGCGCCTTCAGCCGCTTGGCCATCGGATCGCGAGACGTCATCACCGCATAGACGGCAAGCAGTACTGCAAACGCGGCGACCGCGGCCAGCATGGTGCCGACCCAGATGACGTCGACGCCGAGCAGCGTGGGGTTGTGCGGTGGCATCTTTACACCCCTAGATTTCGAAATTGATCATCTTGGCCATGATGAAGGCACCAAGCCCCATCCAGATCATGCCGCCGACACCGGCGACGATCAGGCGCTGATCGACGAAGAAGTTACCCATGTAGCCCGGGCTGATCCACATGATCAGGCCGAACACGATGAACGGCAGCGAGCCGACGATATAGGCCGACGCCTTCGATTCGGAGGCCATCGCCTTGATCTTCAGTTTCATCTGGCTGCGTCCACGCAGCACGGTCGCGAGGTTGGACAACGTCTCCGCCAAATTGCCGCCGGTCTCGCGCTGGATCGCGATCGAGATCACGAAGAACTGAAATTCGGGCGTGCCGAGGCGATCGGCGGTTTCCTGCAGAGCGGCGTCCATCGTCCGGCCGATCTTCATCTTGTCGCTGATCGCGCGAAACTCCTCGCCCACCGGGCCAGGCACTTCGGCGGCGACGACCCCCATCGTCTCCGAAATAGGCAGACCCGAGCGCAGACCGCGCACGAGCAGCTCGATCGCATCCGGGAATTTGGCGGTGAACTTGTTCCCGCGCCGCTTGATATTCCAGCCGACGACGAAATGCGGGATACCCGCGCCGACCACCACCGCTATCAACAGCGACACCAGCAACGGCGCGCCACGTACCAACAGCAGGCCGCCGACCAGGACCAAAAGCCCGACCGTCGCCATGCCGTATTGGCCGACCGTCCAGTTCTTGCCGGTCATCGCCAAGCGCTTCTTGAGCAGGGCGGGACGCGGCAGCAGCCGACCCATCGCGGTGTCCATGCCGCTGTCGCGCTTGCCCGTGATGCGGCGCATCTGCGCGGCCATCGCGGCTTCGCTGGCCGCGCCGCTGTGACGCTCCTTGAGCGAGGTCAGGCGGCGCACCTGCGCCTTCTCCGCGTTGGGACCCGCGAAGGCGAAGACCAGCAGAAGCAGCATGATGCCCGCCCCCACTACTACCGTAATCAGCGGCACCAACGGCATCGCTCAGCGCTCCACAAATTCGACGCCGTTCCGAAAGGGAACGGCCACGATCAATTCGACTTCGCCGCCTTCTTGCTGGGCATCAGCGACTTGAGGTCGGCGAACTTGCCCATGATCGACTGCGCCTTGCCGGCATCCTTTTTTCCTACCGCCTTGACGGGCGCCTCGACATTGTCGCCGATGGCCATCAAACGCGTGGCGAGGTCGCCCAGCGGTCCGACGGTCTTCGAGCCCTTGCCGGCCTCGGCCATCGGCTTGCCAAGCTTCGCCGATTGCGCCGCCAGTTTCTGGTCGTAAGGCACCAGGAAATCGATCTTGCGTTCGATCGAACCCTCAAAGTCCTTGCGCGCGATCTCCAGCGTTCCCTGCGGCACGCGATTGGCGATCACCAACACTTGCGTCTGCGGTGCGTTCGATTTGAGCCACGACAGGATGCGGATCGTGTCGCGCGCCGCCGCCAGCGTCAGTTCGGTGACGACGACTGCGGTCTGGATGTCGGTGATCAGGTGCGGATGCTGGACCAGCATGCCGCGCGGCAGATCGACGACGGTGCATTCGAACGCCGCCCGCATCTCTTCCTGCAGCTGATAGAAGGCAGAGCCATCGGTCAACATCGGCGAGTTGATCGGCGCTTCGGCCGACAACACCGCGAGACGTTCGCTGGCCTTGACCATCGCGCGTTCGATGAACAGCCCGTCGATACGGCTGGGATTCTCGATCGCGTCGGTCAGGCCGCGGCCCGGCTCGAGGTCGAGCGCCAGCGCGCCGGTGCCGAAATGGACGTCGAGGTCGAGGAGCGCCGTGGTACGGCCGCCCTTTTCGCTCATCAGCCACGCCACGGAGGTCGCGACCGTAGAAGCGCCGGCCCCGCCGCGCGTGCCGATGATTGCCGTCGCGCAATGCGGCCGATCGGCCGACGCTTCGCTCAGCTTCGGCGCGTTGAGGATCGCCTGCGCGCTGCCGAACGCTTCGCGCAGCATATCTGCGGTTAGCGGTTTCAAGAGATAATCCTGGATGCCACTGGCGGTCAGGTCACGATACAGGCGCACGTCGTTGACCTGGCCCGCCGCGATGACGACGGTGCCGGGCTCGCAGACCTCGGCCAGCGCGTTGATATCGTTCAGCGGATCGCCGCTTTCCGACAGATCGACGAACAGCACTTGCGGACTTGCCGAGACGGACAGCGACTGGACCGCGTTACGCAATCCGCCCTTGTTCACCTTTTCGGCCGACCAGCCCATTTCGCTGGCGATCGGGCGCAAGGCCTCGGCAGTGGTCTCGTCGCAGACATAAGCGACGAACGGTTCGCGATGCGCGACACCGGCGGGTTTCCACGGAGCGTTCATGTTACTTGCTACCTCCACCCGTCGTTTCGGTCTTGATCGAAGTGCCGCCAGCGCCGGTCGGCGTGGCCTTGCGATAGGTATCGATCGCGCGGCCCGACGTCTTCGAATCGAATGTCTCGGTGCCCGGTTGGCCGCGGACCAGATCGAGCGGGTCGGCGACCATCGCGGCGAGATTCGCCTGGTTCGCGCAGCCGAAGTTCGACGTCGTGCTGGCTTCGAATTCGTCGCTGCCGGTTCGGCTGAAATCGGGGCAACCCGGGACGCGGGCGGCAGTCCGACTAACGACCACGCGCGCCATGCCCGCGGCGAGCGGTGCGCTGGTGATCGGCGCGCGGCCGTCGAGCATGATGCCGTAGCGCGACGCGATGGCGGCGACTTGGCCGTGCGCGCTCGAGCCGTTGGGATCGTCGACCGCGACATGATCGCCATAGCGCAGTTTCATCGAGGCGAGCCAGCCGGCGACGCGTTCGGCTTCACCCGGCGCAAGCCCCGACGGTGTCGTCTGGACATCGAACACATAATCGGTGCGGCTGACGACCGGCTGATAGACCGTGTCGACGCCGCGATTGAGCGTGCCGCAGCCACCGAGCATCAGCGCGGGGGCAGAGAGAGCGGCAAACAGGATCTTGCGCATGTTGGTGTATCCCTCGCTGGCGTCGGTCATTGGCTGAAGCCCGGAGCCGGAGTGCCGGCGTCTTTCTTCGATTTCTTCGGCAGCACGGCCTTCTCGTCGCGCTTGGCATCAGGTGCCGGGCCGCTCGGTGCCACCGGCAGCGGCGCGTTCGCGCCGACCGCCGGACCGCCGGCATTCGGCACCGCCATGGTCGGCTTGGCGCGATCGCCGCCCGTCGTGCCGCCGCCCAGCTTGCCCATGAACACGCGACCTAAGTCGGTCGGCGCCTGATAGCCGTCGGTCGGCAGAACGATCTCGTTCGCGTTGACCGGCTTCACCAGGTACGGCGTGACGACAATGATCAGTTCGGTTTCGTTGCGCTTCCACCCGGTCGAGCGGAACAATGCGCCGAGGATCGGCACGTTGCCGAGACCTGGCGTCTTGGAGATCTGGTTGTTGGTCGAGTTCGAAATCAGCCCGCCGATCACCATAGACTGACCCGAGCCGAGCTCGACCGTGGTTTCGGCGCGGCGCGTGGTCACCGCGGAGACGATGTTGCCCCCGACCGTGATCGCGCCGGCGGACGACAGTTCCGACACTTCCGGGCGGACGCGCAGGCTGATCCGGCCGTCCGACAAGACCGTTGGCGTGTAGGCCAGACTGACGCCATATTGCTTGTATTCGATCGACACCGCGCCCAGGCCCTGACTGACCGGGACCGGGATTTCGCCGCCCGCCAGGAACGAGGCGGTTTCACCCGACAGCGCCGACAGGTTGGGCTGCGCGAGCGTCACGACCTGGCCGTTGGTTTCGCCGAGATCGAGCGCGCCCAGGATGTCGAGCCCGAAGAGCTTGCCTAGACCGCCGATCGTGGTGCGCTCGTTGCCTGGCGTGATTGCGGTGCCCGGAATGCTACCCGCGCACTGACCGGTGGCCGAGATGGGCGGCAGACACGTTGCAGCGGTCGAGCCGATCCCGAGGGGACCGCCCAGCGCGTTGAACTGTGTCGTGACGGATCGGCCACTGCCGATGCCAAACTGGAAGCCGCCGGTGCCGTCCAGCGTGGTCAGGTTCGCGCCGATATTCTTGGCGAAGCTCTTGGTCACCTCTGCGATCTTGACCTGCAGGTTGACCTGCAACGGGGTCGCGGTCCGGATACGGCTGATCACCTTGGTCTTGTCACCCACGAACGCCTGCACCAGGCTTTCCGCCTCCTGCGCGTCCTGCGGGCTGAGCACCGTACCGGTGATCAGCACGACACCGTTCATGGTGTAACTCTGCAACTGCGCTTCAGGCATCGCCAGCTTCAGCATCTGGTTGATCGAGCCGAAATTGTTGCCGACGCGCACCGTCGCGGAGAACACCACCTGGCCGGTCTTGGTGGTGGCGGACACGGTAGTCTCGCCCGGCGCCTTGCCGAACACATAGATCTGGGTCGGCGAGCGCACCTGAATGTCGGCGATCGTGTCGTTGGCGACGAACACGTCGCTGATCGGACGCGCCAGCGTGACCAGCCGACCCTGGTTCGTATCGACCTCGACCACGCGGCTGGACGCCGATTGGGCGGGCGCGGCGGCCGGCGTGGTCGCGCCGGTGGCGGCAATCGCCAGCGCGGCGGCCATCGGCCAACCAGCGCGGTTGAGACGGTTCAGTATCACTTCTTCCCCCCGACCGGAACTTCGGTCACGTTGTTCCCGCGGGCGATACGCACCGTGGGTCCCATATTCGCGGCTGCGCCCGGATAACCGCTGCCGCTGCCGCTGCCGCTGCTGGAGCGCCCGTAAGGCGAGTCGACCTTGCCGGGCACCGTGCGGCGCTGGAAACGCGAGACGTCGGCACCGGTCGCAAAGGTCGTCTTGCCAGCGCTCGGCTGATTGGTCGCGGCGTCCAGCATGGCCTTTTCGGCCTTCGGGTCCTTGCCGTCGGGCACCTTGACGGTACCGTCGGCGATCGCCGCGTCGAGCTCGCTTGCGCTGTCGGCCAGCGGGCGCAGCACGACCGACAAGTCACCCAGCGCACGCGCCACCGAAATCTTTTCCGCGATCGAGGGCGTCGCCTCGATCGTCACCATCGATATGTTCTTGACCACGGTCTTGCCCTGATCGTCGACATCGGTGGTGGTGCGCTGGTCGGTCGCCAGCACGCGCAGGTTCTTCATGATCGTCTCTGCGACGTTCAGCGCCGGACCGTCGCCGCCGCCGGTTACCTTCTGAGTGAGCATCAAGTCGATGCGATCACCCGGAAACACGAAGCCCGCGACCGAATTCTTGTTTTCGACCGGGAAGGTCACGGCACGCATGCCAGGCGTCAGCGCCGCGGCCAGGAAACCACGATCGCCCGGCTTGACCAACGAACCCTGGGTCAACGGCTGGCCGGCGGTGACCACCGTGCGCACGACCGTGCCCTGCAGGGTTTTGATGTCGAACCCGTCCTTGCGAACGAAATAGGCGCCGCTGATCATTTGCGTCGGCCAAGGCTGATACTTGAAGCTCGTGGCATCCAGTATCGTGCCGACCGGCAGCGTCTTCGTCGCGACCAGCACTTCGGTGCCGACGACGGGCGGCGCCATCTGCGCCTGCGCTTGCGGCGCGCTCGATCCAGAGATCAGGCTACGCGCCATGAACGCGGTTATGGCGGCTACGACGAGCGCACCAACCAGCAAAATGATCTTCCGACTATCCATGTCGTTCAAGCCCCGTTGCCGGCCGATTGGCCGGTTGACCCACCACTAATCTACGCAAACTGGTTAAATATCGGTTCACTCAGCGCGATCATCGACGCCATCGCGATCGCGACCCCGTACGGCGTCTCCACCGCACCGGGCGCCTTGCGCCGCCAATGGTCGAGCATCATGATCAGCGTCAGCACGCCGCCGATGACCGACATGACCATCAGCATGAAGAACACGGCCTGCATCGGTAGCCAGAGCGCCAGCGCTCCGATCATCTTGACGTCGCCGCCGCCCATCCAGCCGAAATGGAACGCGCCAGCGAACACCGCGAACACCGCAAGCGCGATGCCCAACTGCCAGGCAGTGTCGCTCAGACCATAGCCTTGGAAATACCACCAGGCCGGCGCCATCAGCGCGATCGCGGCATTCTTCCAATTCGCGATTTCGCGGCGGCGCGCATCCTCGATTCCCGCCGACAGCAGGATCAGGACAAGCGCTGCGACGAGCGCGTAAGACAAAATACCCCAGCCCATTCGACCACAGCCCTAGACGGGATGGCTTTCCAAAAAGTAACCAGCGGCATGACTTCTTCAGAAAACCAGCGCCGCGCCTATCCCGACGGGAGCGAAATTACGTTCTGGACCGCGCCTGACGGCTGGCAGATACGTCGGTTCGACTGGCCGTCGGCGGCCGAAAACCCGCGAGGGTCGATTCTGTTTCAGGCGGGCCGCGGCGACCTTTTCGAAAAATACCTGGAGACATTTCACCACTGGCACGACCAAGGCTGGTCGGTCAGCTCGTTCGACTGGCGCGGCCAGGGAAAGTCGGGCCGGCTGTCGGACGATCCCAATGTCGGCGACATCGACCGGTTCGAAAGCTATCTCGGCGATTTCGACGCATTCTGGAGACAATGGGCGCCCGCCGCCCCGGGGCCGGTCGTCGTGATCGGTCATTCGATGGGCGGGCATCTTATCTGCCGCGCGCTCGACGAGGGGCTGGCCGAGCCCGCCGCAGCGGTGCTGGTCGCGCCGATGATGGGCGTCCACGCGCCGATCAGCGCGCGGTTCGGCGAATGGCTCGCCAGCACGATGACGCGGTTGGGCAACCCCCAGCGCCGCGCGTGGAAGGGCAACGAGCGCCCCGCGACGATGGGCAGCCGACAGTCGCTGCTGACGCATGACGACGACCGTTATGCCGACGAGCCGTGGTGGTGGGACAAGGATCCGGGCCTCAGGCTCGGTCCGCCGAGCTGGCGCTGGGTGATCCGCGCGTTCGAGTCGACGCGGCGGCTACGGGAGAGCGCGCGGCTCAAGGACATGAAGACGCCCGTGCTGATGCTGGTCGCCGACGCCGACCAGTTGGTCCGTCCGCAAGACGCGCTGGCCGTTGCCGCAGCGATTCCCGATTGCCGCGTCGTCCGCTTCGGGTCCGAGTCGGCGCACGAAGTCCTGCGCGAGGTCGATACGGTGCGGGACCGCGCGCTGGCGGAGATCGACACCTTCCTTTCAGAACGAGCACCGCAATGAGCTTCGACATCGCCATCATCGGCGCCGGGATCGCCGGCGCTTCGCTTGCCGCGGAGGTCGCGCCGCACGCTCGCGTCCTGATCCTCGAAGCGGAGGACGTTGCCGGTTATCACGCGACCGGGCGCTCGGCGGCGTTTTGGGAGGAGACCTATGGCGGGCCGGCCATCCAGCCACTGACCGCGGCGTCGCGGGAGCTATTCGATGTTGGCGGTTTCTTGCA
>JBDSED010000128.1:0-31562 GCA_039920225.1 Sphingomonas sp.
GATCACTCCGCCGGCGCGGCGGGGTGACAAGAATTAAGGATAGGATTAGCTAAATGGCGTTCAGTTCTGGAGGTGGCTCCGACGACACTCCCATGTCGGACATCAACACCACGCCCCTGGTGGACGTGATGTTGGTGATGCTGATCATCTTCCTCATCGCCGTCCCCGTGGTGGTTCAGAATATCAAGCTAAAGCTGCCCGACGTTAAATACGATCCGACCACGACCAAGCCGGAGAATGTGTCGCTGTCGATTACCAAGGACGACAAGGGCGCCTGTGCGGTATATTGGGGCATGACCCGGATGGGTCACGAGGAGTTGTTCGACAAGGCTAGCAAGAAGATGAAGGCCGATATCGAACGACTGCAAGCGGCCGGCCCCATCGACCCGGAGAAGATTCCCGAGGTTCACATCCGTGGGGACGTCGACGTGCCCTATAAGTGCGTGGGCGGGGCAATCTACACGATGCAGAGCGCGGGCTTCATCAAGGTGGGCTTCATCTCGCAGCCCCCGCCCAAATCCTGATCGCTCGCGACATTACGGAGTTTTGAACTATGGCAATGAGTGGCGGCAAGGACGATGGCTCGCCGATGATGGACCTCAACATGACGCCGATGATCGACGTCCTGTTGGTGCTCCTCATCCTGTTCATCATGACGATCCCTGCCCAGACGCACGCGGTGAAGGTCGACCTGCCGGTCAACTCGAATCAGCCGGCGCCGGCGGTCGAACCGCAGAAGAACAAGATCATTATCTTTGAAGATGATCGGATGACGTGGAACGGCACCGAGATCACGAGCGACGCGCAACTCGGCCAGTATCTTGAGGCGACCAAGCAGATCGTCCCGGAGCCGGAGCTGCACTTCCAGCCGTCGCCGAACGCGCGGTACGAACGGGTCGATGCTGTCCTCGCGGTGATCAAGCGGTCGGGCATTACCAAGCTCGGCTTCATCGGCAACGAATATTACGCCAACGAATTCTGACACTTCCACGTCGGCTAAAAGAAGAGGGCGGTCGCGCACGCGGCCGCCCTTTTTCGTGCCTGGAGATGTAGCCCCCATAGGCGAACCCAAATGTCACTTAACTGTTGTCAAAATGTAATATTGATGTAACTTCGCCGTCATCGAAGTGTCACGGCATTGTAATGTGGCACGATTTGGAGGGAGAACGAAATGCGCGTCATTTCAACCCCGCTCGCCATCTCGATGGCAGCCATCGCTCTGACAGCCGCAGCGCCGGTTGTTGCAAAGGAGAAGCTAGCCAACGCCGCGATCATGTCGGGCGACTTCAACACGGCCGAGCGGATTCTCATCGACCAGCCGAACGCTTTCAAAAGCATGCCAGAGGTCTTGATCAACCTCGCGTTCGTCTATGCTAATACCGGGCGTGAGGCGGAAGCGCGCGCACTGTATCGCGAAGTGCTCAGACAGCCCGATGTCGATCTCGACAATACGATGGGCCAGTCGGTGTCGTCTCGCGAGATTGCAAGGGTTGGCTTGGCGCGGCTGACACTGGGCTCGCGTTGACTACAACCGCGGGAGCGTGACTCCTCGCTGGCCCATATATTTGCCCGCGCGGTCGGCATAGCTCGTCTCGCACGGCTCGTTGCCTTGAAGGAACAGGAACTGGCACGCGCCTTCGTTGGCGTAGATTTTCGCGGGGAGCGGCGTGGTGTTCGAGAATTCGAGCGTGACGTGTCCCTCCCATTCGGGCTCGAGCGGGGTCACGTTGACGATGATTCCGCACCGCGCATAGGTCGATTTGCCGAGGCAGATCACCAGCACATCGCGCGGCACGCGGAAATACTCGACCGTCCGCGCCAGCGCGAAGCTGTTGGGCGGGATGATGCAGCAATCGGTCTTGCGGTCGACGAAGCTGTTGGCCGAGAAATCCTTGGGATCGACCACCGCGCTGTCGATGTTCGTGAATATCTTGAACTCGTCGGCGACTCGCGCGTCATAGCCGTAGGACGACAGACCGTAGCTGATGCACCCTTCGCGCCGCTGCGCCTCGACGAATGGCTCGATCATCCCGTGCTCGGTCGCTTGTTGACGAATCCAGCGGTCGGACAAAATCGACATGCACACGTTCTCCCTTCGATCGACGATGGTGTGTGGCAGCGCAGCGGGCAAGGCAGATCGGCGCGAAAAGTTGTGGACGGCGATCACACGAAGCCGAGGCTAGCCGGGCCGAACGCATGGGGCAGCAGCTCGGACAGCCGATAGTGCTCGATCGGCCCGCCCGTAAGGCCCGAGCAATAGATCGCGAGGTCGCGCTTTCCGACTTGTGCGGCCTCGTTAAGCACCTGACGGCAGCGGCCACACGGAAGGACGGGCTCAACGCCTCCGCCGCCCGTCACGCCGCCGACAATGCCCACCGCGACCACCTCGGATAGCCGCCCCGCGGCGCTGGTGGTGGCGGTTGCGACCGTCTCGGCGCACAGTGAGAGTCCATAGCTGGCATTCTCGAAATTGGCGCCAGCAATCACGTCGCCATTTTCCATTAGCAGCGCCGCGCCGACCGAAAAGCCCGAATAGGGCGCATAGGCGTTCCGGGCCGCGTCGCGCGCTGCCGCGATCAGTCGCTCACCTTCGCTCATTTCGCCACCACATCCCAATTGACCGGACCAGTTATGCCGTCGATCCGACGCATATCGCTCGCGCGCCACATCCGCCATGGTCGCGCGGCATATTCGGGCGGGAAGAAGTTCTGCGCGCTCCACACCGGGCGGTCGAGCGCCTCGGTCACACGATATTGTGCATCGAATGCGCGCGATACCAGCAGGATGACAGGGCGCTCGCTATGCGTTTCGACCATGACGATGAAGCGTCGAAGCTGGTCCAGCACGACATCGCGCGCCGGCCGCGCGTCGCAACCCGCAGCCAAGTCGAGCGACACCGCGGGTGGCAGCGCGTCGTCGGTTCGGGGCACGGTCGTGTTGAAATTGTTCGCTTGGTCGGTGGCGAGGCGGCACAGCGACCAGGCATGGATCGCGCCGCGGCGGAGGTCGGCCGCCGCGGCACCGCGCCAATTGCTCTCGAACCGCGCATCGCGTTCGGCGCCATCGGTGGCGCCCACATAGCCGAAGTCGGCGCCCGCGGCCTTGACCGCATCCCAATCGACCGCGCCGTTCGCCGCCGACACATCGATGCCCTGAAACTGATAGGTTGCGGCGGACGGACGCCAATTGAGCGCAAACAGGTAAATTGTCAGCGCAAACGCACCCGCGATGACGACCAGTCCGCCCCACAGCCAGGCCCGCCGCGCCACCCTCAGCCCCGAATGTGCAGCACGCAGATCAGCGTGAACAGCCGCCGCGCGGTGTTGAAATCGACCTCGATCTTGCCCCCCAGACGCTCCTTGAGGAGCTCGGCAGCGTCATTGTGGACACCGCGCCGCGCCATGTCGACGGTCTCGATCTGCGCGGGGCTGGCATGCCGGATCGCATCGTAATAGCTGTCGCAGATCGCGAAATAATCCTTGATCGGGCGGCGCAGCGTGCCGAGCGAGAGGATCAGCGTTTCCAGCGGCGACCCGTCCTCGCGCGACAGATCGAGCACTAGCCGCCCTTCCTCGACCGCCAGGCTGAGGAGGTAGGGCCCGGCATAACCGTCCGGATAGTCGCGATGCGGACGAAAGCTATTCTCTTCGATCAGGTCGAAGATCGCGATGCGGCGTTCCTGCTCGACATCGGCGTTGCGCCACATGATCGTGCGCTCGTCGAGCTTGATGTCCTTGATGCGATGGTCGGCCACCATCGCCGCTTATCGGTCCACGGCTTTATGCACAACGCCGGTCGCAACGCGGTTGCTGGGATCGAAGAGCGGCGTAGAAGCGGAGCCATGGCAACCGCGATTCATTCCCTGACGACGACCGAACCCACCGTTCTCCCGCAAAACGTGGAGGCGGAGGCGGCGTTGCTGGGCGCGATGATGATCGACAACCGCATCGCCGACGACACCGACCGGCTGACCGCGGACCATTTCTTCGAACCACTGCACGGCCGAATCTTCGCCGCTATCAAGTCTTTGCGCGAACACGACATGACCGCGACGCCGGTCACGTTGCGCCCTATGTTCGAGGCCGATCCGGCGATGAAAGAGCTCGGTGGGCCGGGGTATCTGGCGCGCCTGACGGGATCGGGCGCAGGCCTGATCGGTGCGCGGCAGTTCGCGCAGCAGATATACGACCTCGCGATGCTCCGCACGTTGATCGAGGTCGGGCGCGACCTGGTCGACAACGCAATGGACACGTCGAAGGAGGTGAATCCGCGCGCTCAGATCGAGGCGGCCGAGGAGGAATTGTTCAAGGTCGCGGCCGACGGGGGCAGCGAATCGTCGGTCAAGACCTTCGCGCAAGCCAGCACCGCGGCGATCCAGATGGCGGATCGCGCGCTCAACTCGGGCGGCGGCGTGTCGGGCGTCACGACCGGCTTGAGTTCGGTCAACGGCAAGATGGGCGGGTTTCACAAGTCTGACTTGATCATCCTCGCCGGGCGCCCGGGTATGGGCAAGACGTCGCTCGCCACGAACATCGCGTTCAACGCTGCGCGGCGCTACATGCAGGACGAGCAGGACGGTATCGATCCGAAGCAGCGCATCGGTGCCAAGGTCGCGTTCTTCAGCCTGGAAATGTCGGCCGACCAGCTCGCGACGCGCGTGCTCGCGGAACAATCGCGGATTTCGAGCCAGGACTTGCGTATGGGCAAGATCAGCCAGGCCGAGATGGACCGGCTGGTGGTGACGTCGGGCGAGTTGCAGAACCTGCCGTTCGTGATCGACGATACCGCCGGCCTGACGATCGGCCAGCTTCATACGCGGATGCGGCGGCTGCAGCGGCGGCATGGCGCGGACGGGATCGGGATGGTGGTGGTCGACTACCTCCAGCTGCTGACCGGCAGTGGGCGATCGTCCAACGACAATCGCGTGCAGTAAATTTCGGAGATCAGCCGCGGGCTCAAGACGCTGGCCAAAGATCTGAACGTGCCCGTGCTCGCGCTGTCGCAGCTCAGCCGCGCGGTCGAACAGCGTGAGGACAAGCGCCCGCAGCTGTCGGACCTGCGTGAATCTGGCTCGATCGAGCAGGACGCCGACGTCGTGCTGTTCGTCTATCGCGAGGATTATTACGTAGCGGCGAAGGAGCCGAAGCACCCGGTCGAAGGCGACGACGTGAAAACGTTCGAAGACTATGCGAAATGGGGTCAGGACATGGAGCGCGTCAATGGACTTGCGGAACTCATCGTTGCGAAACAACGCCATGGATCGACCGGCAAGGTCATCCTGAAGTTCGAGCCGCGCTATACGTTGTTCAGCGATTACGCCGGCGATTACACCGGCCCATCCTACGACTGATCGTTAGAAAAACGGTTCCTCGCCCGGCTTTTCGGGCACGTGGATGCCGCACTCGGTCTTTTCCCAACCGCGCCAGCGGCCCGCGCGCGGGTCTTCGCCGGGCTGGACCTTCGATGTGCAAGGCTGACAGCCGATCGAGGCATAGCCATCCGCTTCCAGCGGGTGATGGGGAAGATCGTATTCGGTGAAATAGGCGTCGAGGTCGGCTTTAACCCAATCACCGAGCGGGTTGACCTTCAATCGACCGTCCTCGATCTCGAACCGCGCGATGTTCTGGCGGGTCTGCGACTGGAACGCCTTGCGCCCCGAAATCCAGCTGTCGAGCCCGGCCTTGGCGCGGCGCAGCGGTTCGACCTTACGGATTTCGCAGCACCCGTCGGGATCGTAGGACCAACGCAGCTGCTGCCCGTCCTTGGCCGCCAACACGACTGGATCGGGTGTGATCGTGCGGCTGTCGCTCAGCCCGAACGCCGCCATCAGCGTGTCGCGATAGGCGAGCGTTTCGGGAAACATGCGCAGCGTATCGACGAACACGACTGGCGTCGCCGGATTGGCGCGCGCGACGAGATGGAGCAGCACAGCGCTCTCGGTGCCGAATGACGAGACGACCGCCGTGTTGCCGAGCGTGCCGTCGGCGAACAGCGCCTTGAGCATCGTCAGCGTATCGACTGCCGCGAACCGCGCGTTGAGGCGGTCGGCGTCGGCCTGGGTAAAGGCGGGCGCGGTGTCGATCACGTCGATCTTGCGCAAGGCGTTAGCCATGCCGCAGCTTCCACACCGGCACGGCGCCATCGGCAGCGGGCTGGTAGCGATAATCGTAGCGCTTGAGCGACGCGTCGAGCACCTCGGGGTCGATCGGCGCATAGGGTGCGAAGCTGTCGAACCCGCAGCGGCGCATATGATCGATCTGATCGACCAGCACATCGCCCGCGGCACGCAACTCGCCGGTGTAGCCCGCCTCGCGCAGGATACGGGCCGACGAATAACCGCGCCCATCGCGGAACCGCGGGAAATCGACCTCGATCAGCGCCAGCGTGTCGAGAAAGGGAATCAGCGCGCGCGCATCCTCGCCGGCCTCGAGTCGCACGGCGGAGGCATTGGGCTGGCCCGCGAGAAACGCGTCGAGCGCGACTGCCGGCTCTTCGTGAAGCTCGTCGTCGCGGAAACGTAGCGGATCACCCATAGATCGCCTCCTTGAACGGCTCGAACCCGACGCGGCGATAGGTGTCGAGGAAACGTTCGCCGTCCGCACGCACTGCGAGATATTTGTCGGTCACGCGCTCGATCGCATCGACGACACCGTCCTCCGAAAAGCCGGGGCCGGTGATCTTGGCGAGGCTGGCATCTTCCGCGCCCGATCCGCCGAGCAGCAACTGATAATTCTCGGTGCCTTTCTTATCGACGCCCAGGATGCCGATATGCCCGGCATGGTGGTGACCGCAGGCATTGATGCAGCCCGAAATCTTGAGCTTGAGCTCGCCCAGTTCGCGTTGCCGCCCGAGATCGGCGAAGCGCGTCGCGATCTTCTGCGCGACCGGGATCGAGCGCGCGTTGGCGAGGCTGCAATAATCGAGTCCGGGACACGCGATGATGTCGCTGATCAGGTCGAGATTGGCGGTGGCGAGGCCGTTCGCGTCGAGCACCTGCCACAGCGCGTGGAGATCGGTCTTGCGGACGTGCGGCAAGACGATGTTCTGCGCGTGCGTCACGCGAAGTTCGTCGAAGCTATAGCGCTCGCCGAGGTCGGCCATCAGCTCGATCTGCTCGGCCGAAGCATCGCCGGGGATGCCGCCGATCGGCTTCAGGCTGATGTTGACGATCGCATAGCCCGGCGCCTTGTGCGCCTTGACGTTCTGATCGACCCACAGCGCGAAATCGGGATCGCTGCGGTCGATCTCGTCGCTCAGCGCCGTCTCGAACGGTGGCGGCGCGAAATAAGCGGCGATGCGGTCGAATTCCTCGCGCGGCACGTCGGAGCCGTTCTTGAGGATTTCCTGCCACTCAGCCTCGACCTGGTGGGTGAATTCCTCCTGGCCGAGCTCATGGACGAGGATCTTGATCCGCTGCTTGTGGATGTTGTCGCGGCGCCCGTTGCGGTTCCACACGCGCAGCGCGGCCTCGATATAGCTGAACAGATGGTCGGCCGGCAGGAACGGGCGGATCAGCGGGGCGACGAACGGCGTCCGTCCCATGCCACCGCCGATATAGACCTCGAATCCGATCTCGTCGGCAACGTCCTTGACGAGTTTGAGCCCGATATCATGCAGCCGGATCGCCGCGCGATCTTCGTTCGCCGCGGTGACCGCTATTTTGAACTTGCGCGGCAAGTAGCTGAATTCGGGGTGAAATGTCGTCGCCTGGCGGATCAGCTCCGCCCAAGGGCGCGGATCGCACACTTCATCGGCCGCGGCCCCGGCATATTGGTCCGACGACAGGTTGCGGATGCTTTCGCCGCTGGTCTGGATCGCGTGCATCTCGACGGTTGCGAGATCCGCGAGGATGTCGCCAGCTTCCTCAAGCTTGATCCAATTATACTGCAGATTCTGGCGCGTGGTGAAATGGCCGTAGCCGCGGTCGTACTTGCGCGCGATGTGCCCGAGCATCCGCATCTGACGGCTGTCGAGCGTGCCGTACGGAATCGCCACGCGCAGCATGTAGGCGTGGAGCTGGAGATAGAGGCCGTTCTTGAGCCGGAGCGGCTTGAACTGGTCGTCGGTCAATTGCCCCGCAAGGCGGCGGCGCGCCTGGTCACGAAATTCCTCGACGCGCGCATCGACGATCGCCTGGTCGTATTTGTCATAGCGGTACATTATATCACCCAGCTTCCGGCGTTGGGATCGCTCGGCTTGAGCGTCAGATCAGGGCGCACCGTCGGCCCGAGCGCGCGGATGCGGTCCTTGATGTGTGCAGGGCGGGGGCCCTCGGGCGTTTCGGTGGCGTCGATGATCATGCCGCCATTGACTCGGCACGCACCATCTTCTGCGTGGAGGATCGCGTCGCCCTTGTCGCCGACGTCTGCCGCTTCCTCGATATGGCGCGACCAGCCGCTACCGGTCCACCAGATCACGTCGCCCGTGGGCAAATCGTTGCCGGTCAGGATTTTCATGCCGCCGCTGCCTCCGCAACCCGCGCCCAGCGCGCGAGCTTGTCTTCGGCATCGGACAGATCGACGACTTCGCCGACAACGATGATCGCCGGGCTTTGTACCTTCTCGCGAGACACCATCGGGCCAAGATCGGCGAGGAGTGTCTTTATCGCGCGCGACCCCTCGAGCGTGCCCTTCTCGAGCACCGCGACCGGCATCTCGGGCGCGACGCCATCGGCCATCAGCTTGTCGGCGATATCGGCGGCGGTTGCGACACCCATGTAGATGACCAGCGTGCGGCCTTTGCCGGCGAGGCCCGACCAATCCTGGTCGCTCAGCCCCTTGCACTGGCCCGCGACGAAGCTAACCGCCGACGAATGGTCGCGATGGGTAAGGGGCAACATCGCCTCCGCCGCGCAGCCGAGCGCGGCCGACACGCCGGGGATGACCTCGACTGGCAGGCCGGCCGCGCGCACCGCCTCGACCTCTTCGCCGCCACGCCCGAAAATGAACGGATCGCCGCCCTTGAGCCGCACCACGATCGATCCCGTGCGGACATGCGCCACGATCAGCGCGTTGATCGCTTCCTGCGGCAGCGTGTGCCGCGCGCGTTGCTTGGCGACCGAGATGCGATGCGCATCGGGCGGCGCGATATCGAGCACGCGCGGGTCGATCAGTCCGTCATGGACGACGACGTCGGCGCACTTGAGCGCCTCGACCGCGCGAACGGTGAGCAAGCTGGGGTCGCCGGGGCCGGCCCCAACCAGGATGACGCGCCCACGCGCCTGCGGATCGAGGATGCTTGCCATGATGCGGTGCGAGATGATCCCGCGACGGCGTTGCCGCAACCGAGACCTGATTGGCCTCGGCGAAGCAGAGATTTCGCCGAGGCCGGGTCAGTCGCTCGTCACTCTTCCCGCTGGCCCATCAGGCCGAGCAGCAGTTGGAACATGTTGATCAGGTTCAGATAGAGCGACAGCGCGCCCATGATCGCCATTTTTTCGAGCGCCTGGTGCCCGCGATATTGGACGAACTCGCTCTTCAGGCGCTGCGTGTCCCAGGCGGTCAGCCCGGCGAAGACGACCACACCGACCACCGACACCAGCATTTGCAGCATCGACGAGCCGAGGAAGATGTTGACCAGACTCACGCCGACGACCGCGATTAGTCCGACCATCAGAAACGAGCCCAGCCCGGTGAGATCGCGCTTGGTGGTGTAGCCCCACAGACTGAGGCCCGCGAACATCGCGGCCGCGGTGAAGAACGCGCTGGCGATGCTCGTGCCGGTGTAGACCAGGAAGATGCTGGCCATCGACACGCCCATCACCGCGGCGAACGCGAAGAAGGCCGTGCGCGCGCCTGCCGTCGTCATGCGATCGATCCGGAAGCTGAAGAACATCACGAAGGCGAGCGGCGCGAAGATCGCCACCCATTTGAGCGGGGTGCCGAAGATCAGCGCCGACAGTGGCGGGGTCGCCGCGACGCCGAGCGCGACGAGCCCGGTCAGCGCAAGCCCGAGGCCCATGTTGCGATAGATGCCCAGCATGTAAGCACGAAGCTCGGTATCGAACGCCACGCTCGCCTGCGTCAGGCGCGAGAAGGGGGAGAGAGTGTCCATGTGTTTGGCTCCAGGGTCAGACGGTCGCCGGGCGGCGGCGGCTCAGCGCGATGCGCACGACACGCCGCATCTCGGCGGCATCGGGGATATGCCGGAACAAGCGGTCCTTGATCGCCAGTCGGCGCTTCTTGAGTTCGCGAAGGCGCAACGCGTCGGGCGCAACGCGCGCCAGTTCGCGGCGAATTTCGCGGTTGATAAGCTGGTGAGCGGCTATCAGCCGCTCGATCAAATTGGACATACAAGCCACTCCATCGATGGTTCATCGATCGAGGGTCGTTCGGTAGGGTTTTGGAGCGCCGTGGATATGGCAACCGAACCTGCACCGAGTTCACCTCGATGCGGTCCGACATCACGAAGGCTTTGTAAGCTCTCGCCAGAGGGGCCCGGTCCGCAAGCCCTAAACTAGGGAAATCTTGGAAGGTTTCAAGCCGGTTCGCGGTTAAGCGTCGTCCGGCTCGTATTCGCGCAACCCGATACCGATCGACGCACGCGCCGCATCGGCCTCGTTCGACACGACCGGATAGGCACAATAGTCGGCCGCGTAAAAAGCGCTGGGGCGGTGGTTGCCCGACCAGCCGATCCCGCCGAACGGTGCCCCCGAACTGGCGCCGTTGGTCGGCTTGTTCCAGTTGACGATCCCGGCGCGGGCATTGGCCCAGAAGCGGTTGTAGAGGTCGGGGGTTTGAGTGATCAGACTCGCCGACAAACCGTAGCGCGTGTTGTTCGCCTCGGTCATCGCCGAATCGAAATTGTCGGCGCGGATGACCTGGAGGATCGGGCCGAACAACTCGAGATCCGGGCGGTCGTCGAGCGCGGTCACGTCGATGATGCCCGGCGTGAGGAACGGCAATTTGGGCTGCGGGCGCTGTAAGTGGCGGATCGGCTTTGCGCCGCGCAGCACCAGTTCGAGGAAGTTTTCGCCGAGCATATCGGCGGCCTCGTTGTCGATCACGGGCCCCATGAACGGCGCGGGGTTGTCGTGCGGCGCGCCGACGATCAGCCGGTCCACTATCTTGCCGAGTTCGAGCATCAACGGCTCGTAGAGCGTGTCGTCGACGATCAGCCGGCGCGCCGCGGTGCAACGCTGACCCGCGCTGGTGAAGGCCGATTGCACCACCAAGATCGCTGCGGCGTAAAGATCGGGCGTGTCCCACACGATGATCGGGTTGTTACCGCCCATTTCGAGCGCGAGGATCTTGTCGGGTGTTTCCGCGAATTGCCGGTTGAGCGCGATCCCGGTGCGGGCCGATCCAGTGAACAACAGCCCGTCGATATCGGGATGCGACGCCAGCGCCCTGCCCTCGGCAGGGCCGCCGATCAAGACGCGCGCGCATCCCTCCGGCACACCCGCTTCGCGCAGGCCATCGATCAGGAACGCGCCCGACGCCGGCGTCTTTTCGGACGGCTTGAACACCACTGCGTTGCCCGCGATCAGCGCCGGGACGATGTGCCCGTTGGGCAAGTGTGCGGGGAAATTATAGGGGCCGAGCACGGCGAGCACGCCATGCGGTTTGTGGCGCAGCGCCATCCGGCTGCCCATCGGTGAGTCCATTCGCCGCTGGCCGGTGCGTTCGGAATAGGCGGAGACCGAGATATCGACCTTGGCTACGACCGATTCGACTTCGGTCTTGGCTTCCCACAGCGGTTTGCCGGTCTCCCGCGCGATCAGGTCGGCAAAGGCGTCCGCATGCTTGCGGACGACGTTGGCGTAGCGGCGCAGCGTTTCGATGCGGTAAGTGACGGGTTTCGCCGCCCATTCCGCCCAACTCGCGCGCGCAATCGCGACCTCGGTATCGGCATCGCCGATAGCGCCTCGCCAAAGCTCGGCGCCGGTGGCTGGTTCGTGGGAGATGAGTTCGGCGGGCATTCGCTGAATGTCTAGCGAGTCGCCGGGGCGGCGGCTAGCGCCGCGCCCATTTGACGGATGGCGGCGACCTTGGTGTGGAGCGGCGCCCAGTCGTCGCGTGCTGCGATGGCGGACCAAATCGCCTCGACCTCATCGATCAGCATCGAACATGGTTCGCCCGACCAATAGGGGTGTGAGCGGTCGGCGCGCGACGTATAGTCGGCTAGTGTGGTTCGGACTTGATCCCAATCATCGCCGTAAGCATCGGGCAGCCTGTCGCCGAACGCGTCAAAGAAGAATCGATCGATGGGCGTCGCCGTGGTGCGCAGGACTGGCTCGACCGTCTGGACGAGCCGGCGGTCGGCTTCCGGGTCGCGCGGGATCAAACCGAGCCGCCACAAGATGGCGTCGCTGACTGCGCGCTGGTATCGCTCGCCGAACGTATCGAGCACCGCGATCAGCGGTTCCGCCTCGCAGATCGCGCGCAGCGATACCGCCAGCTGCATCGCGTCCCAATGGATCGCTTCGGGCTGGCGGCCGAACGCGTAGAGCCCGGCATGGTCGAAATAGGCGGCGGTGAACGCCGGGTCCCAGGTCGGGTTGAACCGCCACGGGCCGTAATCGAAGCTTTCGCCGGTGACGTTGATATTATCGGAGTTGAGCACGCCATGGACGAACCCGGCGGCCATGTAGCTGGCGGCAAGGCGCGCCGTGCGCTGGACGACGAGGTCAAGCAGCCGGACCGGCGCATCATCGCCTGGTTCCTCATCGTAAAGGTGACGCAAGACATATGACGTGAGCGCGCGCAGGCTATCCTCGTCGCGGTAATAGGCGAGCCGCTGAAACATGCCGATGCGGATATGGCTGTGGCTGAGGCGAACCATCACGGAGCCGCGTGTCGGCGAAAGTTCGTCGTTGCGCTCGAGCGCTTCGCCGGTCTCGATCAGCGAGAAGCTCCGCGAGGTCTGGACGCCGAGCGCTTCGAGCATCTCGGTCGCCAATATCTCGCGCACGCCGCCTTTCAGCGTCAGCCGCCCGTCGCCGAATCGGCTGTAGGGCGTCTGCCCCGATCCCTTGGTGCCGAGGTCCATCAGCCGGCCGGCGCCGTCGCGCATCTGCGAGAACAGGAACCCGCGGCCGTCGCCGATCTCCGGATTGTACACGCGGAACTGATGCCCGTGATAGCGCAGCGCGAGCGGTTGCTGCAGCGTGTCGTGCAGCGCCGCGAATCGCCCGAAATGCGCGACCCACGCCTCGTCACTGAGCGAATCGAGACCGACCTCCGCCGCTGCGCGATCGTTGCGGAAGCGCAGGATCGTTTGCGGAAAATCCGCCGCTGCAACCGGGTCGTAGAATGCGTCGCCCAGTTCCAGGATCGTGCTTTCGGGGCGATACGCTTGCGGGCGGGCGGGCATGCGGCAATATGAGGGTGTCGCCCAACAGGACGCAACCATGCCGGCTTATGAAAATCGCTACTGGGAGTCCGACGACGAGGTGCGGCTGCACTATCGCGACTATCCGGGGCGCGATGACCGCCCGCCGATCCTGTGCATGGCCGGACTGACGCGCAACGCGCGCGATTTCGAGGATATCGCGGAACGGCTGGCGGGCGAGTGGCGTGTCATAGCGGTCAATTTCCGTGGCCGCGGTGGGAGTGCGGCCGCCAAGGACCCGATGACCTACGTGCCCGCGACCTACGTGAAGGATGTCAAAGCGCTGCTCGCAGATCTCGGTATCGGCCGCTACGTCGCGTTCGGCACGTCGCTCGGCGGGATCGTGACGATGCTGCTCGCGGGGAACGCGCCGGAGAAGCTGGCCGGCGTGCTGCTCAACGATGTCGGGCCGGAGATCGAGGCGACGGGGCTGGGGCGCATCCGCTCCTACGTCGGCAAGTCGAACGTCTGGCCGACTTGGATGCACGCCGCGCGCGCGGTTCAGGAAGGGAATGCCGACGTCTATCCGCAATATGGCGTCGAGGATTGGCTGGCGATGGCCAAGCGGCTTTACCGCCTCAACAGCGCCGGGCGGATCGTGCTCGATTACGACATGAAGATCGCCGAGCCGTTCCGCGTGCCGGGTAACGAAGCCGGGCCGGACATGTGGGCTGCGTTCGACGCGCTCATGCCCGTGCCCGCACTGATCGTGCGCGGCGGACGGTCCGACGTGTTGGGCGAGGCAACCGCCGCGAAGATGGTCGCGCGGCTGGATGAGGGCGAACTCGTCACCGTCCCCGACGTCGGCCATACGCCTACGCTTACCGAAGCCGAGGCGGTGGCGGCGATCGACCGGCTGCTCGACCGCGTCGCGCGCGTATCGGTCAAGGCCTGACGCAGCTTGCTTGATCGCCGGGGGCGAAGCTGGGTAGGGGCGTATTGATGCCCGCGCCGCTCAATATCCTTCACATGCATTCGTCGTTCGATCTGGGCGGCAAGGAAGCGCGCGCGGTGCGATTGATGAACGCGTTCGGCGACCGTGCGCGCCACACGATCGTGTCGGGCATGCCTAACGCGCTGTCGGCATGCGATGCGGTCGCCAAAGGCATCGCGTACGAGATTGCGCAGAACCCGCCGCCACTGACCGGCCGGCCGTCGGTCGCGCGGTTCGAGGCGATCGCCAAGTTCATGCGCCGGTTCGACCTGGTGCTGAGCTACAATTGGGGGGGGATCGACGCGGTGATGGCGAAGCGCGCCTTTCCGAAAGGCGCGCCGCCGGTCATCCATCACGAGGACGGCTTCAACGCCGATGAGGCGGCCCGGCTGAAGGCGCGGCGAACGGTCTATCGGCGGATTGCATTCGGCGCAGCACATGCGGTCGTAGTGCCATCGGTCACGCTCGAACATCTTGCGAAGACGGTGTGGAAGATCGGCCAACCGCTGCTCCACCGCATCCCCAATGGCATCCAGACGTCGCTGTATGCACGGCAGCCGGACCCCAGAGCGATCCCAGGCTTCGAGCGCAAGCCCGGCGAGGTCGTGGTCGGCGCGCTGGCGGGTCTGCGCGAGGTCAAGAACCTGCCTGCCTTGGTGCGAGCGGTGGCCGGTTGCCCGGCGAAGATCCGATTAGTCATCGTCGGCGAGGGCCCGGAACGCGCTAAGATCGAGCAGACCGCGATGAACATGGCGATGACAGACCAGCTCGTGATGCCTGGCTTCCTGCCCGACCCGTACCGCTATATCGGCCTGTTCGACATCCTGTCGCTGTCTTCGATGAGCGAGCAATTCCCG
Organism: Sphingomonas sp.; assembly: GCA_039920225.1. Classification (GTDB taxonomy): domain Bacteria; phylum Pseudomonadota; class Alphaproteobacteria; order Sphingomonadales; family Sphingomonadaceae; genus Sphingomonas. Next base: position 15,124 of record JBDSED010000128.1, read on the forward strand.
ATCTCGATCGTGGAAGGGATGGCCGCCGGCCTGCCGATCGCGGCGCCGAATGTCGGCGACATGCTGCACATGGTGTCGCGCGACAATTGGCCGCTGATCGACCAACACCGCAACGAAGTCGGCCTGCGTGACGTTATCCAGGCGGCGGCGGAAAATCCCGCTGGCCGCGCCGTCGTCGGCAAGGCCAATCGCGCCAAGGCTGTGGCCGAATACGACGAGAAAACGATGATCGCGTCCTATCGCACACTCTACGAAGGCGCCGTCGGTAGGCCAGGGTCCCTAGCCTAAGTTCGTATTTGCTCGTGTGAGCATCCATTCGCTATATCCGCGCGTTACTAATCCAGGAGATTTACGTGTTCAAAGGCCTCAAGCCCATCATCTACAACGGCCAGGAGGTCTGGCCGCTGGTCGAAGGTGGGAAGGGCGTCGCGGCTACCAATCATGCCTCTGCGGGCGCGTGGGCGGCGGCGGGCGGCATCGGCACGGTCAGCGCGGTCAACGCCGACAGTTACGATCCCGAGGGCAAGATCATTCCGCAGGTCTATACCGCGCTGACGCGGCGCGAACGGCACGAAGAATTGATACGATACGCAATCGACGGCGCGGTCGAACAGGTCAAGCGCGCCTACGATATCGCCGGCGGCAAGGGCGCGATCAACATCAACGTGCTGTGGGAAATGGGCGGGGCGCAGCGCATCCTGCATGGCGTGCTCGAGCGGACTCGTGGGCTGGTATCGGGTGTCACCTGCGGCGCCGGCATGCCATACAAATTGTCCGAAATCACTGCGTCTTACAACGTGAGTTACCTACCGATTATCAGCTCTGCGCGTGCGTTCTCGGCTTTGTGGAAGCGTGCCTATTCGAAGGCGGCCGATTTTCTATCGGCGGTGGTGTACGAGGACCCGTGGCTCGCGGGCGGGCACAACGGGTTGTCGAATGCCGAGGACCCGTTGCAGCCGCAAGACCCGTATCCGCGGGTAAAAGCGCTCCGCGAGACGATGCGCGAGGGCGGCATTCCGGACAGCGTACCCATCGTGATGGCAGGCGGCGTCTGGTATCTGCGCGACTGGAACAATTGGATCGACAATCCAGAGCTCGGCTCGATCGCCTTCCAGTTCGGCACGCGCCCGTTGCTGACGCGGGAAAGCCCTATTCCGGAGGGCTGGAAAGCCAAGCTTACCGATATCGAGCCCGGCGAGGTGCTGCTCCACCGCTTCTCGCCGACCGGTTTCTATTCCAGCGCGGTGCGCAATCCGTTCCTGCGCTTGCTGGAAGCGCGGTCGGAGCGCCAGATCGCCTTCTCGGCGCAGGAAGCGGGCGACCACACCTTCCAGCTCGATGTCGGCGTGAAGGGTAAGAACTTTTGGGTAACGCGCAACGACCTGCTGCGCGCGCGCGAATGGTTCGGGCAGGGGTTCACCGACGCGCTCAAGACCCCCGACAACACATTGGTGTTCGTGACTCCGACCGAGAAGGCGGTGATCCGCAAGGATCAGGCCGATTGCATGGGCTGCCTCAGCCAGTGCGCGTTCTCGTCGTGGAAGGACAGCGAGACCAATTCGACCGGCCGCCTCGCCGACCCGCGCAGCTTCTGCATCCAGAAGACACTGCAGGACATCGCGCACGGCGGCGACACCGACCAGAATTTGATGTTCGCCGGACATGGCGCTTACAATTTCAAAAAGGACCCGTTTTATTCGAACGGCTTCGTGCCGACAGTGAAGCAGCTGGTCGATCGCATCCTCACGGGCGATTGATGTTGCCTTGCAGCGGAGGTCTGTCTACAATATCTTCGAATTTGTGGACGCGGTGATGAACAAACCTCTTGCATTGAACGTGCGTATCAGCGGCGCGCTTTCCGATTTCGTCGCCGCGAACATCGGCGGGGATGGGCTTTACGATAACGCCAGCGAGTATGTCCGCGACCTCATCCGTCGTGATCTCGCTCGCGTTGAGCAGGGAAAGTTCGAGACGCTGAAGGCTGAACTGCAGCGTGCCTTCGCAACGCCCGAGGACCAATATGTCGTCGTGACGGCGAAAGATGTCATCGGGCGCGGTCGGTCGCGACACGGCGGATGACGGCGTTTCGGCTCGAACCGGGCGCCAACTCCTGCCTCGACGACATCTATGATTATACGGCCGCTCGATGGGGGCTGCGACAGGCCGACGATTATGTTCTGGCGCTATTCGATGAATTCGGGGCCATCGCTGAGAAGCGTGTATCGTGGCGGCCCATTGCCTCCGCACTCGGCGTGGACGGGTTTTACCGGCGATCGCGGCATCACTTCATCTACTGGAAGGTCGGAGCGGATGGTCGGATAGCGATCCTCGCAATTCTGCACGAGCGGATGCATCAGGCGAGCCAGCTGCACGAAGCGATCACTGACGACGGAAGTGAGGTGCTCTAAATCCACCCCTCCAGCACCTGATCCGGCGGGCGGTGGCCGTCGGCCCAGTGTTGGATGTTGGTGATCACGCGCTCGCCGGTCGCGATGCGCGCTTCGTAGGTCGCCGATCCCATGTGCGGTAACAGCACGACGTTTGATAACGCTAGCAGACGGGAATCGATCGCCGGTTCGTGCTCGAACACATCGAGACCCGCACCGGCCAAGTGTCCCGCTTCGAGTGCATCGATCAGCGCAGCCTCGTCGATCGCGGTGCCGCGCGAGGTGTTGATCAGATACGCTTCGGGCTTGAGTAGGGCGAGGCGGCGGGCGTCCATGACATGTTCAGTCTGGTCGGTGTGCGGCGTGTGGATCGTCACGAAATCGGAGCCGCCCAGCATTTCGTCGAGGTCGGCATGCCATGTCGCGCCAAGCTCGGCTTCCAGCGCGTCGGGCAGGCGGTGGCGGTTGTGATAATGGATCGTCAACCCGAACGGCCGTGCGCGCATCGCAACCGCTTGGCCGATGCGGCCCATCCCGACGATACCCAGCGTCTTGCCGCCAATGCGATGGCCGAGCATCGCGCCCGGGCTCCAACCGCGCCACTCGCCCGACCGCGCGAGCTTTTCGCCCTCGGCCAGCCGCCGCGGCACCGACAGGATCAGCGCCATCGTCATGTCGGCGGTGTCGTCGGTCAGCACGCCGGGCGTATTGGTGACCAGAATGCCGCGTGCGCGGGCCGCTTTCAGGTCGATATGGTCGACGCCGTTGCCGAAATTGGCGATCAGCTTCAGCCGGTCGCCCGCCGCCTCGATCACGTCCTCGTCGATCGCGTCGGTCACGGTCGGGACCAGCACGTCGGCGTACTTGACGGCGGCGATCATCTCGTCGCGCGACATTGCGATGTCTTCGCGGTTCAATTGCGTGTCGAACAGCTCGGCCATGCGGTCCATCACCGCATCGCTCAATTCGCGCGTCACGATCACCCGCGGTTTTCGTCTCGAATTGGGCATGTCCGGAGGCTTGGCGCTGGTTTTGACTGAGGTCAATCGGTTGATGCGGACCGTCACGAAGCGATACAAGGGGACTCGATTGATCAACAAGGGATTTGCCATGCGCTACGCCAAGGCACTGATGATGATTGCGGCGGGCGCATTGGCGGTGCCGGCCGTGGCGGCGTTGGTCGAAAGGAAGCCGCCCTACTTCGCATCGCTCCAGGCCAAGGAGGTGTGGATGCGCACCGGGCCGGGGCGCAACTACCCGATCAGCTGGAAATATGTCCGTCCCGGCCTGCCGGTGAAGGTGATCGAGAATTTCAAGGAAAAGGGCGCCGGTGCGGCGTGGCGCAAGATCGAGGATCCGGGCGGCACGCAGGGCTGGATGCAGGCCAATCTGGTCAGCGAGACTCGCACGGCGATGGTGATGGGCGACATTGCCGAACTGCGCGACTCGCCGCGTTACGAGGGGAAGGTCAACTGGCGCGCGGTGGCGGGCGTGGTCGGGCGGATCAGCCAGTGCGGCAACGGCTGGTGCTACCTCGACGTCAAAGGCCGCGGCGGGTTCGTCGAGATCAGCCATATCTGGGGCGTCGACGCCACCGAAACGATCGAGTGATGCGGATCGAGCGCGACGATCTGACGCGGCCGGAGGTGGCGGCGCTGGTCGAATATCATTTGCGCGAGATGCATGCGCATTCACCGGCTTGCCAGGTGTTCGCGCTCGATAGTTCGGGGCTCAGCAATCCCGATGTGACGGTGTGGACGGCGTGGGACGGGGACGACTTGCTCGGCATGGGCGCGATGAAACGACTCGATGACGGGCACGGCGAACTGAAATCGATGCGAACCACGCCTGCAGCACTTCGGCGCGGCGTCGCGCGGGCGATCCTCGACCATATGATCGGCGAGGGCAGGGCCAGAGGCTACCGGCGGCTCAGCCTCGAGACCGGTGGCAGCCCGCCGTTCGATCCGGCGCATGCGCTCTATCGCGCGGCCGGGTTCGTCGAATGCGGGCCGTTCGCGGGCTATACCGATATTAGCTTCAGCCGGTATTTCGCGCTCGACCTCTAGTTCAGCGCCAGCCGCATCGCGCAGCGTCGTTCTGGCGGCAGACCGTGCTGCGCCTCGTCGCGCAGGATGATCGCGAGCGGTTCGTCGCCGACCGGCGCCACCGTCGCGAAACCGCGGCGGGTGTAGAAGCCCTGGTTCCAGGTGACGTCGCGAAACGTCGTCAGCGTCACCGCGGCAAGGTCGCGCGACCGCGCGAACGCCACGGCGAAGTCGAGCAACGCTCGCCCGACGCCCTGGCCATGCAATCCCTCATCGACGGCGAATTCGCAGATATGAAGCACGTCGCCGCGTTCCTCGCAGGCGATGAAGCCGACCGGCGCGTCGGCACTATCGACCGCTACCCAGCTCGTCCCCGCCATCGCCAGCGTCGCGTGAGTCGACGCCGCCATATTGTGGTCGTCGGCGATCCATTCGAGTCCGGGAACGGCGAGGAAGACTTGGCCCGCGGATTGCTCGATCGCCGGAAGCCAGCGAGCGTCAGCTGCGCGCGTCGTGCGGATGGCGTAGGTCAGCCGACCAACTCCACCGCAACCGCAGTCGCCTCGCCACCGCCGATGCACAGCGACGCCATCCCGCGCTTTAGCCCGCGCGTTTGCAGCGCCGAGATCAGCGTGGTCAGAATCCGTGCCCCACTTGCGCCGATCGGGTGGCCGAGCGCGGTTGCGCCACCATGGACGTTGATCTTATCGTGCGGGATGCCGAGGTCGTGCATCGCGATCATCGCGACCACCGCGAACGCTTCGTTGACCTCGAACAGATCGACATCGGCGACGGTCCAGCCGGCCTTGTCGAGCGCCTTCTGCATCGCGTTCACCGGCGCGGTGGTGAAGAGGGCCGGGGCGTGGGCGTGGGCGGCGTGCGCGACGATCCGCGCGACCGGCGTCTTGCCGAGCTTATCGGCGACCGATTGGCGAGTCAGGACCAAAGCCGCCGCGCCATCGGAGATTGACGAAGCGTTGGCCGCGGTGATCGTGCCGTCTTTCGAAAAAGCAGGCCGCAGCGTCGGAATTTTCGACGGATCGCCCTTGGCGGGCTGCTCGTCCAGCGCAATCGTGTCGGTGCCCTTGCGGCCGACCACCTCGACGGGGACGATCTCCCGATCGAACGCGCCCGATGTCTGAGCCTTCTGCGCGCGCTCCAGCGACGCAATCGCGTAATCGTCCTGCGCCTTGCGCGTAAACTGATATTCCTGCGCGGTATCTTCGGCGAACGACCCCATCAGCTTGCCGGGTTCATAGGCGTCCTCGAGCCCGTCGAGGTACATGTGATCCTTGAGCACGTCATGCCCGATCCGCGCGCCGCCCCGATGACGCATCGACAGATACGGAGCGTTGGTCATGCTCTCCATCCCGCCGACGACGAGCAGGTCGACCGACCCGGCGGCGAGCGCCTCGGCCCCCATGATCGCCGCCTGCATGCCCGACCCGCACATCTTGTTGACCGTGGTCGCCTCGACATGATCGCCGAGTCCCGCATTGATCGCCGCCTGTCGGGCCGGCGCCTGGCCGAGCCCGGCGGGGAGGACGCAGCCCATGTAGATGCGCTCGATCGCCTTGGGATCGACTCCGGCGCGCTCGACCGCGCCCTTGACCGCCGTCGCACCGAGGTGCGTCGCGGACGCGCCGGTCAGCGAGCCTTGGAAGCTCCCCATCGGCGTGCGGGCGTAAGACAGGATGACGATCGGGTCGGCGGCCATGTTGGAGCTCCGGATGGGTTGATGGCGATGTAGGGATGGGGAGCCATCGGCGCAAACACCGTACTATGCCGCCCCGCATTCCCGTCATGCTGAACTCGTTTCAGCATCCATCGCGCCGTCCACGCCGCGGTGCTTGTGGATGCATGGATGCTGAAACAAGTTCAGGATGACGAACTGGGACAGGGCGCGTAGGCCGCGCTGATGGAAACGCTCACCACCGTCCTCAAATGGCTGGCTTCGATCAGCGGGATCATCGCCGCATTGATGGTATCGCTCGATTCGGGGCGGCGCGTGACGGGGTGGGGTTTCGTCGTCTTCCTCGGATCGTCGCTGTGCTGGATCGCCGGGGCGGTGCTCGCGAAGGACGGTGCGCTGGGCACGCAGAATGTCGTGCTCTTCGCGGTCAATCTGTTCGGCGTCTACCGCTACCTGATCCGCAAGAAGGCCGATGCCTGACTGGGTATGGCCGGCCGGACTCGGCGTGCTCGGCGCAGTCGTCGGGAGTTTCCTCGCGACCCTGGTGATCCGCTGGCCGCAGGAGCGATCGGTGATCGGCGGACGATCGGCGTGCGACGGATGCGCGCGGACATTGCGGTGGTGGGAATTGGTGCCGCTAGGCAGCGCGCTGGCGTCGCGCGGCCGCTGTCGATCATGCGGGGCGGTGATCGATTCCCGGCATTGGCAGATCGAGCTCGGCTGCGCGGTGCTGGGGGTGATCAGCGGGCTCGCCGTGCCCGGACCGATCGCTGTCGCCGGCGCGGTGTTCGGGTGGCTACTACTCGCGTTGGCGGCGCTCGACGTTGCCGAGTTCTGGTTGCCCAATGCATTGACCGGCGCGTTGGCGGCGGCCGGGCTGGCCGCGACAGCGATAGCGCCGCCCGGTTGGCCCGATCGTGTGATCGGTGGCGCGGCGGGGTTCGTCTCGCTCTGGCTGATCGCGTTCGCATACCGCCGCGTGCGCGGGCGCGAAGGGTTGGGCGGGGGCGACCCGAAGCTGTTCGGCGCGATCGGGCTGTGGGTCGGCTGGGCGATGCTGCCGTTCGTGCTGCTGCTTGCGTGCGTCGTGGGTCTCGGCGCCGTGCTGGCCGCGCGGTTGCGAGGGCAAACTGTCGCGGCAACCGATTACGTGCCGTTCGGCGCGCTGATGGCGATCGCGGCTTACCCGGTGTGGCTGGTCATGATAGCGTTCGGTCCATGAAGATACTTCCGCTCGCCCTGATCGTCCTCGCCATGCCCGCCGTGGCCAGGGACAAGAAACCCCCGGCCGCGCCGCCGATCGTCGCCAGCGTCGATGGCCTGCCGATCGGCGCAGTGCCCAAGCAGGACCTGCCCGCCAAGGGCTGCGCCGCGTTCCTGTGGACGCGCGGGCCGAGCCAGGCGATGATCGCGATGGCGGTCGCCGACCCCGCGGCGATCCGCCTGACGATCGACGGCAAGGTGCAGGATTTCGCGCTGTCGGCGCAGAACGGCACGGGCGGCTACGGGTTCGCGCACACCACCGAATATAAGGGCGGCGACGTCACCGCGACGCTCGACATGACGATCTCCGGTGAAACCAATTTGGCTAGCGGTGCGCGGATCGGCGACGCAACGCTTCGAATAGAGCGGGCCGGCAGGGACACGGTCGTCGTGCCCGCCGGCGGCTTGATCGGGTGCGCGTGATGGACATGCGCGCGACCCTCGACGCGCAGCGCACCGCCTTCCAGGCCGAATTGCCGGTCTCCGCCCCCGCCCGAAAGGATCGCCTCAAGCGCGCCGCGGCGATGATCCGCGATCATGCCGATGCGTTCTGCGACGCGCTAAGCGAGGATTTCGGGCATCGCAGCCGCGAGCAGTCGATGGTCACCGACATCGCCGCGTCGATCGGGCCGATCAAGCACGCGATCAAACATCTCGACAAATGGATGCGTCCCGAACGGCGCCCGGTGACGTTCCCGCTCGGGCTGCTCGGCGGCAAAGGCTGGATCGAATATCAGCCCAAGGGTGTGGTCGGCGTGATCGCGCCGTGGAATTTCCCGGTGCAATTGGTGATGGCGCCGATCGCGAACATCCTCGCGGCGGGCAATCGCGCGATGGTCAAGTCGAGCGAGTTCACCACACGGACGGCGGCGCTGTTCGAGGAAGTGTGCCCGCAATATTTCGCCGAGGACGAACTGGCGTTCTTCTCCGGTGGTCCTGAGGTCGGGAAAGCGTTCGCCGAATTGCCGTTCGATCACCTGATCTTCACCGGCGCGACCGGGATCGGGCGGCACATCCTTCACGCCGCGGCGGACAATTTGACGCCGGTTACGCTCGAGCTCGGCGGCAAGTCGCCGGTGATCGTAGGGAAGGGCGCGAACATTCGCCAGGCGACCGAACGCGTAGCGCTGGGCAAGATGATGAACGCCGGCCAGATTTGCCTCGCGCCCGATTACATGCTGGTGCCCGACGATCAGGAGCAGGCGGTGATCGACGGGCTGAAGGCGGCGGTGTCGACGATGTATCCGACCTTGCTCGCCAACCCCGATTACACGTCGATCATCAACGACCGCCACCACCAGCGCTTGCAGGACTGGCTCGAGGATGCGCGCGCAAAGGGTGCGACGATCGAGACGGTCAACCCGGCCAATGAGGATTTCGCGGGCTCGAACAGCCGTAAGATGCCGCTCCACATCGTCCGCGACGCAACCGACGACATGACGGTCATGCAAGAGGAAATCTTCGGCCCGATCCTGCCGGTGCGCCGCTACGCCGGCGGCATCGACACCGCCATCGCCGAGGTCAACCGCCGCGACCGGCCGCTCGGCCTCTATTATTTCGGCAACGACGACACCGAGCGCCGCCGCGTGCTCGACCGCACGATGTCGGGCGGCGTGACGCTCAACGACGTGATCTTCCATATCAGCAACGAGGAACTGCCGTTCGGCGGCGTCGGCCCCTCGGGGATGGGCGCGTATCACGGCGCGGACGGGTTCAAGACGTTCAGCCACGCCAAGGCGGTATATCGTCAGCCGAGCATCAACATTGCCAAGCTCGCAGGCATCATGCCGCCTTATGGAAAGACGACGACCGCGACGGCGAAGCGGCAGATGAAGTGAAGCATATTCTGTTCGTGTGCAGCCAAAACAGGCTGCGCAGTCCGACCGCCGAGCAGATATTCTCGACTAGAAGCGACTTTGCTGTGTCCTCGGCGGGCACCAACCATGACGCGGAAAATCCGATAACCGACGAGCTGATCACCTGGGCCGATCTAATTTTCGTCATGGAGCGCCATCAACGCAATAAGCTGCAGAAGCGCTTTCGCTCGGCAATTAAGGACAAGCGCGTCGTCAGCTTGGAAATCCCTGACGATTACCAGTTCATGGACGCCAGTTTGATCCGACTGCTCCGCACCAAGATGGCGCGATACTTACCAGCCGCGCCACTGGAAGATTAAGGCAACACCGCCTTCGGAAACCCGGACCAAACCTCGTCATAATCCTCGTCCAGCGCGCTCGTTTCCAGCGCATAGTCGGTACAGTGGAACACCCAGCGGCTTTCGATCATGAACGCCATCGTGCCGTCGATCTTGTGCGGCTTGAGTTCGGCCTCGCTCGCACCCTTCCAGCTCGCGATATCGGGGCCGTGGCCGCTCATCTGGTTGTGCAAGCTCATCGCGCCGGGGCGGAAGCCGTCGGCCTTGGCGTCGTAGGCGCCGTAGAGCAGTCCCATGCACTCGCTCATCGTGTTGCGGTGGAACCAGGGCGGGCGGAACGTATCCTCGGCGACCATCCAGCGCGGCGGGAAGATCACGAAATCCACGTTCGCGGTGCCGGGCACGTCGCTCGGCGAGGTCAGCACGGTGAAGATCGACGGATCGGGATGGTCGAAGCTGATGCTGCCGATCGTGTTGAATCGCGTCAGGTCGTATCGATACGGCGTATAATCGCCGTGCCACGCGACGACGTCGAGCGGGCTGCGGCCGAGGTTGGTGGTCCACAGCGACCCTTCGAACTTCTGGACGAGTTCGTAATCGCCTTCGACATCCTCGAACCAGGCGACCGGCGTCTCGAAATCGCGGGGGTTAGCGAGGCCGTTCGATCCGATCGGGCCGAGGTCAGGCAAGCGGAAGAGCTGGCCGTGGTTTTCGGCGACGTATCCGCGCGCCGGGCCGTCGGGGAGGGTGACGCGGAAGCGGAGGCCGCGCGGGACGACCGCGACTTGGCCCGGCGCGATGTCGATTTTGCCGAGTTCGGTCAGAAGCGTCAGGCCGCCCTGTTCGGGCAGGATCAGCAATTCGCCGTCGGCGCTGGCGAAGACGCGGTTCTTCATGTCCTTCGCCGCCGCATAGACGTGCATCGCGACGCCCGCCTGCGTGCGCGGGCCGTCGCCGGCGACCACCATCGTCGTCAGGCTGTCGAGCCAGTCGGCCGCCGGCGCGTCGGTCAGCGGTTGCCAGCGCAGGCGGTTGGGCGCGAGCGGCTTGTCGGACAGGCCGGGCGCGAAACGCTTGGCGCCGTCGTAGCGCGTGAACGCGGGATGCGCGGCGCTGGGGCGCAGGCGATACATCCACGTGCGCCGGTTTTCGTGGCGCGGCGCGGTGAACGCAGTTCCGCTGAGTTGCTCGGTGTAGAGTCCGAACGTCGGCTTCTGCGGCGAATTGCGGCCGACGGGGAGGGCGCCCACCACCGCTTCCGTGGCGAAATGGTTGCCGAAGCCGGTCATGTAGTCGGTCATATCGCCCTTTCTTCCTCTCCCCTTGCGGGAGAGGATACCGAAGCTTGCGAGCTTGCTCGCTAGCGCAGGTTGGAGAGGGTGCGGAGCGAAGCTCCGCGCGAGCCTGCGGCTCGCTTACCCCTCACCCAGCTCCGACTAGGCAACAAGTTGCCAAGTCTGCGCAACCCTCTCCCGCAAGGGGAGAGGGAAGTTAAGATTAAGCCTCCACCCCCGGCACGACACCGCGACGGATCTGATCGAGCTCGATGCTCTCGAACAATGCCTTGAAGTTCCCCTCGCCGAAGCCGTCGTTACCCTTGCGCTGGATGATCTCGAAGAAGATCGGCCCGACCATATTCTCCGTGAAGATCTGCAGCAGCAGCCCGCCGCCGGTTTCCGGCGCGCCGTCGATCAGGATGTCGCGCTTGCGCATTTCCTCGACGTCGTGGTTGTGCCCGGGCAAACGCTTGTCGATCAGGTCGAAATAGGTCTGCGGCGTGGTCTGGAAGCGGATACCGTTGGCGCGCAACTCGTCCACGGTCTTGAAAATATCGTCGGTCGCCAGCGCGAGGTGCTGGATGCCTTCGCCCTTGTAATCCTTGATGAATTCCTCGATCTGCGAATGCTCGTCCTGGCTTTCGTTGAGCGGTATGCGGATCTTGTCGTCCGGCGCGGTCATCGCCTTGGAGAACAAGCCGGTCGCCTGGCCCTCGATGTCGAAATAGCGGATCTGGCGGAAGTTGAAGATGCGCTCGTAGTAATTCGCCCAATAATCCATCCGCCCGCGCTGGAGGTTGTGCGTGAGGTGGTCGAGTGTGTGGAGGCCGACGCTGTGATCGTCGGCGCTCTTGCCGGTCGGCGTGAAGTCGGTGTCGTAAATCTTCGACTGCCGATCGACAAGGTACAGGTTGGCGCCGCCGATCCCCTCGATCGCCGGAATGTCGAGCTCGTCGGGGCCGTGCTCGCCTTTAACCTCGACCGCGCCGCGCTCGACCGCCATCTTCACCGCCTGGCCACCGTCGGCGACGCGGAACGCCATGGCGTTGGCGCTCGGCCCGTGCACGTTGCGGAAGCCCGCGACCTGGCCGGCATCGTCCATGTTCAGGAGGAAGTTGATGTCGCCCTGTGCATAGCGGCGGACGTTCTTCGACTTGTGGTTGCCGACATGGGTGAAGCCCATCTTTTCGAACAAATCGGCCAGCGCCTCGGGTTCGGGCGAGGTGAATTCGACGAATTCGAAGCCGTCGAGGCCCATCGGATTATCGGTCGAGTTGGTCATGATTGGCTCCGAAAGTGGTTTCAAATGAAACTATATAGAGTTTGCGCTGAACGTCAAAGCAACAACTGCCGTCATCCTGAACTTGTTTCAGGATCCTTTGCGCCACAGGTGCGGACGGGCGCGTGGCGAAGTGGATGCTGAAACAAGTTCAGCATGACGGAAGGAGAGAGGCGCGCTAGCGTTTCATTCCGATGACACAACTCAAGCTCGACACCTTCCTTCCCTATCGCCTGTCGGTGGTGTCGAACCGCGTGTCGGCAGCGATCGCGACGGCATATGACCGGCTGTTCGGGCTCAAGATCCCAGAATGGCGACTGATCGCGGTTATTGCGGAAGGACAGGCGCTCACGCAGCAAGCGGTCGGTGTGGCGACGCGGATGGACAAGGTTACGGTCAGCCGCGCGGCGCAGGCGCTGGTCGAACGCGGCCTGATCGCGCGGCAGCCCAATACCGGGGACAAAAGATCGCATCTGTTGACGCTCACGGCGACCGGCCGCGCGCTCTACGATCAGGTCGCGCCGAAAGCACTTGAGATGGAGGCCGCGATCTTCGAACAACTCGATCCGGCGGAGCGTCGGACGCTTTCAGCGATGCTCGACCATATCGAGGCGGCGGCGGCTCGGGTGGCGCCCGAAACCTCTCAATGAACTCTGGACGGAACAAAGCGTTGGCAGCGGACAGCAGGGGCGATACGGCGACCCCCGGCAAAGGGATTGTCGTGTCGCGTATCGTTCATCATGCTTGCTACGTCATTGCGGTTGGCGCGCTGGTGCCGGGGGTACCGCTTGCCCAAACCGCGCCGCCGACGGCGCCTGGCCCCGCCAAGCAGCAGGGCAAGCCGGTGCCGATCCCGACACCGACCGCCGATCCCGAAGGCGACAAGCCGATCGTTAGCGATCAGGACTTCAATGCGGCCCTTCCCAAGGTGTCCGACGACATCAACGCGCCGCTCGAACCGATCCCGCAGGACGCGCCGTTCACCCCGCAGACCGCCGACAAGGCGCCCGACAGCGCAACCGCACCCCCCGCGCCGATCGTCGAGCCGGGCACGCTGCCCCCGGCGCCCGAACCGCCCGCCGAACTCGCGCAACCGCTGCCGCCGCTCGACAGCTACAACACCGCGCCGGTGGTCGACGTCGCGGCGACCGACGACAAGAAGGGCGCGCAATTGCGCTACGACTCCGTCGTCAACGGGCTCGACCCGCTGGGGCTCGACGGTCAGTTCAAGACGTTTTCCGCGCTCAGGAAGGGCGGCGGCAAGGCGGCGAACATCCCGATGGTGACCGCGCGCGCTCGCGAGGACGAAGCGCTCGCCATCCGGCTGATGAAGAGCAAGGGCTATTACGACGCCAGCGCGGTGTCGGTGATCGAGACGATCCCGAACGACCCGACCCGCGTTCGCGCGGTGGTCAACGCCGTCCCGGGCAACCTCTACAAGCTTGGTAAGGTCAAGGTAGATACCATTGCGGTGACGCCTCCAGACCTCATCACCAGGAACCTGCCGCTGCGCACTGGCGACCCGATCGAGGCCGAACGAATCCAGGGCGCGGAGGCCAACGTCAGCTTGCAACTCGGCCAGACCGGCTATCCGTTCGCGCGCCTCGGCACGCGTGACATCCTGCTCGACGAGGCGAATTTCACCGGCGACTATACGCTGCCGGTCGATACCGGGCCGCGGTCGAGCTTCGGCGACATTACCACCACCGGCAGACTCGCGTTTGGCGCCGATCACATCCGTATCCTGCGCCGCTTCAAGCCGGGTCAGCTCTACGACACGCGCGGCATCGACGATCTGCGTAAGGCGCTGGTCGCGACCGGACTATTTTCCACCGTCGCGGTCGAGCCGGTCGATACAGGCAAGGACGCGGCCGACGGCACACGCATCGTCGATATCGCCGTCACCCAGCGGGTGGGCAAGACGCGGTCGGTCGCCGCTATTGCAGGCTATAGTACGGGGCAGGGCTTGCGCGCCGAGGGGACATACACCGCACGTAATGCCTTCCCGCCCGAGGGCGCGCTGATCGTCACCGCGGTCGGCGGCACGCAGGAACAGGGTGCCGGCATCACCTTCCGTCGCTCGAACTGGCGCCAACGCGACCGCACGCTGAGTTTCGGGCTGACGGCGGGGCGCAACAATTACGATGCGTTCAACGCGGTGTCGCTGTCGTTGATTGGCCGCGTCTCCTACGATTCGACGCCGATCTGGCAGAAGAAATTCACCTATTTCTACGGCTTCGAGCTGACCGGCACCAACGAGGACGTCTACGACTTCGGCGCGGGCAAGCGGCGTCGCGGGACCTATTTCATCGGCGCGTTGCCGGTGATGGGACAGTTCGACACGTCGAACGATCTGCTCAATCCCACCAGGGGCTATCGGGTCAAACTGTCGCTCAGCCCCGAAGGATCGGTGCGTGGCGCGGCGCGCCCGTATCTGCGCTCCCTCGCTGAGGCGAGCACCTACTATTCGGTTACCGATGCCCTGGTCGTCGCGGGCCGTGTTCGGGTCGGATCGATCGTCGGCGTCGCGCGCGATGACCTCGCGCCGTCGCGGCGTTACTATGGCGGCGGCGGAGGGTCCGTGCGCGGCTATGGCTATCAGCGGCTCGGACCGTTCGATCCCAATGGCGACCCGGTCGGCGGGCGGTCGCTCAATGAGTTCGCGCTCGAGGCGCGCTACCGCTTCGGCAATTTCGGGATCGTGCCGTTCGTCGATGCCGGCAATTCGTACGAGTCGACGATGCCGAAATTCAACGACCTGCGCTTCGGCGCGGGGATCGGCGGACGCTTCTACACCAATTTTGGCCCCGTCCGGATCGACGTCGCGACTCCGCTCAACCGCCGCAAGGGCGACAGCCGGATCGCGCTCTACATCTCGATCGGCCAGGCGTTCTGATGGCCGAAGCGACCGCCCCCGACGACACGCCGGAGACGGTGGTGATCGTGCGGCGGCCACTTTGGCAGTCGGTCGCGCGCTGGACGGCGATCCTGCTCGCCAGCATCGCGGCGTTGCTGTTGCTGGTCTATGTCGGGCTCGACACCGCGCCGGGGCATCGCTTCATCGTCTCCCGGCTGGCGGGCTATACCACCGAGACCGGGCTCAACATCAAGGTCGGGCGGATCAAGGGGTCGATCTACGGCCGGATGGAACTGGTCGACTTGCGCGTCAGCGACACCAAGAGCGTATTCCTCACCGCGCCGTCGGCGGTGATCGAGTGGCACCCGTTCCAGTTCTTCTGGAACCACATCGACGTCGATTCGATGGAAGCGCCGCTCGTCACGATGACGCGGCCGGTGACGTTGAAACCGGGTGACCCCAACGCGCCGTTGTTGCCCGACATCAATATCGACATCGACCGGCTGAAGGTCGATCGGCTGGTGCTGGCGAAGGAAGTCACGGGTCAGACGCACCTCGTTCGGATCGACGGCGCCGCACACATTGCAGCTGGCCGAGCGCAGCTCGTCGCGAATGCCGATGCCTTGCGCGGACCGGGGATAGCCGGCGGCGACAAGCTACGGCTGACGCTCGACGCGGTGCCAACTGAAAACAAGCTGACGATCAAGGCGTCGCTCGATGCACCCGGCGACGGTGTCGTGGCGGCGATGAGCGGGACGAAGGCGCCGCTCGCGATCCGCGTCGACGGCAATGGCGACTGGAAGTCGTGGAACGGCAAGGGGCTGGCGACGCTCGGCGGGCAGAACCTCGCCGACCTCGATCTCGCGGCGGCAAACGGCACCTTCACGATCCGCGGCCTCACGCATCCTGGGCTCTACATGGCGGGCCCGGTCGATCGACTGACCGCCGGCGGGATGATGGTCGACATCAGCTCCACGCTCGACAAGCGCAAGGCGACGACGCGGATGACCCTGACGTCGAGTGCGCTGGCGGTCGCGGCAAACGGCTTGATCGATCTCGGCGAGAACAAGTTCGGCAATTTCGTCGTCGATGCGCGGCTGCTGACGCCCGGTGCGATCCTGCCCAATCTGACGGGCCGCGACGTGATGACGCACCTGACGCTCGACGGGCCGTTCGTCACGCCGACGATCGGTTACAGCATCAGCGCTGCGGCGCTGTCGTTCAACGGCACCGGGGTCGAAGGGCTCAGTGCGTCGGGCAAGGCGACGGTCGATGCCGAGCATGTGATGGTTCCGGTCAACGCGCGCGCGCGACGCGTCACCGGGCTGAACGTGGCGGCGGGCGGGTTGCTCACCAACGTCAGCGCGGTCGGCGATTTCGCTTACTCGAACGGCAAATTGCTGTCCGACAATCTCAAGATCAAATCCGACCGCATCGACGCGACCGCGATCGTCGTCGCCGACTTGCCGAGCGGGCGCTACAC
>JBDSED010000129.1:0-23533 GCA_039920225.1 Sphingomonas sp.
GCTGACCACGACCAACTATCTGCAAGACTTCGACACGCTTGCGTCGTCCGGCACCGGCACCGCGCTGCCCGCCGGCTTCGCGATCAACGAGACGCAGGCCAACGCCGACGGCATTTACGCCGCGGGCACCGGCAGCTCGACTGCCGGCAACACCTACAGCTTCGGCGCCGCCGGCAGCACCGAGCGCGCGCTCGGCAGCTTGGCCAGCGGGTCGCTCGAAAGCACCTATGGCGTGCTGTTCACCAACGCGTTGGCCAGCACGATCACCGCGTTCGACATCGCCTATATCGGTGAGCAGTGGCGCCTGGGCAATTCGACCGACGACGGGCTCACGTTCCAATATTCGACGAACGCGACCAGCCTGACGAGCGGCACCTGGACGACGGTTAGCGCGCTCAATTTCGCGCCGTTGTTCACGTCGGGCACGCAGGGCGCGCTGGACGGCAACCTCGCCGCGAACCAACGCAACCTTGGCGCGACAATCGGTGGCCTCTCGATCGCGTCGGGTGCCAATTTCGGGTTCCGCTGGATCGACGTCAACTCGGGTGGCAACGACCATGGCCTCGGTGTCGACAACTTCTCGGTCAAGTCGACGCTGGCCAATGGCGCGGTGCCGGAGCCGGCGACCTGGGGAATGATCATCCTGGGCTTCGGCGCGCTGGCTGGGGTGGTTCGCCGCCGCGCGCCTGCGTCGCAGCGCGTCCGCTACGCCTGACCTGAAGGAGAAGCGTCCTCCGCACGCGGGCGGCGCTTCTCCGCCTTCTCCCGCGACTTTCCTGCAACATCGCCCGGACCTTCGCGTTCGGGCGATGTTTTTGTCTGTCATGGACCCGATCGCTCTGTCACAGTGGCGAGCAACCAGCCCCGAAAGGACCGCATGAGCCGCAAGCCTGTCCCCGCCCAGTCCGGTGAACGCAGCCGGGTAGAGCTCACCTTCGACAAGCCGCAACTGCTCGCGCAACTCTTCGGGCAATACGACCAGAATCTCGTCGCGCTCGAACATCGGCTGGGCATCTACATCACCGCGCGCGGCAACCGGATCGGGCTTGAGGGCTCGGCCGAGCAGGTCGCGATGGGCCGCGACGTGCTCAACGATCTCTACAAGCGGATCCAGCGCGGCGAGGAGGTCGATACCGGCCTTGTCGATGCCTCGATCGCGATGGCGGCGGAGCCGGTGCTCGACGGTATCATCAGCGCCGAAGGCGGCGGTGGCGCGCCGCCGATCATGATCCGCACGCGCAAGAAGACGATCGTCCCGCGGACGCCAGCGCAAGCCCATTATATGCGCGAACTGACCAATAACGACATGATTTTCGCGCTCGGGCCGGCGGGTACCGGCAAGACCTACATCGCGGTAGCCCAGGCCGTATCCCAACTCATTTCGGGCAGCGTCCAGCGCCTGATCCTGTCGCGCCCGGCAGTGGAGGCGGGCGAGAAGCTCGGTTTCCTCCCTGGCGACATGAAGGAGAAGGTCGATCCTTATCTGCGCCCGCTCTACGACGCGCTCAACGATTGCTTGCCCGCCGAACAAGTCGAGCGGCGGATCAGTTCGGGGGAGATCGAGATTGCGCCGATCGCGTTCATGCGCGGGCGCACGCTGGCCGACGCGTTCATCATCCTCGACGAGGCGCAGAACACCACGCCCGCGCAGATGAAGATGTTCCTGACCCGCTTCGGTGAGCGCAGCCGGATGGTGATCTGCGGCGACCCCAACCAGACCGACCTGCCCGGCGGCGTCGGCTCGTCGGGGCTGGCCGATGCGACGATGCGGCTGGAGGGGATCGAGAGCATCGCGTTTTCGCGTTTCACCGCCAAGGACGTCGTCCGCCACCCGATCGTCGGCCGGATCGTCGAGGCGTACGAGGGCAGCGAGTGAGCGACGCGGCCGTTCTGGCGCGACCGCGATCGGACACATGGATTGAGGATCGGCCGGCGAGCTTCACAACTCGCGACGGCTTGCTCGACGATCTGCGCGCGTTCGATGCGTTCGGCGCCGCGACGATCGAGACGGTCGAGGACGGCATCCCCTATTTCGTCAACGAATTCTGGACCGCGCGCCAACGCCAGGCCGCGGCGATCCACGAGATCAGCTACCGCGCCTGTTTCAAACCGCAACTGCCGGCCTTCTTCATCGACCGGCTGACTTGCCCCGGCGACGGCGTCTACGACCCGTTCATGGGCCGCGGTACCACGCCGCTGCAGGCCGCGCTGATGGGGCGGCGGCCGCTCGGCAACGACATCAACCCGCTATCGACCTTGCTGACCCGGCCGCGCCTGACGCCGCCGAAGCTCGACAAAGTCGCGGCCCGACTGGCGACGGTGCCGTGGGGTGACGGCCCAGCGGTGCGCAACGACCTGCTCGCCTTCTACCATCCGGAAACGCTGCGCGAACTGACCGTGCTGCGTGATTGGCTGCTGCGCGAGGGGCCGCTCGACGATCCGCGACCCGACCCCGCGATCGACTGGATCAGGATGGTCGCAATCAATCGCCTGACGGGCCATTCGCCCGGCTTCTTCTCGGTCTACACGCTGCCCCCAAACCAGGCGGTGAGCGTCGAGTCGCAGGTCAAGATCAACGCCAAGCGCGACCAGATTCCGCCGCGACGCGAGATCGCCAAGCTGATCCTCAAGAAGAGCCGGGCGCTGCTGGGTGAGGTCGGTCGGCTCGCCGTCGGCGACCCGGTCCTCACGTCACAGGACGCACGCGACGCCCGCGGAATCCCGGATTCCAGCGCGACGCTTGTCGTCACCTCACCACCGTTCCTCGATATCGTTCAATATGCCGACGACAATTGGCTGCGGTGCTGGTTCGCCGGGATCGACGTCACCGCAGTCGATATTTCAATGGTGCGGACCGAGGCGGCGTGGAGCGAGATGGTCACGGGCGTGCTGACCGATCTGGCGCGGATCGTTCGGCCGGGCGGGCACGTCGCGTTCGAAGTCGGCGAAGTGCGGCGCGGCAAGGTGTTGCTCGAACGCCTCGTCTGGGCGGCGGCGGAAAAGCTCCCATTCGACCGGCTCGCGGTGATGGTCAATCAACAGGAATTCACCAAGACCGCCAATTGCTGGGGCGTCGGCAACAATCGGGGCGGGACGAACACCAACCGTATCGTGCTGCTCCAACGGCGCGACGCGGGAGCCGCGCAATGATCGCGGTCGAGGTCACCAACGCCGGCTGGGGCGAAGCGACCGACTGGACCGCACTCGCCACGCGCGCGGCGCGGACCGCGATCGGGCTGACGCCGCACGGCGAGCTGCTGACGGCATCGGCGGCGGTCGAGATTTCGGTGCGGCTGACCTCCGACGACGAGGTCCACCACCTCAACCACCAATACCGCCACAAGGACAAGCCGACCAACGTCCTGAGCTTCCCGATGGTAGAGCCCGATCTGCTCGAAACCGTCATCCAGAATTCGGACGATGGCGAGGTGCTGCTCGGCGATATCGTCCTTGCGCACAGCGTCTGCGCGCGCGAGGCGGCCGAGCGCGGTACCCCCATCGAAACCCATGCGACTCATTTGATCGTGCACGGCACGCTGCATCTGCTAGGCTACGACCATATCGACGACCGCGAGGCCGAGGCGATGGAGGCGATCGAGATCGACGCGCTCGGCCAGCTCGGCATCGCGGACCCCTATCTGATCGACGAGGACTAACGACTGACATGGCCGAAGGCCCCGCCAACACGGACAACGGCGACAGTATCTGGCGCAAGCTGAAATCGACTATCTTCGGCGAGGAAGCGAGTTTGCGCGACCAGCTCGAAGACGTGATCGAGCGCCACGAGGACGACCCCGCCCCCGACGCCGCGGGCGACCTGACCCCGCTCGAACGCCAGATGGTCAAGAATTTGCTCCACTTCGGCGAGCGCGACGCTGGCGAAGTCGGCGTGCCGCGCGCCGATGTGATCGCGGTCGAGGAAAATACCAGCTTTACCGACCTCGTGAAGCATTTCGCCGAGGCCGGTCATAGCCGCATGCCGGTCTATCGCGGCAGCCTGGACGAAGTGATCGGGATGATCCACCTCAAGGACGTGTTCGCGATCATGGCGAGCGACACGCCGCCGCCCGAGAGCATCGGCATCCTGGTGCGCGAACCGCTCTACGTCCCGATGGCGATGGGCGCGCTCGACCTGCTCGCCGAGATGCGGTCGAAGCGAGTCCATCTCGCGATCGTGCTCGACGAATATTCGGGGACCGAGGGGCTGGTCACGATCGAGGATCTGATCGAAGAGATCACCGGCGATATCGAGGACGAGCATGACGACGCGCCCGAGGCGATGCTGATCCCGCTCGACGGCGGCGCGTGGGATGCCGATGCTCGAGTCGAACTGGAGGATGTCGCCGAGACCGTGGACGAGCGATTCGCCAAACATGACGAGGACGTCGACACGTTGGGCGGGCTGGCTGCAGTGCTTGCGGGGCGCGTGCCGGCAAAGGGAGAGCGCCTGGCGACGCCTTCTGGCTGGACGCTTGAAATCCTCGCATCGGATGCGCGCCGGGTCGAGCGGCTCCGGTTGCACCCGCCGAAGCCAGTGCCCGAGGGCGTCGACGCTTAACGGATTGATCGATTTTCTCGCTTGCCGAGAGTGGATTAAGTCATCGCGTAAATCTATTGCCCCGACGCTGCTTGGCGTTCAGGACAGTTCACAAACCGACCCAATTAGGAGCGAAAGACATGGACGCGAAGACCGGATCGATCGACGGCGGCGGATGCCCGATGAACGGCGGCGACGCCCGCTCGTTTCTGGGGCGCACCAACAAGGATTGGTGGCCCGAAATGCTGGCCACCGAAGTGCTCAACCCCAACGGCTCTTCCAACCCGATGGGTGCGGACTTCGATTATGCCGAGGCGTTCAAGGCGCTCGACTATGACGCGCTCAAGGCCGATCTGACCGCGCTGATGACCGACGACCAGCCCTGGTGGCCGGCCGATTATGGTCACTACGGCCCATTCTTCATCCGGATGGCGTGGCACGCGGCGGGCACTTATCGCACCGCCGACGGGCGTGGCGGCGCCAATAGCGGGCAACAGCGCTTCGCCCCGCTCGACAGCTGGCCGGACAACGGCAACCTCGACAAGGCACGCCGCCTGCTGTGGCCGATCAAGCAGAAATACGGCAAGCACATCAGCTGGGCCGATCTGTTCATCCTGGCCGGCAATGTCGCGATCGAATCGATGGGCGGCCCGGTGTTCGGCTTCGGCGGAGGCCGCGCCGACGTGTTCGAACCCGAACGCGACATCTATTGGGGTTCGGAAGACAAATGGGTGAACCAGGGCGTCCAGACCCGCATCTCGCCCGAGCACGGGATGCACGAGCTCGAGGGGCCGCTCGCCGCGATCCAGATGGGCCTCATCTACGTTAATCCCGAAGGTCCGGGCGGCAACCCCGATCCGTTG
Source organism: Sphingomonas sp. (assembly GCA_039920225.1). GTDB lineage: Bacteria > Pseudomonadota > Alphaproteobacteria > Sphingomonadales > Sphingomonadaceae > Sphingomonas. The sequence goes on from JBDSED010000129.1 coordinate 5,401, forward strand.
CTGTCGGCGCGCGACATGAAGGCGACGTTCGAGCGCATGGCGATGAACCATGAGGAGACCGTCGCGCTCACCGCCGGCGGCCACACGTTCGGCAAGGCGCACGGCAACGGCGACGCATCGCTCCTCGGCAAGGCGCCGTCGGGTGGCGATCTCGTTGCGCAGGGCTTCGGCTGGGTCAGCGGCCATGAAAGCGGCGGCATCGGCGAGCATACCGTGACCAGCGGGATCGAAGGATCGTGGGTCAACACCCCGACCGAGTGGACCGAGAACTATTTCCGCCTGCTGCTCGATTACGAGTACGAGATCGTCCATTCGCCCGCCGGTGCGCAGCAATGGCAGCCGATCAACCAGAAGCCCGAGGATATGGCGCCCGCGGCATGGGACCCGAACGTCAAGGTCCCGACGATGATGACCACCGCCGACATGGCGCTGAAGGCCGACCCCGAGTTCCGCGTCATCAGCGAAAAGTTCCGCAATGACCATGAATCGTTCAAGGACGCCTTCGCCCGCGCATGGTTCAAGCTGACGCACCGCGATATGGGGCCCAAGATCCGCTACCACGGCCCCGAAGTGCCCGAGGAAGACTTGATCTGGCAGGACCCGATCCCCGCGGGCACCATGCCGTCGGACGCCGATGTCGCGGCGTTGAAGGCTAAGATCGCGGACAGCGGGCTGACCGTCAGCCAGTTGATCAAGACCGCCTGGGCCTCGGCCAGCACCTATCGCAAGTCCGACCATCGCGGCGGCGCCAACGGCGCGCGCGTCGCGCTGGGCCCGCAAAAGGATTGGGACGTCAACGAGCCCGAGATGCTGACCAAGGTGATCGACACGCTCAACGGCTTGCGCGGCTCGATGTCGCTGGCCGATGCGATCGTGCTCGGCGGTGTGGTCGGCCTGGAGAAGGCAATCAAGGACGGCGGCTCCACTGTCGCGGTCCCCTTCACCGGCGGCCGTGGCGATGCGACGGCGGAGCAGACCGACGCCGACAGCTTCGCGGTGATGGAGCCCGAGGCCGACGCCTTCCGCAACTATGTCGGCAAGAAGAAGCTGCTGGTGAAGACCGAGGAAATGATGCTCGACCGCGCTTCGTTGCTCGGCCTCTCAGTGCCCGAAATTACCGTGCTGATCGGCGGTTTGCGCGTGCTCGGCGCCAATCACGGCGAGCGCGGCCATGGCCATTTCACCAAGCGGCCGGGCCAGCTGACCAACGACTTCTTCGTCAACCTCTACGACATGACCAACGTCTGGACCGCCGCGAACGAGAGCGACGACGACTATATCGCGACCGACCGCAAGGAAGGCCGCACCAAGTGGCACGCCACGCGCGCCGACCTGATCTTCGGCTCGAACTCGGAGCTGCGCGCGGTGGGCGAGGTCTATGCGGAGAACGGCCATGAGGAGAAGTTCGTCAAGGACTTCGTAGCGGCGTGGACCAAGGTGATGAACGCCGACCGGTTTGATCTGGTCTGAACTGTAGGCCCCTCCCGTTTCGGGAGGGGCCATACCACTCCCTTCGACGGAGGTTCATCGGCGCACCCTTTCTCCGTCCTCTTTGGTGAACGGGAGGGGGGTTTTCTCGAGCAGCGGCAGCACCGCTTCGGAAGGCCGGCATAGGGCGGTGCCCTTGGGCGTTGCGACGATGGGTCGATTGACGAGGATGGGGTGGAGCAGCATCGCGCCGACGATCGCTTCGTCCGACACGGCAGGATCGAGCAGTCCGAGGTTGACGGCGGGCGTGCCCTTTTCGCGTAACAGATCGCGCGGCGACGCCGACATTTCGGTCATCAAGCGCTTTAACAACGCGCGGGTCCAGCCGACTTGCCGATACTCGACCACCTGCGGCGAATAGCCGGCCGCTTCGATCATCGCGAGCGCATTGCGCGACGTGCCGCAGTCGGGATTGTGATAGATCGTGATCGGGAACGGCGTGGTCATTGCGGGTACTCCTGCCTGAACAGCCACGTGAAGAAACCGACCGCCGCGATCGTCCCGACCGACTGGCCGAGGAGGAACATCGGCACCGACGCGGGCGCGATTCCGGCGAACGTGTCGGACAGGCTCCGCGCGATAGTCACGGCGGGGTTGGCGAAGGACGTAGAGGCGGTGAACCAATACGCCGCGGTGATGTAGAGCCCGACCGCCATAGGCGTGAATTCGGGCCGCGACCGTTGAGTGCCGATGATGGTCCCAAGCAGCCCGAACGTCGCGACGGCCTCCGCCAACCCTTGTGACAGCCCGTCGCGCAGCTTGGACGACACCTGCAGGATCGGCTCGGCAAACATGGCATGGGCTAGCCAAACCCCGATCACGGCACCCACGAGCTGCGCTGTCACGTATAGCGACGCGATGCGCCAGTCCGTCTCGCGTCGCGCCAGCACCGCCAGCGTTACCGCTGGGTTGAAATGCGCGCCGGACACCGGGCCAAACATATGAATGAGAACGACCAGTCCAGCGCCTGTGGCAATGGTGTTGCCGAGCAGCGCGATCGCGTCGTTCCCGCCGGCGAGCCGCTGACCCATGATGCCCGACCCGACCACGATGGCGAGCAGCAGCGCCGTGCCGACGCCCTCCGCGACGAGTCGCCTCGACAGCGTCATGTGCCCGGGCAACAATCTTGGGCCAGGTTCGTCAACGGCGCGCAAATCTCCGGGCGGCCGTCGCAACAGTCGGCAACCAGGAAACCGAGCAGGTCGCGCATCCCCTCATAGTTCGCCAGGTAAATGACCGAGCGACCATCGCGCCGCGACTGGATTAACCCCGCGTGGCTCAAGATCGCAAGATGCGTCGACAGCGTATTGGGCAGCGCGCCAACCTCGTGCGCGATCGCGCCGGCGGCCATGCCTTCCCCGCCTGCCCTGACCAAAAGCCTGAACACGGCTAGGCGACTGGCGTGACCCAGCGCCGACAAGGCTTCCACTGCATCAGGAAATGCATCCCCGCTCCCCATTTCGATAGTTCGACTATCATCGAAATGATGTGTCTTCAATTCCCTACCGTTGAGGAAATTTCGCGTGCCAGCGTCGCCGCGACGGCGGCCTGACTTTCGACTAACCTTCCACCAACGTGACAGGATAACATTGCTCCCCTTCCCCGCCCCGACTATCTTCCTGCCATGCGCCAGAAAATCCTGATCGGTCTCGCGCTCGTCCTGGCATTGCTGGGCGGGCTGTATCTGTATTTCGCCCAGCCCGACCAGGCGCGGCTGAGCATCGCCGCGGTTAGCGGGCGGACGCCCAAGATCGACCCGCCGCGGAGCCAGATGGTTCCGACCATCTCAGTCGCCGATGCTGTCGGCTGGAAAGCTGGCGAGGCACCCACGCCCGCCGCCGGCCTGACGGTCAAGCCGTTTGCCGCAGGCCTCGACCATCCGCGCTGGATGTATCGCTTGCCCAACGGCGATGTGCTGATCGCCGAGACCAACTCGCCGCCGCGCGAAGGCGGCGGGATCACCGGGATGGTGATGAGCTACCTGATGAAAAAGGGCGGCGCCGGCGTGCCGTCAGCCAACCGCATAACCTTGCTGCGCGATGCGAACGGCGACGGCGTGGCGGAAAGCCGTTCGGTCCTGCTGAGCGGGCTCAACTCGCCGTTCGGCATGGCGCTGCTGGGGGACTATCTCTACGTCGCCGACACCGACAAGCTGCTCCGCTTCCCGTTCACGCCGGGCGAGACCAAGATCACCGCCAAGCCCGAAACCGTCGTCACCTATCCCGGCGGCGGCAATCACTGGGCGCGCAACATCATCGTCGCGGAAGACGGCAAGAGCCTGTATCTGGCCGTCGGGTCGTCGAGCAACATCGCCGAAAACGGGCTCGATTTGGAAAGGGGCCGCGCGAACATTCTTCAGGTCTATCCCGACCAGAAGGGCTATCGCATCTACGCCGCGGGCACGCGCAATCCGCAGGGTCTGGCGCTGGAGCCGCACACCAATGCGCTATGGGTCACGGTCAACGAACGCGACATGCTCGGATCGGACGGCCCGCCGGATTATATGAGCGCGGTCGAGGCGGGCGATAATTTCGGGTGGCCGTGGTATTATTGGGGTGGCTATCCCGATCACCGGGTGAAGCCGGCGAACCCCGGGCTGCAGCAATATGTCAAGCGACCGGACTATGCGCTTGGGCCGCACACCGCCTCGCTCGGGCTTGTGTTCGCCGCCGATTCGCGGCTCGGCGGTCAGTTCATGAACGGCGCCTTCGTCGGCCAGCACGGATCGTGGAACCGCCAGCCGGTGTCGGGCTACAAGGTCATCTATGTGCCATTCGGCGACAAGGGATTTCCGCTGCCCAACGTCAAGCCGGTCGACGTGCTGACCGGGTTCCTCGACAAGGACGGCGATGCGCGCGGACGGCCGGTCGGCGTGATTTTCGACGCGACGGGATCGCTGCTGGTGGCGGACGACGTCGGCAACGTGATCTGGCGGGTGAGCTCAACGACGCCTCAGCCCGCACCGGCCGCGACGCCCGCCGCCAAATAAACGGCGGGCCGCGGCAGCCCCCCGACTGCGCGGCCCGCACTGGATACGACACCGAAGGGGTCCGTGCGCTACCCGTTACCGGACGCCACTTCTTTCCGTTCGATTCCGGCAGCTTACACACATCCGTTTGGCGATACATTGACGAAAATCAATCGCCTGCCCAAAATGGGCATGTAGGGAACGGGAGTGAAGCACATGGCCGCAGGCGATCGCGTCGCGACGGTTCCCGACCGTATGGCCGCGCACTGGCGCGCTGCGATATTCCCCCTCCTTAACCTCTTCCTGGCGATGCAGCGCTCGCTGTCGGAACATGAGGACATGGGACCGTCGGTGCTGCTGATTTACGTCACGGTGTGCGTCGGAAACATCCAGAAGCTGATGCGTGAGCGGAACGTGCCGAACGATTATATCGCGACCGCAGTCCTGCCGCGCGAATGGGTCGTGCCGATGTCGCGCAGCGCGATCGCCGCCGCGACCGGCCTGCCGCGCGAAACGGTGCGCCGCCATGTCGGGCCTCTGATCGAGCAAGGCCTGCTGATCGAGGATCCGCGCGGCGGGGTGACGATCGTCCCTGGCGCGATCCAGGACCGCGGCTACGAGCCGCTGCTTGAAAAACTGCTGACCGAATTCGCCCGCACGAGCGAAGCGCTGCTGCGGAGCGGCGTGATCGAAGTCCAATCGGCTTAGGCGAGCAGCTTCGGCGCTTCCTTGGCCAGCTTTGCCTTCAGTTTGTCGGCGAACAGCGCGAGGAACGGCGGCAGGTCGACCGTTGCGACAATGCGGTCGGCATGAATGTCGAGCTTGCTCGCAATCCTTTGCCCCATCGCCGCGACCGTGAAGTGGAGCACGTCCCCGTCCCAGCGATGGTCAGTCATGGCACCGCCGGGAATCCATCCCGCAATCTTGCCGATGCCGGCCTCGACTCGGCGTCGCGCCTCGGCGAGACCGAGCTTGTGCGGCACATCGACGGTGATCGGATCGGTCATTTGGCGAACAGCATGGCGTCATCGGCGAACGCCTTGAACTCGAGCGCGTTCCCGGATGGATCGCGAAAGAACATCGTCGCTTGCTCGCCGGCCTGTCCGGCGAAGCGGATGTGCGGCGCGATCCCGAACGCCACGCCTGCCGCCGCAACGCGGTCGGCCAGCAATTGCCAGTCGGTCATCGTCAGCACGACGCCGAAGTGCGGCACCGGCACATCGTGGCCATCCACCGTATTCTCGACCGCAACCGGCGTCGCGGCGGGGTCGAGATGCGCAACGATCTGGTGCCCGAACAAGTCGAAATCGATCCAGCTGTCCGAGCTACGCCCCTCCGCGCAGCCAAGCGTATTGCCATAGAAAGCCCGCGCGGCGGCGAGGTCGTGGACCGGGAAAGCGAGGTGGAAAGGGCGGAGCATGCCGGGGCTCTAGCAAATCGCACCAATCCCCGCGATAGCCGCTGGCGATGCGCGCGCTCGGTTTGATCCTCCTCTTCGCCCTCGGCGCGATTTCGGCGCTCGGCTTCCCGCCATGGAATGCCCTGCCGCTGACACTCATCGCCTTCGCGATCTGGCTTCATCTCGTCCACGAGGCCCCAACCCTGCGCCGCGTGCTAGGCATCGGCTGGCTGTTCGGCGTCGGCCATTTCTGCGTCGCCAATGCCTGGATCCAGCAGCCGTTCGAGTTCCAGGACGCGATGCCGCACTGGCTCGGCTATCTCGCAGTGCTGGTCGTGTCGTTCTATCTCGCCATCTATCCGATGCTCGCGGCGGGCCTTGCTTGGCGCCTCGCCAGCCCCGCCGCGAAGGGAGACCCGGCCCCGGCCGCCGACGCCGCGTTCGTGCTGATCGCGGGCGCCGGCTGGATGGTCACCGAATATCTGCGCGGCACGATGTTCACCGGCTATCCGTGGGATCCGCTAGCGCTGGTGCTGATCCCCGCAGGGCTGGCACAGCCCGCGTGGCTAATCGGTACCTACGCGCTGTCGGGACTGGTCGTGATCGCCTCTGGCGCACTGATGCTCCTCGCCCGAGGGCGCTGCAAGCTCGCCGCGATCGGCATCGTCGCCTTTGCCGCGCTCAGCATCTCTTCGTCCGACCGCTGCCGAATTGCCACCTGCGTCCTGCAACCTGATCGCCCCCAATTGGTCCGCGTCGTACAGCCCAACCTGCCCGAAGAAGAGCGGCCGACAGACGAGTATGCCGAGAACAATTTCCAGGCGCTCGCCAGATTGTCCCGCCGCGCCGATCCCACCGCGCCGCCGCGGCTGATCTTCTGGCCCGAGGGCGCGGTCCGCTTCCCGGTCGAGGACGGTTATCCGCCCTATGTCTATTCTTATATGGGCAGCGCGAAGATGGCGCGCACGCGGATGGGAGCGCTGCTCGGCGACCGCGATGCGATCCTGACCGGCACCCAGACGATGCGGTTCAACAAGGCCGAGGATATGATTTCGGCAACCAACTCGATCGTCCTCGCCGGCCCCGATGCGCGGCTGCATGGCCGTTACGACAAGGCCCACCTTGTCCCCTACGGCGAATATCTCCCGATGCGTCCGCTGCTCACCGCGCTCGGTCTCCAGCGGCTTGTCCCCGGCGATGTCGATTTCATCCCCGGCCCCGGCCCGCGCACGATGGCGGTCCTCGGCTTCGGCCGCGTCGGCATGCTGATCTGCTACGAAGTGATCTTTTCGGGCGCGACGGTCGATCCCACCGACCGCCCCGATTTCCTGTTCAACCCGTCGAACGACGCGTGGTTCGGCGACCTCGGCCCGCCCGCGCATCTGGCGCAGGCCCAGCTCCGCGCGATCGAGGAAGGCTTGCCCGTCATCCGATCGACCCCGACCGGCATCTCCGCGATCATCGCCGCCGACGGGCGCATTGTCGCATCGATCCCGATGCACAAGACCGGCGCGATCGAAGCGCCGATCCCGCCGCGCTTCGAACCCACCCCCTTCTCCCACCTCGGCAACTGGATGGTCGCGCTCGTCGCGGCGCTGTTAACGCTGATCGCGATTGCCATTCGCCGCCGCCACCGCTAGGGACGCGGGCGTCATATAAGGAAAGCTTTATATGGGCATGGCAACGGCCCGGCTTTCCCGCTCATCCCAAGAGGAAACATCCATGCGTTCCAATTATTTGTTCACGTCCGAATCGGTCAGCGAAGGCCATCCGGACAAGGTTTCCGACCAGATTTCCGACGCGATCGTCGACCTGTTCCTGACGAAGGACCCCGAAGCGCGCATCGCGTGCGAGACGCTGACGACCACGCAGCTGGTCGTGCTGGCGGGGGAGATTCGCGGCAAGGGCATTATGGACGAAGATGGCAACTGGGCGCCGGGCGTGCCCGAAGAGGTTGAAAAGGCCGTCCGCGATACCGTGAAGAAGATCGGCTACGAGCAGGACGGCTTTCACTGGCAGACGCTGCGGTTCGAGAACAACCTCCATCCGCAATCGGCGCACATCGCCCAAGGCGTGGACGCATCGGGCAACAAGGACGAAGGCGCCGGCGACCAGGGCATCATGTTCGGTTACGCCGCCAACGACACGCCCGATTTGATGCCGGCCACGCTGTATTACAGCCACAAGATCCTCGAGCAGATGGCCGCCGACCGCCATTCGGGCAAGGCACCGTTCCTCGAGCCCGACACCAAGAGCCAGGTGACGCTCCGCTACGAAGGCAGCGTCCCCGTCGCCTGCACCGCGGTCGTCGTCTCGACCCAGCACGGCAAGGGCTATGACCAGGGCGACAAGGAAGCCGAGCTTCACGCCTACGTGAAGGACGTGATCGCCGGCGTGATCCCCGCGCATCTGCTCGGCGACCACACGGTCTATCACATCAACCCGACCGGCAGCTTCGAGATCGGCGGCCCCGACGGCGACGCCGGCCTGACCGGGCGCAAGATCATCGTCGACACCTATGGTGGCGCGGCGCCCCACGGCGGCGGCGCGTTCAGCGGCAAGGACCCGACCAAGGTCGACCGCTCGGCGGCCTACATCACGCGCTATCTGGCGAAGAATATCGTCGCCGCCGGCCTCGCCCAGCGCTGCACGATCCAGCTGGCGTATGCGATCGGCGTGTCGAAGCCGCTGTCGCTCTATGTCGACACGCACGGCACCGGCACCGTTGGCGACGACAAGCTTGAGGCGGCGATCGGCAAGATCGAGAAGCTCGGCGGTCTTACTCCGCGCGGTATCCGCACGCACCTCGGCCTCAACAAGCCGATATACGCGCGAACCGCGGCATACGGTCACTTCGGTCGCAAGGCCGAAGGCGATTTCTTCCCTTGGGAACGCACCGACCTGGTCGATGACCTGAAGGCGGCGCTCGCGTAACGCGAGCCAGGCGACAATTGCAAAGGGCCGGAAAGCGATTTCCGGCCCTTTTTCCATTCCCGATTAGCCGGAATGACCCCAATTACCCGTCAGGCTCGACTGCGGGAGCAGCGCAACCATTTCCATCGATCTAAGACCAGGCGGCCGTCAGGCCCTGTCCGTTATCGCCTGCCGCGTACGGTGTTGATGAGGGCGATGCCGAGGACGCCTAAAAGCGCGGCCACGGCAAATGGTCGCTTCTTCGCGAAGTCCGTCGCCTTTTGAGCTAGGGCGTCTCCGTTTGGCCCGATGGCGTCACGAGCAGAACCCATCGCCTTCTGCGCCTTACCGGCAAGCTGATCCAACAGGCCGTCTCCCTGCAGCCCCGTGTCACCGGTCACGTTCCCGGCAGTTTCCTTGACTTTGCCGGCGATGTCGCGGGCCTCGCCGCCCATTGTATCTTCGTTCATTTCAATACCCTCGATTGTTAGTCGACGCGCGTTTGAGCGAGCTATCGGACACTGCCTCTGCGCACGAGGTTCACCACTGCGAGCAGGATTACCGCGCCGATCAACGACACCAAAAATGTGCCGAGGGTCAGGGGGGCGTCGTTGATGTTTCCATGAGAAAATACGAGGCCGGCAATGAACGCGCCGATAATACCGACGACCACATTAAGGATGATACCCTGTTGCGCGTCGGTACGCATGATAAGGCTCGCGACCCAGCCGATCACGCCACCGACGACCAGCCACATGATGATACCCATTTCTGTTTCCTTCCGAATTCGATGCATTGAGAGTTGGCTGCACTGACTAACCGCCATCGGTCCTAAACGTTCCGGCTTCGCAATGGGCAGGGCTGTTTGCCGCTAGCGGTAGTAACCTGTCGACGCCCCAACAATTCGACTTGGTGTTTGGTGGAGAGCCTGGGCCCTCCACCAACCAATCAAACCGCCGCAATCATCTTCGGGCGGCTGGAGCTATGACCACCGGACCGATGCAAGATGTCGGTCACGTCGTCGGCCGTTGCGCCGCTGGAGTTGGTATCGACGGATACGAAGACGCCGCCATTGTTGACGCTGTTTTCGTAATAAGCGGCGTCGTCTTCCCCCACGCCATGATCGCCAAGCACTTTGGCCAAACCGCCGGCCGCGCCGCCGATAGCTGCGCCGGCGATAGCTGCGCCGGGGATCGCAGATGAGGCAATGGCGCCTGCTGCAACCAACGGACCGACGCCCGGGATCGCGAGCGCTGCGATGCCGAGCAACGTGCCAATCCCGGCACCGGCCGCGACTTTCCCGACGAAGTCGGTTGTCTCTTCGGCTCCACTGCCATCGGTGGTGGTGTTCTTGCCGTCCTCTTGGGCAACGATCGAGATCGCGGAGTCGTTGATGCCGGCTGCCCGCAGCTCGGTAACGGCCCGCTCTGCTTCGGTGCGGTTATCGAATACGGCGGATACGATGTTCTGGTTCATGGATACTCTCCTACTGGGACCTTGCGGCCGGGCTGCTTTAACCCCCGCAAACTGTCTCCGTTCCCATGAGCGAATAACGCCGATCATTTTCGGCAAATGGTGTGCCCCCGGCCGCCCAGCGCTCCAGGACGGGCCAGTCGGCCACGGGCCCAATCGGGGCAATTCTAGCGCCTGGATGTCCGCTCTCCACCAACAGCTGCCACGCTTGCAATGTTGGATTTCGTGCGTCAGCTTCCTGTGCGCTCTTTCTCATCGTTATCGAGCCGCCATTACGCGCTTGGGCGTACGCGACAGGTGCGACTTGTCGCGCAACACCTGCTCCTCGGCCGGAGATCGCGATAGTGTAAACCTAGTGTCAACTTATGCGCGCCGACGCCGCTGACCGAGACGAAAGGACGCGGCCGAGACGATCGGCCGCGCCCGTCCCTACATCGGCTTTTCGGCAACGATCAGGAACAGCGCCTTCTTGCGGAAGATAAGCTTGTTGAGCGCGCGAATGGGGATGTGGTTCAGCCACGTCAGCGGGAAGCGCCGGAACGAGTGTTGCATGCTGACCTTGAACCCAGCCGCCTTGAGCCCGTCGACCATCTCGAACGGATCGAGCAGGCGCTCGGCATATTCGCCCGTTTCAGGGTTACGGCACCACGATAGCTCGGGCCGTACAGGCAACGAGCCGTCGGCAACGAACTTCGCCGCCGCAGCTTCGACCTCAGGCTTGATCAACCCAGCAGTCGCGTAGACCACCTTCTTCATGTCGTCGTCCGACAATTGCGGCTGGACCGCGCGGATCATTTCCTCGCGCATTGCGCCATAGGGTTTGGTGTCGGCGTGCTCGACGGGGCGGACCTCGGTCGCGAGCCATTTCGCATGCTCCCAGGATTCGTCGCGCTCCGGCCACATGCCCATGTTCCGAATCCGGAACTCGTCGTTGTAGGCGTTGCTGTCGTTGGCGATGACCAGGCGTCCGCCGGGCTTCAGCAACGTGAAGCAGCGAACGTACATCGCCTCCAGGCTGTGGACGTGCTCGACCGCCTCGCTGCTGAACATGCCGTCGAACGAACCCGCGGGCAGGTCGACGGTGCAGACGTCCCCGACAAGCGCCTCGACACTGAAGTTCTCGCCCCGCGCCTTGCTGGCGTCGAGGCACTCCTGAACCCCGTCGATCATCGATGGCAGGATGTCCATGGCAACGACCGTCGCATCCGTCTCGAGCGAGAGCGCGGCGGCTTCCCATCCGAACCCGCAGCCGATTTCGAGGATACGCTTGTTGCCGTAGAAGTTGCCGAGCCCGGCGATCAGACGGATCCACCAGCCGAACCGCTCCCAATTGTAATTGTCGACGTCGCGGCGATAGACCTGCAGATCGGGATGATCCGACCCGCGGCTATACGCGGTGATTCGAGTAGCGAGTTCGCCTGTAGAGATGCCGGACACGTAATTCCCCCGATTGCCCTGAATGTCGGTGGCGATCACCTTGGGGTGAATAGCGCAACGACGCGCGACGCTATTGTCCAAGCCGGTCGATTGATAGCGTTTTTCGCGGTCGCGGCCCATCAACGTGTGCCAATTTAACGCCAGCCATGGCCGATCGCGGGATCGCGACGCGCATTTTGCTCCACGCGCTCCTTGTTCTAGGGGGGCGCGATGAGCGACCCGACCACGATCCGCCGCCTCTACGGCCGCCGCCAGGGACACAAGCTTCGCCAAGGCCAGTCGGCGTTGGTCGAGGAGTTGCTGCCGCGGATCAGCGTGCCCGAAACCGGTCCGCTCGATGCCCAAACACTCTTCGGCGACGAACTCCCGCTCGAACTCGAGATCGGGTTCGGCGCGGGCGAGCATCTAGCCGGGCAAGCCGCGGCGCGGCCCGATCACGGTTTCATCGGCTGCGAACCGTTCCTCAACGGCGTCGTCGGCGCGCTCAACCACGTCCGCGACGACGGGCTGGAGAACGTCCGCCTGCACATGGGTGACGCGCTCGACGTGGTCGAACGGCTGCCAGATGCGAGCCTCAGCCGCGTCTACCTGCTCCACCCCGACCCCTGGCGCAAAGCGCGGCACGCCAAACGGCGGATGGTCAACGACGGCCCGCTCGACCTGATCGCCGCCAAGCTCAAGCCCGGCGGGGAATTCCGGCTCGGCACCGACGACCCGACCTATTGCCGCTGGTCGATGATGGTGATGAACCGGCGGCGCGACTTCGCGTGGCTGGCGCGGGACGCCAGCGACTTCCTGACGCGCCCCGCCGACTGGCCCGAAACCCGCTACGAGCGCAAGGCACGGCGGCAGGGTCACGAGGTGTGGTATTTTCGCTACCGTCGTGGGTAATTGCGGCATACACTGACGTCATGACCGCACGCCGCAGCAAGCCGAGCTTTGCCAGCCTGCTGCGCTCCGTTTCCCGGCGCGATGATGACGTCGAGTCCGCGATTGTCGATCCGGAAGGAGCATTTCGCGTCGACCCGACGCGGGTTCGGTTGTGGAGCGGGCTGGTCGGGCCGACCGCCGAAGAATGCCGCGATCGCATCGCCGCCATCGTCCGCGAAGGACAGGTGGAGCCGGTTACGGTGCGCCCCGTGTTCGACGACGCGCTGTTCGAATATGAAGTGATTGCCGGCGCGCGCGACTGGGTCGCGGTGCGGCATTTGCGCGACACCGCGATGCCGCGCCTCGACTTGCTGGTTCGCGTCGAGCTGGTCGACGACGATGGCGCCGGCCAGTTGGCGGTGGATGACCCCGCCCCGGCACAACCCGCCCTTCCCGACCCCATCGCCGCGGCGCTGGGCGGCGAAACCTTGCCCGACGACGTGGCCGCCGATCTGGCCGAACGGCTCGACGGACCGATGGCTCCGGCGATCCTCGCCACCGCGGTTCATATCGCGCGCGCCCAGGATGCGCGGTTGAGCGATGGCTTGCCGCCCTATCCGGCGGGCGAGGTAATGCGGCTGATCGACGCGGTTGGGGTAGAAGACGCGCCGCCGACGGTGGAGGTGGCGTTGAGCATCGTCGGTGCGAGCGCGAGCGGCGTCACGTTCCGGATCGACGCAGCAGACGAACTGCCGCCCGAAACGCTCGCTCGGGTCGTCAAGGCGATGATCGACGGCGCCGCCGCCGACGGCATCGCGGTCAGCTGGGCTGATGGCCCGAACGCCGCCACATCCCCCTGAGCACCTGACCCAGCAACGCCGGCGCGCCCGGCCGCAGCAACAGCCAGTCGCGGATGGCCGGACCTTTGTCCGCGCCGATCACGCGCTTGTAGCCGCTGTCGCCCGCGCCCCAATCGACCGTCGTCATACCGTCGCCGAGAGCGCGAACGAGGTTCCGGTAATAGAGCAGTTTGCCGGGCGAATGCTTGGCGAACGCCGGGTCGTAGCTGTTGGCGATCGCATATTTGAGCGCGCCGAGGTTCAGGTCGAACGAGAACGCCGCGGGTTCGCCGTCGACCGTCAGCAACGCCGCCCACAGCATGCCGGCGACCACCGGATCGGCGGCCGCCTGGCGCCAGAACGCGCCGTGGCCGGTCCGGGTAAGCTTGGCGTCGCTGCCGTCGGTTCGCGCGGCGATCCAGCTCTTCTCTTCGATCGCGGCGAGCTGGTCGAACCCGCCCGCGAGCAGATCGGCGCCCGACAGGAAGGTCCAGCCGAGCTCGCCGTGTGCGGCGAGATGCTTTTCGTGGAAGCGATTTTTCTTGAGCGTCGAACTCCGCGGCCAGCCGGCGTCTTCGCCTTGCGCTGCGGCGATGTCGAGCGCGTAGCTATTGGCGACGAAGCGATCGAGCACCGCCCAGCCTCGCCGTTTGGCCGCAGCGATCAGCGCGGTCGTCGCGGGGTCGCCGTCATAGCTGGGGCCGATCCTGAGCCCGTTGACCTCTTGCCCCAGTCGATCGAGCAACGTGTCGAACGCGGCAGCGTCGGCATGCTCGGCTGCGGGAAACCCGCGAAACGGCCAATAGCTGCCCGGCACCATCGCCAGCCGCGCCGGCCCCGGTCCCCACGCCGCGATCGGAAGCGCAATCACCGGGTCGCCGTCATGCTCGACCACGAGGGTGCGTGCGCGGAGGCCATAAGCGGCAGTCGCGGCGGCGAACCATTGATAGCGCAGGAAACGATGGCTCTCGGGGGCGGCTTCGGCGACGGTATCGATCAGCGCCGACAATCCCTCGAACGCGGTAGCGCGCATCGCCGCGGGCAGGCGGGTGAACTCCGAAAGCAACATGGGCTTGGTCATCGTCCGCCGCTCTAATCCAGAGGCGTTACCAAGCGGTGATGGCTTCCCTAAAACCGCGCACCCCGCCATCATGTCCGTCATGCAACTCGCCACCGTCTCGACGATCGCCCAGACCATCCAGCTCTCGCTGTCGCCGGTGTTCATGCTGGCGGGCATTTCCGGGCTGCTCAACGTGCTCGCCGGGCGGCTGTCGCGCGTGGTCGATCGCGCGCGTCAGCTCGAGGCGCTGCACCCGCGCTCGACTGGTCCGGAGCATGATCGCCATGTCTGGGAGCTGAGGCTGCTCGATCGTCGTATCTCGATCATCAACGCCGCGTTGTTCCTTGCGGTGTCGAGCGCGGTGATGACGTGCCTGGTCGTGGCGTTGCTGTTCGTCGCCGAACTGGCCGACCTGAAGATCGGCACCGAAGTCGCGCTCAGCTTCATCCTGGCGATGGCGTTTCTGATCGCTTCGCTCGTCGCGTTCATGGTCGAAGTGCGGATGTCGCTGCGCGCGGTCCACATCCGCGCCGAATTGCTGGAGCATAAATGATCGAAAAGCGCCTGCTGCAAATCATCGTTGCGATCGCTTGCCTTGTCCCGCTATCGGTCGGCGGCCAGAGCATCCTCAACGGGCCGTCGTTTCTTGGTCATGCGCCGGTCATTCCGACCGACCTCGACAGCCATTTCCGCTACATTTCGGGAATCTTCTTCGCGCTCGGGCTCGGGTTCGTCAGCTGCGTGCCGATGATCGAAAACAAGGGCCCACGCTTCCGCCTGCTCGGCGCGATGGTGGTGTGCGGCGGGCTGGCGCGCATCGTATCGCTGCTCTCGGTCGGGCCGCCCACCACGGGGCACCTGTTCGCCTTCGCGATGGAGCTCGGCGTCGTGCCCCTGCTGATGCTCTGGCAGGCCGGGTTCGCCCAGCGTTACCGCGCCGCCCCGACCTCCGGCCCGGCATCGACTGTCGGCAAGTAGCGCGGCGCGGCGCGTGCCTTCGACGCTTGCTCATAGGCATAGCCGGCGTTGAGCAGCGCCTGTTCGCTATAGGCGGGCCCGATGAACGAGATGCCGACCGGCAGCCCGCGCACAAGCCCCATCGGCACCGTCAGATTGGGATGGCCCGAAATCGCCGGCAGCTCGGACGAGCTGGGTCCGTTATATTGGTCGCCATAAACCGGGTCGCTCAGCCAAGCGGGGCCGTAGGTCGGCTGGACCAAGATCGTCGCCCCGGCATCGGCCAGCATCTTGTCGATCGCGCCCTTCGCCGCCGCCAGCGATTTCGCGCGCTGGTCCTTGTAGGTCGGCTCCCCCACCCCCTTCGACTTCGCCGCCATGTCGAAAATTTCCTGCGCGAAATATGGCATTTCGGTCGCGGCATTGACAGTGTTAAACGCGACCACCGCGTCAAGGCTGCGCGTCTTCACCGCAGGTGCGGCGGCGGCGAGATATTTGTCGAGGTCGCTCTTCAGCTCGAACTTGAGCACGTCGAACTCGGCGTCGCCCATCCCTTCGGTCTTGGGCCGCGTGACATCGACCAGCACGGCACCCTGGGCCTTGAGCACCGCAAGTGCCTCCTCGAACTTCACCTTCTCCAGCGTCGGCATCTCGCCACGATAGACCGCGATCCGCACACCTTTCAGACCGGTCGCGCTCAGCCCGGCGGCATAGTCCTTGCGATACTTGCCCGCGTCAGCCGTCGCCGCGTCGGCGGGGTCGGAGCCGATCATCGCGGAAAACAGGATCGCGGCGTCCTTGACGCTGCGCGCCATCGGGCCGGGCGTGTCCTGGCTATGGCTGATCGGCACGACGAAGCTGCGGCTGACCAGACCGACCGTCGGCTTCAGCCCGACCAGCCCGTTCATCGACGACGGGCACACCACCGACCCGTCGGTCTCGGTCCCCAGCCCCGCCGCCGCAAAGCTCGCCGCGATACCCGCGCCGGTTCCGCTCGACGACCCACACGCGGTGCGGTCGAGCGCATACGGATTGCGCACCAGCCCGCCGACCGCGCTCCATCCGCTCATCGACTTGGTCGATCGGATATTGGCCCATTCGCTGAGGTTGGTCTTGCCGAGGATCACCGCGCCCTGCGCGCGCAACAGCGCCACGACCGGCGCGTCGCGGCGCGTGACGTTGTCCTTGAGTGCCAGGCTGCCCGCGGTGGTCGCGATCGGATCCTTGGTCTCGATATTGTCCTTGATCAGGATCGGCACGCCGTCGAGCGGCCCGAGCAATTTCTTCGCCTTGCGCCGCGCATCGCTCGCCTGCGCCTCGGCGACGGCAGCGGGGTTGACCGCGATCACCGCGCGCAACGCCGGCCCCTTGCGGTCCATCGCCTCGATCCGCGCGAGATAGGCACGGGTAATCGCCTCGCTGGAGGTGCCCGCGGTCATCGCCGCGCGGAGTTGGTCGATCGATTGCTCCTCGACCACCGGTGCGGCTTGCGCAAACGCGGACAACGGTGTCGCGAGCAACAACAAAACGGCGAGACGACGCATGGCGATTCCCCCTGATTTCAGTCGCCCGGTCATCCGCGATGTGCGCGCAAATGAAAAGAGGCTGCCGGGGGCCTCTCGGCACCCCGGCAACCTCCTAACATGGTCAGCGGCCGGAAGCTCCAGCCCGGAGGACCATGCGGACCGCAATTCTATGGTTCTGAGCGTTGATTGGGGGAACATACCCCCCGCCCCGAACCGGCGAATTAGCGGCGCGCCCCCCGAACGAACTGAACCGACCCCACTGCTGAACCATGAGACATCGGATCACCTCCTTTCGCTTGTTGAAACGGCGCACCCTGGGTTGGGTACGAGGTGAATGTGAATCATGGGGATAAGTATTTCAAGTCTTGTAATTCACAGAAATTTCGACGATTCTCTTTCGCCTTGGCCGACATCCGGGCGGGCTACCCCCGACAATCCTCGATCACGCGGCCGATCTCCGCATAGGGTGGCACGACCAGTGGCGGCTGCGCCGTGCGCTCGACGACGAACCGCCCGCGGCTGAACGCCATTGCATCGAGCAATAGGTCGCCCGTCCCCAGCGCCGTCGCAGCATAGCCGGCATCGCCGCCGGTCGGCTGCAACGCGATCGTGCGATTCATCGTCGTCGTACGGACCGTCGCATTGGTGGCCGGACCGCGTACCGACAGATACAACGTCGCGCGCGCGCGATCGCATCGTAGAGTCATCGTGGCGTCGCTCCCCACCGCCACGAACAAGGCGATCGATCCGCGATCGTCGCGGCGATACGCCCAGTCGCCGGGCGTGAACGGCCAGTCGTTCCAGTCGTTCGCCAATGGCAGTGGCATCGGGCTAGGTCGGGGCGCCGGTGTAGCGACCGGCACGGGCCGCACGTTGGGCGCTGGCGTGGGCGCGACGCAGCCTGCAAGGGTGGAGATGGCCAAGACAGTCGGAATAAAATAGCGCATCACCCGATCATGACGGCACCCCGCCCGCCCCTCAACCCCAAAGCGGCGAATGCCCAGGGATCGGCGATGTGCCGTGTGCGTTGCAATCAGATAACGAAAGGCGTTCGATTTGGGCGACACTCCCCTACAACCGCTGGTCGCTGCAAATCTGGCCCCGACGATGAAGGTCAAGAGCCCCGACGGAAAGGCCCTCGGCACGGCTCACGCCTTCATGATCCACAAAAGGTCGGGCCGCGCGATGTTCGCCGTGGTCAGC
>JBDSED010000130.1:0-10173 GCA_039920225.1 Sphingomonas sp.
CCCGACAACGCGGCTGAGTTGCAAAAAATGGCAGCAGCTTCGCTCGGCTGATCTTCTTGCGAAAAAGCACATGACCCGACGCATCAACACCGTGCGCCTGAAAAACATGCTTGGCGATATCCAACCCAATTATGCTAACTTCCGACATGGACGCCTCCCTCAGTGGTGTTCAACACCTCCACTCTGGCACATCGATGCCGTCGGGGGGCGTCCACCCCATCACCCATTAGCGGACATTCGGGCGTGTAGGTCGCATCTAATTTAATAGGTCCGAACCTGCTGATGACCGGACCACCCGGTGCAGGAAAGTCGCTGATGGCGTCGTGCCTGCCCGGCATCCTGCCGCCGCTCGACGCCGCAGAAGCGCTCGAAGTGTCGATGGTGCAATCGGTCGCGGGCACGCTGGAGGGCGGGCGGATCACGCGGGCGCGGCCGTACCGCGCGCCGCATCATTCGGCGTCGATGGCGGCGCTGGTCGGCGGCGGCTTGCGCGTGCGGCCGGGCGAGGTCAGTCTCGCGCATCTCGGCGTGCTGTTCCTCGACGAGCTCCCCGAATTCCAGCGCGCCGTGCTCGATTCGCTGCGTCAGCCGATCGAGACCGGAACGGTCAGCGTTGCGCGCGCCAATGCGCACGTCACCTTCCCGGCGCGGGTACAGCTGATCGCGGCGATGAACCCGTGCCGGTGCGGGCATCTCGGCGACGCATCGCTTGCATGCGCGCGCGCCCCCAAATGCGCGGCGGATCACCAGGCAAAGGTGTCGGGTCCGCTGCTCGACCGGATCGACCTGCACGTCGAGGTGCAAGCGGTTAGCGCTGCCGACCTCGTCCTGCCGCCGCCCGCGGAAGGATCGGCGGAGGTCGCCGCGCGAGTCGCCGCCGCGCGTCAGGTCCAAACCACCCGCTATGCCGGTCACGCCGCGCGGACCAACGCGGAGATCGACGGCGATCTAGTCGAAGCGGTGGCGACGCCGGACGACGCAGGGCGGACGCTGCTGGCGCAGGCATCCGAGGCGATGCGGCTGTCGGCGCGCGGCTATACGCGCGTCCTGCGCGTCGCCCGCACGATCGCCGATCTGGCTGGATCGGAGAGCGTCGGCCGCGTTCATGTCGCCGAAGCACTCAGCTATCGCCGCCGCGCACCGACCAACTGAGGCGTTGAAATCGAACGATAAGGCAATAGGCTGACCCGCGTCGGAATGGGGGAGATGCAGTATGGAATGGATGCTGATGCCGTTGAAGCGATACGCCGAGTTTGGCGGTCGGTCGCGGCGGATGGAATTCTGGATGTTCCAGTTGCTCCTCGTCGTTCTGGGCGTTGGGGCGTTCGTTGCCTTGATGGTGATCGGATTGGGCGCGATCGGCATGGCATCCGGTGGCAACGCGACCACGGGACTCGCCGGGATGTTTGCGTCGTTGGGCATCCTGGCGGTGGTGTTCCTCGTAGCCGGACTCGCGCTGTTCATCCCGTCGCTGGCGGTCCAGGTCAGGCGATTGCACGATACCAACCGCTCGGGGTGGTGGCTGATGATCTATTTCGGACCGTATATGATCTCGATGTTGGTCAACGTCGCCGGTGCCAACCAGAACAGCATGACGATGGTCGGCGCAGGCGGAGTCCTGTCACTCCTGTCGTTGATCGGTTGGGTGACGCTGATCGTCTTTTACTGCCTGCCTGGGACGAACGGGCCGAACGACTATGGGCCCGATCCGCTCGGCGGCACTGCTGGCCTCGCTGAGACTTTCCAATGACGCTATGGCGGCTTGCCCGAACAAATCTCCTCGTCTAGGCAAGCGCCGTCGGCCGCGGGCGTGGTGGAATTGGTAGACGCGCCGGACTCAAAATCCGGTTCCGCAAGGAGTGTGGGTTCGATTCCCACCGCCCGCACCATCAAATCGCCGAACATCAAAACGTTGCAGTTCAGGACGATAGGGATCGGCGATTGTATCCATCGCCGGAAAACGTCACCTTTTAACCGCGACTCGATGAAGTCGAAGCGTCACTCGTTGGCGCTTTCGACGACAACGGTCTCGATGTTGGCGCGGCCATGCCGCGCGATCGACGAAGAGGGGGGACTATCATGGATTGGATGTTGTTGCCGTTGAAGCGCTACGCCGACTTTCAGGGACGCTCACAGCGCCAGGAATATTGGATGTTTGTTCTGGGTGTTGTCATCGTGGAAGTGATTTTGTTCGGTCTGTATGCGCTATTGGGCGGTATGACCGGAAACGGTGGCGGGATCGCGCTTTTGCCGATGATCCTGCTCGTCATCTTCGGTCTCGGCATCATCGTGCCCGCGATCGCGGTTCAGGTTCGCCGATTCCACGATCAGGACAAGAGCGGTTGGTTCGTGCTGCTCGGGCTGATTCCGTATGTCGGTGGGCTCATCGTGATCGTGTTCATGTGCCTGCCGGGCACGCCGGGTCCGAACCGCTTTGGTCCCGATCCGCTGGGCGGCAACGCGAATCTCGCCGGCACGTTCAGCTAAGGCGAAACTAGAAATAGACGGCGCTCGTCCTTCGCGGGGCGGGCGCCGTTTTTTTGTGCCTATCGCCCCACCTTGAACCGGACCGCCTGCCCGCCGCCGGGTGCGAGCGCGATCTTCAGCATGTCTCCCTTCTTCACCTTGCGCGTCTCGATCACGATCGAATGCCGCTTGTCGGTGCGATAGTCGGCGTCGTCGCCGTCGCGATAGATTTGCGCGGTGTAGGTCTTGCCGGGCGACAGGAAGTCGAGCGTCACGTCGAACGTGCGCGCGGTGTCGTCGCCGACCGAGCCGAGGAACCAGTCGTTCGACCCCTTCGCCTTGCGCGCGATAGTGACATATTCCCCTACCTCGCCGTTGAGGACACGCGTGTCGTCCCAATCGACCGCTACGTCCTTGATGAACTGGAACGCCGCCGGATATTTCGCGTAATTCTCCGGCAGGTCGGCCGCCATCTGGATCGGCGAGTAGATTACGACGTAGAGCGCTAGTTGCTTGGCGATGGTCGACAATATGTCGGTATCGCCGCGCCCCTTCAGGCTGAGCACGCCGGGGGTGAAGTCCATCGGCCCCGCCAGCATTCGCGTGAACACCAGCTCGCTTTCCCAATTGGGCGGGTTCTTGGGGACACCCCAGGCATTATATTCCATGCCGCGTTGGCCCTCGCGACTGACCCAATTGGGATAGGTGCGGCGGAGACCCGTATCCTTGATCGGCTCGTGCGCATCGATCGCGATGCGGCGCTTGGCGGCTTCGATGACGACCAGCAGATGGTGGCGCGCCATCACCTGGCCTTCATGCCATTCGAAGCGGACCTTACCGTCCGGTCCCATCGCCTGGACACCCCCGGCGTCCGCGACGTAGCCGGTCTTGACCGAGTCGATGCCGAGCCGCTGATAGAGATCGAACGCGGCGCGCATCTGGTCCTCGTAATGCGCGATGTTAGCCGATGTCTCGTTGTGGCCGATGATCACGACGCCCTTCGACTTGGCATAGGCGGCGAGCTTGTTGATGTCGTAATCGGGGTAGGGCTGGGTGAAGCTGAAGGTCCAGCCGTTAGCGAACCAGTCACCGTCCCAGCCGACGTTCCACCCCTCGACCAACACCCCGCCGAAGCCGTTGGCGGCGGCGAAGTCGATCATCTTCATGACGTTTGCGGTGGTCGCGCCGTGCTTCGGCCCCGAATTCCACGACTGCGTGTCGAGGTGCATCCCCCACCAGATGCCGACATATTTGCGCGGTTTGACCCACAACACGTCGCCGAGCTTGTTGGGTTCGTTTAAGTTGAGGATCAGCGAATTCGCCATGTAGAGGCTAGGCGCGTCGGGCGTGATCAGCAACACGCGCCACGGCGTCGGGAAGGGCGTGGCGCGACTGACCTTGGGACCGCTCGAGGACGGCGTCAGCACCGCCTTCAGCAGCCCGCCCTGCACCTTGGCGACGTTCATTCCCGAATAATCGACCAGCGCCGCTTCGTGGATCGCGACGTAGACGCCGCTGGTGGTCTTGAGTGTCAGCGGCGTCTGCGCGGTGCCGATCTCGGTGATCGGGGTTTTGTTGTAGAGCTGTTCCTCGCGGTTCGATTCGAACGCGGGCGACCACCACGCCGTGGCGGGCTCGGCGACCGAAAACTGGGTCAGTTCCTCGGCGATATTGGCTGTCTTGAGATTGGGCTGATCGGGGAATTCGTAGCGAAAGCCGATGCCGTTGTCGTAGACGCGGAACACCACGTCGATGACGCGGTGAAGCTTGTTAACCTCGCGAAGCCTTACCCGCATCTCGTTGTAATGGTTGCGGATCGTTCGCCATTCGCCCCAAGGCTGGGTCCAACTCTCGTCGAACGACGATCGAGTCACCGTGACGATTTCCAGGTCGCGCGCGAATTGCGGCGCGTCGGCGAACAGGAAGCCGAGCAAGGACGGCGCGATCACGGGTTTGCCTTGCCGCGACACGGTGTAGCTGGCGCGAGATTCCGGCCCGATCGCCAGCGACACGCTCAGCACCTTTCCCGGCGATTCGACGCTGGCGTTGGAAACCGGCGACTGCGCGAGTGCAGGAGCGGCCAACAATACAGCGGCTAGCGCGAACACGAACTTCACCAACCGCATCGCTGTCTCCCTAGATTTTCGTTGCGATCAATCCCGCATAACCGCCTAAACGCCAACCTTCGACCGCACCGACGGTTTCCACCGTACGCCAGTCCGCGGGCTGGGCTGGCGACCAGTCGATCGGGTCGGATGCGAGATTGAGCACGCAAAGCAGTGTTTCGGCACCCGCCGACCGCTCGAAGGCGAGGAGGCTGTCGGTAACCGCCAGCATGGTCACATCCCCCGTCATCAGCGCATCGCTGGAACGGCGGAATGCGATCAGCCGGCGCGTGAGGTTGAGTAGCGACGCGGGGTCGCCGTTCTGGCGATCGACTGCGAGACTCAGATGGTCCTCGCCGATCGGCAGCCACGGCGCTGCAGTCGAAAACCCGGCGTGATCATTGGGGTTGCTGCGCCACGGCATCGGCGTGCGCGCGCCGTCGCGCGACAAGGTCAGCGGCCAGTTGGCGATCGCTTCCGGATCCTTCAATGCGTCGTACGGGATATCGACCTGCGTCAGGCCGAGTTCCTCGCCTTGATAGAGGAAGAGGTTACCGCGCAGGCACATCAACAACAGCAGCTTGAGTCTGGCGAATGCGTCACGGTGCTCGGGCGCCACCCAGCGCGAGATGGCGCGCGGCGCGTCGTGATTCTCGAACGCCCAGCTAGGCCAGCCCGTGCCGGGGTCCTGCGGCCATTGCGCCAGCGCATCGCGGACGAGTGCGGGCGTCAGTTTGTCGGCATAGAGGAAGTTGAAGCCATAGGCCGAATTGAGCCGGCGATCGCCTTCGGTGAAGGCGTGCATCTCCGCTTCAGGCGTCGGGCCGCCGACTTCGGCCACGGTGAAGGTCGCGCCATAGCGGTCGGCCAGCGCGCGGAGACGCTCCAGGAACAGCGGGATTTCCGGCTGGCTCTGGTTGTGCACGTGGAGCTGGAAATCGAACGGCCGCGTGCGCTGACCCGGCGGCGCCGGCGGATTGTCGGTCAGCGCGGGGTCGTGCATCGCGAAGTTGATCGCATCGATCCGGAACCCGTCGACGCCGCGGTCGAGCCAGAACTTGGCGGTGCCGAGCAGTGCATCCTGCACCGCCGGATTGTTCACGTGAAGCTGAGGCTGCTCCGACAAAAAATTGTGCATGTAATATTGGCCGCGCCGCGCATCCCACGTCCAGGCCGGGCCGCCGAACACCGACTGCCAGTTATTTGGAGGGGATCCGTCGACTTTCGCGTCGGCCCAGACGTACCAGTCGGCCTTGGCATTGGAGCGGTCGATGCGGCTTTCCTGGAACCACGCGTGCCGGTCGCTCGAGTGCGAATAGACCTGATCGATCAGAACTTTGAGGCCAAGCTCGTGTGTTCGGGCGACGAGCGCGTCGAAGTCGGCAATCGTCCCGAAGATCGGATCGACGCCGCAATAATCGGCTACATCATACCCGAAATCGAGCATCGGCGAGGTGAAGAAAGGCGATAGCCAGATGCCGTCGACCCCCAGGCTCGCGACGTGATCGAGATGCGCGGTGACGCCGGG
Organism: Sphingomonas sp.; assembly: GCA_039920225.1. Taxonomy (GTDB): domain Bacteria; phylum Pseudomonadota; class Alphaproteobacteria; order Sphingomonadales; family Sphingomonadaceae; genus Sphingomonas. Next base: position 6,100 of record JBDSED010000130.1, read on the forward strand.
AAGGTCGCCGATCCCGTCGCCGTTCGAATCGGCGAAGCTGCGCGGATAGATCTGATAGATCACCGCGCCGCGCCACCATTCGCGCGTCGCCGCGACGTGCGCGGTCATGCGGGCAACCTCGTTCACTTGGCTTCGCAGATGATGAAGTCGAGCGGGACGAGATCGACCTTCAGGCTACCAGGGGCGCTCGACGCGGCGGCGCACCGGCCGTGGAGCGGCGCGAACGCTGTCGATGCCGGATCGACCAGCACGTTGGCGGACAGCGGTGCCGTCGAAGTGTTGAACGCTATCAGCACTTCCTTGCCGGTATCGGGATCGAACCGCGACACCGCGAACAGCCCGGGCTTGTTGCCCCAGGCGCGCAGCTCCTGCCGCCCGCGGGTCAGTGCGCGATGGCTCGTGCGGACGCGGGACAGTTCGGCGATCAACTTGAAGATCGGATTATCGGTGCCGAAGCTCGCCGTCGCGGTGGTCTTGGTCGTACCGAGCAGCTTGTTGTCGTTATAGACGGCGACCTTGCTGCCGAACATGTCCTCGCGCGCCAGCTGGTCGCCGCCGTCGCTGACGAAGCCCTGCTCGTCGCCGTAATAGACCGTCGGCACGCCGCGCAGCGTCAGTAGCATAGCATGGCCGAGCATCACGCGCTTGAGCAACTCGTCGTCGCTCGCGGCGGGAAAGCCCTTCTTGACGAACTGCGCGAAGCGGCCAACATCGTGGTTGCCGAGGAAGGTCGGCAGGGTGCGCGCGCCGGCTTCGCCGCCTTCGTAGATCGGGTCGGCGAAGAACAGGCGGAACAGCTCGTTGGTCGGGGCAGTGCCGCCGACCGTGTCGATCACCGCACGGGCGAAAGCGAAATCGAGCACCGACGGCAGTCCGCCGGCGCGGGTATGCTCGGCCAGCCGGGCAGGGTCCATCTGGTCGGTGAACACTTCGCCGAAAATATGGAAGTTCGGGATCCCCTTCGCCTTGGCCCGCGCGAGCATCGCCGGGACGAATGCCCGCCAGAACGCAGGGTCGACATGCTGCGCGGTGTCGATGCGGAAGCCGTCTACCCCGAAATCGTCGATCCACTTGCCGAAAATCTCGATCATCCCTGCAATGACGCGCGGGTTCTCGGTCATGAGATCGTCGAGGCCGGAAAAATCGCCGAGCTGTGAATCTTCGGTCGAAAACGTCGAGTCGCCCCGATTGTGGTAGAGCAAGGGGTCGTTGAGCCACGCGGGCACCTTGGCCTTTCCCTCACCCTTGGGAAGGTAGGGAGTGTACGCCCAGGTCGGATCGGTCAGCTTGTCGTAATTGTCGCCCAGGAACGCAGGGTTGATCGCCGGTCCGGTGACGCCGCCCCGTCGCGTATACGGATAATCGGCGCGGCTGCGATAGGCGCACGGCTTGTCGGGCTGGCATTCACGATATTTGATCACGTCCGCGGTGTGATTGGCGATGATGTCCATATAGACCTTCATGCCACGCGCATGCGCCGCATCGACCAAGGCCTTGAAGTCGGCGTTGGTGCCGAAATGCGGATCGACTTGGGTGAAGTCGGTGATCCAATAGCCATGATAGCCGGCACTCTCGTCGCCAACCGGCCCCTGAACCGCCTTGTTCTTGAAGATCGGCCCGACCCACAGCGCCGTCGCGCCGAGCGATTGAATGTAGTCCAGCCGCTTGAGCAGCCCCTTCAGGTCGCCGCCGTGATAGAAACCCTTCGCGGCGGGATCGAACCCGGTCGTCAGTCGATCGCCCTTGAGGCCACCCGCGTCGTTCTTCGTATCGCCATTCTCGAAACGATCCGGGAGCACGAAGTAGATCACTTCGTCCTCAGGCAAGCGGTCGCGGTACGACGCGGTAGCTGGGGCAGGCGCAGACACTGCGGGTTGCGCGAGGGCCGCGGTCAGCAGGGCGGCGAGCAATGGTCGGCGGATCATGCGTGTATCCCCATCTGTCGGCCCGTCATCGCCGCAACGAAATCGTGGTGCTCGGGTAGCGCATCGGCCTTAGTGCGCGCTGCCCTGGCGACCGCCTCGAGGAAGGGGCCGATATCCTGCGCCGGAACATTGTCGGCGAGCGGTGACCAGGTGCGCGGCATGATACCCTGGCCGATCATCACTTGACCCCAGCTGTCGTCGAGAAACAGTTCGTCCTCTTCGCGCATGAACGCGCCGGCTTCGCCGAACAGCGCGATCTTCTCGGCCAGGGTCGCGGGCAGGTCGATCGCGCGGCAATGGTCCCAGAACGGCTCTCCGACGCGCTCATTGGCGATGTAATGCAGCACGATGAAGTCCCGGATCCGCTGCCACTCGATGGTCGACAGGCGGTTGAACGTGTCGCGCGCTGCCTTGGCATCGGCCAGATCGCCGGCAAGCACATTGAGCAGGCGCCCGATCCCGGACTGTACGAGATGGATGCTGGTCGATTCGAGCGGCTCCATGAAGCCCGCGGCGAGGCCCAGCGCGACGCAATTGTGCGACCAGAATTGCTGCCGATGCCCGCTGGTAAAGCGGATCGGCCGCGGATCGGCGAGCGGCGTTCCCTCGACGTTGGCAATCAGCAACGCGCTCGCCTCATCGACCGACATGAATTCGGAGCAGAAAACGTGGCCATTGCCGGTCCGATGCTGCAGCGGGATGCGCCACTGCCACCCGGCCGGCCGCGCGAGCGATTGGGTATAAGGCCGAAGCGCCGGCGGGTTTTCACTCGGCACGGCCAGCGCGGTGTCGCACGGTAGGTAGTTGCGCCAATCGACGAACGGCACGCCGAGCGCGTCGCCAAGCAACAGGCTGCGAAAGCCGGTGCAATCGATGAAAAACGTACCCTTGACGGTGCGGTCGCCGTCGAGCCGCAGCGCCCTTAGATCGCCGCTTTCCGCGTCGCGCTCGACGCTTTCGATCAGTCCCTCGACGCGCCGCACGCCGCGCTCTTCCGAATACCGCCGCAGCATCTGCGCGAACAGCGTGGCATCGAAATGATAGGCATAGGCGATGTCTGGTTGGGCACCGTCGCCGTCCGCGATGGCGAAGCGGCCGAGCCGCGCAGCGGCGACGTTCAGGCTGTAATCGCCATAATCTCCCGCTTGGCTCAGGCTACGCGCCCGCAGCCAGAGTTGCCGGAACGGGATCAGCCCGACCCCGCGGCCGACCTGTCCGAAACTGTGAAAGTAGGAATGGCCGGATCGCAGCCAGTCGACGAATTCGATCCCGAGCTTGAAGGTGGCGTTGGTCGCCCGCAGGAACTCCGCCTGATCCAGCCCTAGGCCGATAATCAGATTGTGGATCTGCGGGATCGTCGCTTCGCCGACGCCGACGGTGCCGATAGCATCCGATTCGACGAGCGTGATCGTGGCGTGGTTGCCGAGAAAGCGGGCAAGCGTAGCGGCCGCCGTCCATCCAGCGGTTCCTCCGCCCGCGATGACGATGTCGAGGGGCGTTCGTTCACTCATGTCCTGCCTTCGCAACCAACGGGCCTCGCCGGGTATCCGGCGAGGCCGTTCGTGTCATCAGAACTTGAAAGTGGCCCCCGCGACGAACCGGCGCCCGTAGCTCTGATACTTGAGGTAAGACAGAGGCTGCGTAACGATGCCCAGGGTCGCGGACCGCGTATCGGTCAGATTCTGGCCCGACACGTAGAGCGACAGGCCCTTGAGCGAACCGGACGAGAAATCGTAGCCGACCTGCGCGTCATAGATTGTCTCGCCCAGCACCGTCTGGCGATCGAGCCCGCCGCTGTAGAGCGAGAAGTCGCCCAGATACGACGAGCGGTAGCGCATGCTGCCACGCGCACTGAAGCCGGCTTTTTCGAAGAACAAGGTCACGCTGGCGACCCACTTCGAATAGCCGGGGATGACCGACGAGTTACCGTTGAAATCCTTGACCTTCGTTTCGGTGTAACCCGCGCCGCCGGTCACACCGAAGCCCGACAAGGCGCTGGAGAACACTTCGAACGGCAGCGTGCCGGCGATTTCGGCGCCCTGCATGTGACCGCCCTTGGTATTCACATTGGCGAACAGAATGCCGATCGGCGTTGCCGGCTGCGGCGTGCCCGGCACCGGCGGGAAGCCGGTATAGTCGAAGTTCGTCG
>JBDSED010000131.1:0-7186 GCA_039920225.1 Sphingomonas sp.
AGGCGATCCGCACCACGCTGTCGGGCGTCACCGCGCGGTTGGCGGCGGCATCGGCGAGGCCTTCGCTCGCGACCGAGGTGACGCCCTTCTTGTCAAACGTGACGCGGACGGTCGCGGCGGGCTGCGCCGCGGCGGCGAGGAAAAGGGCGAGGGGAAGCATGCCTGGAGGCTACGCCAGCAAATCTCCGACGTCACCCCCGCGAAGCGCGCGCTGACTTTTCACCCGACATTGCGAGCGCAGCGAAGCAATGCACGGTTTCGCGATACGCTGGATTGCTTCGCTACGCTCGCAAAAGCGAGAAGCCTAAACGAGCAACCGAGCCCGCGCCGCCTTATACTCCACCTCAAGCCGATCGACCCGCACCGCGACGCTCTCGACCTTTTCAACCACGCCGATGCCCTGGCCCGACCCCCAGATATCCTTCCAAGCCTTGGCCTTGCTCGAATTGCCGCCGCCGAAGTTCATCGTCGACAGGTCGCCTTCGGGCAGATTGTTGGGGTCCATGCCCGCCGCTTCGATCGAGCCGCGCAGGTAGTTGCCGTGCACGCCAGTGAACAGATTGGAATAAACGATGTCGGCGGCCTTGCCCTCGACGATGCCCTGTTTGTAGCCCTCGACCGCATTCGCCTCGTCGGTGGCGATGAACGGTGAGCCGATGTAAGCGAGGTCGGCGCCCATCGCCTGCGCTGCGAGCACCGCGCCGCCGTTGGCGATCGAACCCGACAGCGCGAGCGGGCCATCGAACCATTGGCGGATTTCCTGCGTGATCGCGAACGGCGATAGCCGCCCGGCATGGCCGCCGGCACCCGACGCCACTGCGATCAGTCCGTCGGCGCCCTTCTCGATCGCTTTGCGCGCAAACCGGTCATCGATGATGTCGTGGAGCGTGATCCCGCCCCAGCCGTGCACCGCGGTGTTGAGTTCTTCGCGCGCGCCAAGCGAGGTAATGACGATCGGCACTTGCCATTTGGCGCAGGTCATCAGGTCGGCCTCGAGCCGGTCGTTCGACTTATGGACGATCTGATTGACCGCGAACGGCGCCGCGGGGCGGTCAGGGTTGTCGCGGTTATGCGCGGCCAGCTCCTCGGTGATCCGGTGCAGCCACTCGTCCAGCTCGGCTTGGGGCCGGGCGTTGAGCGCGGGGAACGACCCGACGATTCCCGCCTTGCATTGCGCGACGACCAGCTCGACGCCCGAGATGATGAACAGCGGCGACCCGATGACGGGCAAGCGCAGGCGATCGAACAATGGCGGCAGGCTCATGCGCATTTCATAGCGCAGCCGTAACCACAGAAAAGCCTTTTCGAAGTGACGGTACGGAATGCGCGGATTCGGCCGGATCGATCCATTTGCCATTCGCGGAAGAGCCGTTATGGCGCAACAATACACCATAACACGAGGATGCCGTCCCGATGAAGCTCGCCGCCACTGCTTTGGCTCTAATGGTCACGACCGCAACTCCTGCGCTGGCCGCCGCACAATTGGGCCGCGACGTCGCGCCGATCGCCTATGACATCACGATCACCCCCAATGCTCAGGCGATGACCTTTTCCGGCAGCGAGACGATTACCGTCAATGTGCGCACCGCGACGCGGACGATCACGCTCAACGCGGCCGAACTCGCGATCAGCAAGGCGACGGTCGACGGCAAGGCGGTGCCGTTCAAGCTCGACGACGCCACTCAACGGGTGACGCTGACATTGCCCGCCGCCGCGAAGATCGGCGTCCACACCATCGCTTTCGCCTGGACCGGCAAGATCAACGAATCCGCCGCCGGCTTTTTCGCCATCGATTACACCAATGGCGACGGATCGAAGTCGCGAATGCTGGCGACGCAATTCGAAGCGCCCGACGCACGCCGCTTCGCGCCAATGTGGGACGAGCCTAGCTTCAAGGCGAAATTCACGCTGCGCGCGGTCGCGCCGAAGGGCCAGCTCGCCTTCTCGAACATGCCTGGCGTGGTAACGAAGCGGGCCGACGGCACGCAACTCTACACCTTTCGTCAGTCGCCGGTGATGTCGAGCTACCTGCTGTTTCTCGGTATGGGCGACATGGAGCGCAGGACGGTGATGTCCGGGAAGACCGAGATCGGCGTCATCACGCGCAAGGGCGTGTCCGATCAGGGCGACTATGCGCTCACGTCCGCGAAGCGGCTGCTGACCTATTATAACGACTATTTCGGTCAGCCCTATCCGCTGCCCAAGTTGGATATGATCGCCGGACCCGGCACGAGTCAGTTCTTCGGCGCGATGGAGAATTGGGGCGCGATTTTCTATTTCGAGCAGGAACTGCTGTTCGACAAGAAGCGCGCCACCGAAAGCAACAGGCAGCGCATCTACACCGTCATCGCGCACGAAATGGCGCACCAATGGTTCGGCGATCTGGTGACGATGAGCTGGTGGGACGACCTCTGGCTCAACGAAGGCTTCGCCTCGTGGATGGAGAACAAAGCGTCGACCGACCTCAATCCCAACTGGTTCGCACGCGAATCGGCGGTGGCGTACGACCGCGAGCAAGCCCTGGCGGTCGACGCGACGGCGGCGACCCACCCCATCATCCGCCACGTCGAATCCGTCGACCAAATCGGCGAAGCGTTCGACGCGGCCATTACCTACAAAAAAGGCCAGGCCGTCATCGGCATGGTCGAATCCACGCTCGGCCCCGACGCGTTCCGTGCGGGCATCCGCAGTTATATGGCCAAATACAAATACGGGAACACGCTAACCGATCAGCTGTGGGCCGAACTCGAAAAGGCGTCGGGCAAGCCGGTTGCCGCGTTTGCGCACGATTTCACGCTGAAGAGCGGGGTGCCGCTGATTACGATGACGAGCGGGGTGTGCACGAACGGCAGCACGTCGGTGACGCTGGATCAGGGGCGTTTCGGGTTCGACGCCGCGTCGAAGGTGCCGCAGCAATGGCAAGTTCCCTTGCGCATCGCGACGATCGGTGGGGCCGTTACGACGACGATCGTCAAGAGCGACAAACCCTATGCATTGACCGTCGCCGGGTGCGCGCCGGTCGTCGTCAATTACGGCAAAGGCACATACACGCGAGTCCGCTATGCCACCGAGCCCCATGCGGCGCTGGTGGCGAGTTACACCAGGATGGACCTCGCCGATCGCGTCGGCATGCTCGGGGACGATTATGCGCTGGCGCTGAGCGGCGACCAGGCGTTTGCCATGTATGCCGCGACGCTCGACGCGGTACCGGCGGACGCCAATCCGCTCGAATGGTCGGTGGTTTCGGGGCAACTTGGCGGACTGTCCGGATTCTATGCCGGCACGCCGCTCAGTGATCGGATCAAGGCGTTGACCATCCGCAAGCTCGGGCCGGTGCTGGCGCGGATCGGATATGAGGCGCGGGGCGGTGAGATGCCGCTCGTCACCAATCTGCGCGAAGACCTGGTCGGGCGGCTCGGCCGCGCCGGCGATCCCGAAGTGCTGAAGCGGGCCCGCACCTATTTCGCCAAGCTCAAGACCGATTCGTCGGCGATTCCGCCGACGATCCGCACACCGATCCTGGCGACTTTCGCCGCCAACGCGACGCCCGCGGAATGGGACGATCTGCTCGCGCTTACCAAGGCGGAGACGAACCCGGTGGTCAAGAACGGCTATGTCCGCCTGCTGGGGTCGGCGAACGATCCGGCGTTGGCAATGCGCGCGCTCGAACTGATCAAGGGCGACGTGCTGACGACGCAGCAGAAGCCGGCGATCCTGCGCGCGGTAGCCGGTGGACACCCGGACATGGCGTTCGATTTCGCGGTCGCCAATCGGGAGTTGATCGACAGCTTGATCGAAGCGAATTCGCGCGCCGCGTTCATTCCTGGCCTGGGCGCCGGATCGAACGACCCCGCGATGTCGGGCAAGATCCAGGCCTACGCCGAGAAGTACCAGCCCGTATCGGCGCGCGGCGGCGCCCAGCGCACGATCGCGACGATCGCGGTGAGGAAGACGGTGGCCGATCGCTTGCGCAGCGGTGTGACAGCTTGGGCGGGAGCGGCGAACTAGGTTTTATTCGTCACCCCGGCACGAGGCCGGGCGACGAAAACGTCAGTCGATCCGCTTCAGCCCCTTGGCGAAGCGGTGCGCGTTTTCGACGTAGTGGTCCGCCGACAGCTTCAGGAACGCGCGCTTGTCCGCCTCGAGCGTCTTGATGCTGCGCGCCGGGCTGCCGACGATCAGGCCGCCAGGCTCGAAGCTCTTGCCTTCGGTGACGAGCGCGTTGGCGCCGATAACGCATTCGTCGCCGATCACCGCCTGGTTGAGCAACGTCGCGCCCATGCCGACGAGGACGCGGTCGCCGATCGTGCAGCCGTGCAGGATCGCGTGGTGCCCGATCGTACATTCAACGCCGATCGTCAGCGATACGCCGTAGTCGGAGTGCAGCATGCTGCCGTCCTGCACGTTGGTGCGGTCGCCGACGGTGATCAGCGACGTATCGCCGCGGATAACGGTGCCGAACCACACGCCGACATCGTCGCCCAGCACGACCTCGCCGATGACGTGCGCATCGGGCGCGATCCACACGCCCGTGCCGATCACCGGGACTTTGCCGTCGAGTTCGTAGATGGGCATCAGCGACCTCCGTTCGCCCTGAGCCTGTCGAAGGGCTGCATTTACTTTAGAAAGAAGGGCAGGGCTTCGACAAGCTCAGCCCGAACGGATGGCTACTCCGCCGCGACCAGTTGCTCCAGGTCGAACCGCGCGCGTGCTGCCTCGCGCAGATTGGGGATCGAATAATCGGGGAAGATCGCGTCGTTCACCCCGCGGTATGCACGCAGATGCTGCTTCGCGACGGTCTCCTTATGCACCTCGGTCGGCCCGTCGGCGATGCCCATCACAAAGGCGCCGATCACTTGGCCCGCGAATCCCATCTCGTTCGACACGCCCAGCGCGCCGTGGATGTGGAGCGCGCGCGCCGCGATGTCGTGATAGACCTTCGGCATGATCGCCTTGATCGCGGCGATGTCCTTCCGCACCTTTCGGTAATCCTGGTATTTGTCGATCATCCACGCGGTCTTGAGCACGTAGAGCTTGAACTGTTCGAGCTCCATATAGCTGTCGGCAATGTGCATCTGGACCATCTGCTTGTCGGCGATTACCCCATCGCGCGTCTTGCGGCTCACCGCGCGGCGGCACATCAGGTCGAGCGCCTTCTTGCAGGCGCCGACCGTCCGCATCGCGTGGTGGATCCGCCCGCCGCCGAGCCTTGTCTGCGAGATGACGAACGCGCCGCCGCGCTCGCCGAGCAGATGGTCGGCGGGGATGCGCACGTCGGTATAGCGGATATAACCCTCACTCCCGTCCTGTCCGCCATAGACGCTGACGTTGCGCAGGATTTCGACGCCGGGTGTGTTGGTGGGGACGAGAAACATCGAGGTGCGCTTGTGGCGCTCCTCGGCGTTCGGGTCGGTCACCGCCATCACGACGAGCAGGTCGGACCATTTGGCATTGGTCGAGAACCATTTCTCGCCGTTGATCACCCATTCGTCGCCGTCGAGATCGGCGCGCGTAACGAAGCCGGTCGGGTCGGACCCGCCCTGCGGCTCGGTCATCGAGAACGCCGAGACGATTTCGTTGTTGAGTAGCGGCCTGAGATAGCGCTCCTTCTGTTCGGGGGTGCCGTAATGCGCGATGATCTCGGCATTGCCGGTGTCGGGCGCCTGGCAGCCGAACACGCTGGGCGCGAACCCGGCGCGGCCGAGGATTTCGTTCATCAGCCCGAGCTTCACCTGACCATAGCCCTGGCCGCCGAGTTCGGGGCCCAGGTGGCACGCCCATAACCCCTTGGCCTTGACCTGTTCCTGCAGCGGCCGGACGAGCGCGTTGCGCTTGGAATTCTTCACGTCGGCGGGGTGGATGCCGAGAAAGGAGAGGGGTTCGACCTCGTCGCGGACGAAGCCGTCCATCCAGTCGAGCTTTTCCTGAAACTCCGGGTCGGTTTCGAAATCCCACGCCATCGCATTCTCTCCTGCGGCTCTAGCCAACAGCATAACGCAAATTCGGAAAATGCAAAAATGCTAGGGAAAGTGCGGTACTCAACCGTTCCGAATCGTAGAATCGGCTAACGCCGCGGTCACCGCGCCGACCAGTTCCTTGCGGCAGATGAGCAAGTCGTGGACGTAGGTGTCCTCGCAGTTATAGACCAGCGGCGTGCCGTCGAGCCTCGCGCAGTGCAGCCCTGCGGCGAGCGCCACCGCGACCGGGGCCGCGCTGTCCCATTCATGCTGCCCGCCGGAATGCAGATAGATGTCGGCGATCCCGCGCACGACCGCCATGGCCTTCGCGCCTGCCGATCCCATCGGAACGAGTTCGGCGCCGATCGCATCAGCCACCGCCACAGCTTCGGCGGCGGGGCGCGTGCGGCTGACCACCATGCGCGGCGGATCGTTGAGCGGACCGAGCGCGGGCGGCTCGTCGGATCGCAACACGAGCGCGGCATCAGGCAGCGCCACCGCGCCGAGAACCGGCGCGCCGTCGATGCAGAGCGCGACATGCACAGCCCAGTCGTCCCGAGCCTCGCCGTATTCGCGCGTGCCGTCGACGGGGTCGATGATCCACACACGCGACGTGGTCAATCGCGACCCATCGCACTTGCGCTCTTCGGACAGCAACCCGTCGTCGGGGCGCTCGGTCGTGATCGCGTGACAGAGCAGATCGTTGGCGGCGTGATCACCAGCCTTGCCAAGCTCTTTGGGCGCCCAATCCCGCGAAGCGCGCACTTCCTGGAGCAGCTCGCCTGCCGCCCCGGCGATCTGCGCTGCGAAATCGCCGTCCGTCACAGGTCGGGGCTCCACACGCCCATGATGTGTTCGACGACGCGTTCGGCGGCTTCCTCAGGCGTCTCGCTCGTGGTGTCGATCCGGATATCGGGACGCTCGGGCGTCTCATAGGGGCTGGAGATGCCGGTGAAGTTCGCGATCTCGCCCAAGCGCGCCTTCTTGTAGAGCCCCTTCACGTCGCGAGCCTCGGCGATCGCCAGTGGCGTGTCGACGAAAATCTCGACGAACTCGCCCTCGGGGAGCATCGCGCGGACCAGCTCGCGCTCGGCGCGAAAGGGCGAAATGAATGCGGTCAGCACGATCAGCCCGGCATCGGTCATCAACTTGGCGACTTCGCCGACGCGGCGGATATTCTCGATCCGGTCGGCATCGTTAAATCCCAGGTCTTTGTTGAGGCCGTGGCG
>JBDSED010000132.1:0-12342 GCA_039920225.1 Sphingomonas sp.
CACTTCGTCGGTCACGAAGGATGCCCATCGCTCCCTCCTAGTTCCTACCTGTGCGTCAAAATGCGCTCCGTCACGACCCTATCGGTAGCAAGGATACACCCCTAGTATGGCTCGTTTCGAATTCCGCTTGCCCGACATAGGCGAAGGCATTGCCGAGGCCGAGATCGTCGCGTGGCACGTCAAGGTCGGCGACACGGTCAAGGAAGATCAGGGCCTGGCCGACATGATGACCGACAAGGCGACGGTCGAGATGGAATCGCCGGTCGCGGGCACGGTGGTGAGCTTGGCGGGCGAGGTCGGCGATCAGGTGCCGATCGGATCGACTCTGGTGGTGATCGAAGTCGAAGGCGATGCGCCGGCCGCCGACGAGCCGAAGGATATCGGCGAAGAAGTCGCCGAGCAGCTCGGGATCGAAGACGAAGACACGCGCGAAGCGGAAACACCCGGTCTCGCCGACGCCGAGGGCAAGACACCGGCGTATGAAACTCCCAGTGCTCCGGCGAAGGCCGGAGCCGTGGCAGCCGAAGCGACGCCGTCGCCAGAGCTCCGGCCTGCGCCGGAGCACGGTAAAGCGGTCCTCGCCTCCCCCGCGGTCCGCCAGCGCGCCAAGGAACTCGGCGTCGACCTCGGCCAAGTGAAGGCCGACGGTGACCGCGTGCGTCACGCCGATCTCGACTCGTTCCTGCGCTACCAGTCAGGCCAGGGCTATCACCCGCCGCACGCGTCGCGCGCGCGCGACGACGAAGCGATCAAGGTCATCGGGATGCGCCGCCGCATCGCCGAGAACATGGCGGCGTCGAAGCGCAACATCCCGCACTTCACCTATGTCGACGAGATCGACGTCACCGCGCTCGAGGAGATGCGCGCGGACCTGAACGACAATCGCGGCCCGCGCCCGAAGCTGACGATGCTACCGCTGCTGATCGTCGCGATCTGCCGCAGCTTGCCCGACTTCCCGATGCTCAATGCGCGTTACGACGACGAGGGCGGCGTGGTGACACGGTCGGGCCGGGTGCACCTCGGCATGGCGGCGCAGACCGATGCGGGGCTGACGGTGCCGGTGATTCGCGACGCGCAGGACAAGAATGTATGGCAACTCGCGACCGAAATCTCGCGCCTCGCCGAGGCGGCGCGCGCGGGCAAGCTCAAGCCCGACGAAATGGGCGGTGGCACGATTACCGTGACCTCGCTCGGCCCGCTCGGCGGGATCGCGACGACGCCGGTCATCAACCGGCCCGAAGTCGCGATCATCGGGCCCAACAAGATCGTCGAGCGCCCGGTGTTCGACGGCGACGAAATCCGCCGCGCCAAGCTGATGAACCTGTCGATCAGCTGCGACCACCGCGTCGTCGACGGCTGGGACGCGGCGAGCTACGTCCAGGCACTCAAGAAATATCTCGAGACGCCAGTGCTGCTGTTCGCGGACTGACCCCGCACTAGTAACGCAGCCGAAACGGGTTCATCTTCCCGCCGGGACTCGGGGGGAGGACGATCATGGCGTTGCAGGTAATCGGTGCGGGACTCGGCCGCACGGGGACGATGACGCTCAAGATCGCGCTGGAGATGCTCGGTTTCGCGCCGTGCCATCACATGGTCGAAGTGTTCGCGCATATGGAGCAAGCCCCGTTCTGGCTGCGCGCGGCAAAGAGCGAGGCGGTCAATTGGGAAGAACTCTTCGCGAGCTACAACGCCAGCGTCGATTGGCCGAGCGCGCATTTCTACGCGCAACTTGCCGAACGCTATCCGGATGCGAAGGTGATCCTGACCCGCCGCGATCCGCAGCGCTGGTTCGAAAGCATGTCGGAGACGATCCTGAAAGCAATGACGGTGAATATCGGCGCTGTGTCCGACGATCATCCGATGCGCTTCGCCGACATCATCATCGCCGAAAAGACCTTTGGGCGCGATTTCGGCGCGGCCAACGTCATCGCCGCATTCGAGCGGCACAATGCGGAGGTCCAGCGGATCGTCCCCGCCGATCGACTGCTGGTGTTCGAAGCGGTGCAAGGGTGGGGGCCACTTTGCGATTTCCTCGGCGTCGCGGTGCCCCACGCCGATTTTCCGCGCACCAATTCGCGCGAAGAATTCTGGCAGCACACGATGCCGGGCGAGTTAGTGGAAGCGGTCATGCCCGTGGCGACCTGACGCGACACAACGATCGCGACACCCATGAGCCAGTCGGGCCACGTGGGTGCGGGAAAGGCAAACGCCGCAATATTAAACTACCCGGTTGACAGTTATCCAGCGACGCCGTAACTCAACCACATGGTTGAACGACTCGACATGACTTTCGCCGCGCTCGCCGATCCCACGCGGCGTGCTATGCTCGCCAGCCTCGCCTCGGGCGAGCGCTCGGTCGGCGAACTCGCCGCGCCGCATGCGATGAGCTTCGCCGGCGCGGCCAAGCATCTCAATGTGCTCGAACGCGCCGGGCTGATCGAGCGCCGCAAGGCGGGGCGGCAGCAATTGTGCCGGCTGAAGGCCGAGCAACACGGCGAGGCCGACCGCTGGCTGCGTCAGTGGGAAAGCTTCTGGACCGGCACGCTCGACCGGCTCGAGGCGATCATCCTCGAGGATCAGCAGGACCGGAAGAAATGACCGGGCCCATCGTCCTGACCGTGACGCGCGACTTCGCCGCCTCGCCCGAGCGTGTGTTCGATGCCTGGCTCGACCCCGCGATCGCGCGGCGCTTCCTGTTCGCGACGCCCGACGGCGAAATGCTGACCTGCGAGATCGACGCGCGCGTCGGCGGGCGCGGGCTGATTGTCGAGCGGCGTGCGTCGGGCGATGCGCACCATCACTTACAATTCGAACAGATCGACCGCCCCCGCCGGCTGGTCTTCCTGTTCCGCGCCGACCCGGCGGAAGAAGGGCAATGGACCCGCGTGTGGATCGCGATCGAACCGCTGGGCGACGGTGCCAGACTGACGCTTACCCACGAGATGAACTCGCAATGGGCCGCATACGAGGACCAGACCCGCAAGGGCTGGACGACGATCCTGGGCAGTCTCGCCCGCACCCTTGGAGAAGATTCATGACCGACACCTTCACCGCGCACGAACTGCGCTTCGAACGCACGCTGCCGGCCTCGGTCGACACCGTGTGGAAATATCTGACCGAGTCCGATCTGCGTTCGCGCTGGTTCATGGGCGGGTTGCTCGACGGGCGCGTCGGCGGCGAAATGGAGTTCATCTTCGACCACGACCAATTGTCGGACGGCGACGTGCCGATGCCCGAGCGCTTCGCCGCGAACAAGGGCCGGCGCTGGACCGAACAGATCCTTCGTTACGAACCGCCGCACGCCATCGCCTATACGTTCGGCAGCGACAGCGACTCGGTCGCGACCTTCGAACTGAGCGATGCGGGCGAGGGCAAGACCCTGCTTACTTTGGTGCACAGCAAAATCCCCAATGCCGAGGCGGCGGCCAATTTCGGCGGTGGCTGGGCGTCGCACCTCGAAGTGCTCGAGGCTCGGCTCAACGGGCGAAGCGTCCCCGATTTCTGGGCGCTGCACAAAATGTGCGAGGACAGGGCGAAGGCCGAGTTAGCCGACGCCTGACCCGCCGCGAGGCGCTTGCCTAACCCAGGCAAGCGCCGTTGGTCGCGATGACCTCGCGATAGAATTTGGCCGAATCCTTCAGCGTGCGTTCCTGCGTACCGAAGTTGACGTGGACGATGCCGAACCGCTTCGAATAGCCGAGCGACCATTCGAGATTGTCGAACAGCGACCACAGCATATAGCCGCGCACGTTGACGCCCGCCGTGATCGCGTTGCCAACGGCAGCGATGTGATGGCGGAGGTAGGAGACACGTAAGGGGTCCTCTATTCGCCCCTGCTCCGCCACCGGCGGGTCGAAGAAGGCGGCGCCGTTTTCGGTGATGTAGATCGCCGGGTCGCCATAGTGCTCCTTCACCCAGAGCAGCACGTCGGTCAGCCCTTGCGGGAACACTTCCCAGTCGGTGGTGGTGTAAGTCGCGAGCGGTTGCCGGACCATGTTCGCGCCGAGCGGCCAGTTCGTCGGATCGGCGCGGGTGATGTTGCGGGTGTAGTAATTGACCCCGACGAAATCGATCTTCTGCTTCGTCAGCGCCAGATCCTCGGCCGACCAGTCGGTCCACGCCTCGCCGAAGATCTCGGCCAGCTCGGCGGGGCACGTCCCATGAATCGCGGGGTCGAGATATTGGCGGTTCATATACGCCGCCGCGCGCGCGGTCGCGGCGCGGTCCTCCGGTGAGTCCGATGCCGGATATTTGGGCTCGAGGTTCACGACCAGCCCGATCTCGTGCTTCCCGACCGCGCGATACGCCTTCACCGCGGCGCCGTGCGCGCGCATCAGGTTGCGGCTGGCAATCGGCGCTTCGAACATGTTCTTGTGCCCCGGCGCCAGTGCGCCGTGGAGGTAGCCGCCGTCGGTGATCACCCAGGGCTCGTTGAGCGTGACCCATTTCTTCACGCGCCCGTCGAGCCGTTCGAACATCACGCGGCCATAGTCGGCGAACCAATCCGCGCTGTCGCGATTGAGCCAGCCGCCGCGATCGTCGAGCGCGGCGGGCAAGTCCCAATGGTAGAGCGTGCACAGCGGCTCGATGTCGTGCGCCAGCAAGGCGTCGACCAGCCGCTCGTAGAAATCGAGGCCCGCTTCGTTCACCTGCCCCGTCCCCTCGGGCAGCACCCGGCCCCAGGCGGCGGAAAAGCGATACGCCTTCAGCCCTATCTCCTTCATCATCGCGACATCGCTCGCCATGCGGTTGTAGTGATCGCACGCGACGTCGCCGGTATCGCCCTTCGCCGCCATCAGCCGCGGATCGTGGCTGAAGCGCTGCCAGATCGACGCGCCCGCGCCGTCGGCGAGCGGCGATCCCTCGATCTGATAGGCGGCAGTGGCGCATCCCCACAGGAAATCGTCGGGGAACGGAGTGGTCATTTCTTGGCTTTCTTCTTGGGTGTTTCGGGCTCGCCGGGCGCAGGGACGCTGCGGCGCTGTTCGAGCAGCCAGCGCCACATTGCGGGATCGTCGTATGCGGATTCCCACGATCCGTGCGTCATCTGAGGATAGATCGTCATTCGCGGACGTACCGAGCCCTTGCAAGCGTCTACGGCCCTGACGATCGCGAAGCCCTGGAGCGGATCGACGACATCGTCCTGATCGCCGTGGAACGCCCAGATCGGCATGTCCTTGAGGACGCACGGATCGGCCGCCTTGTTCTCGCTGTTCGCCGCCACGGGGACGATCGCGGCGAACAGATCGGGCCGCTTGAGCGCCCAGTCCCATGTGCCGTAGCCGCCAAGACTGAGCCCGGTCAGGTAGATGCGGCTCGGATCGATGCGGTAGGTCTTTCGCAGATCGGCGAGCAGCGCATCGAGCTTGGCGGCGTCCCAGCGATTGTTCTCGACCTGTTCGAGTTGCGGCGAAACGAGGATGAACGGCGACCCCGGATGCGCGCCGACGATCTTTGGCGGGCCGTTCTTCTTGACCAGCTCGATATCGGTGCCGCGCTCGCCCGATCCGTGCAGGAAGATCACCAGCGGCCATTTCTGCCCGCCGCTGCTGGTATACCCGCGAGGCAGGAACAGCTGGTACGGATAACCGCCGGCAGGCGCCGTTTGTGCGGTCTGAACGCCTTCGGGAAGCGGCGATAACACCGACAGACCGGCCGTCGCACTCGTCGCGGCAAGGCTCGCCGCAGCAGCCAGGACCATGACCCACTTCATCCCTTCACACTCCCCGCCATCAATCCGGCAATGTAGTAGCGCTGCAGCAGCAGGAAGAGCAGCAGCACGGGCAACAGCGTCACCACGCTGCCCGCCATCATCAACTCGACGTCCTGGACATGCTCTCGCGACAGATTGGCGAGCGCGACGGGCAGCGTCTGTTTGCTGCTGTCGTTGAGGATGATCAGCGGCCACAGGAAATCGGACCATGAACCGAGGAAGCTGAACGTCGCCAGCGTCGCGAGGATCGGCTTGAGCGTCGGCAGCACGATCGAGCGGAAGATGCGCCCTTCGCTGGCGCCGTCGATCCGCGCCGCCTCGAGCATCTCGTCCGGGATCGACAGCGCATATTGGCGCACCAGGAAGATGCCGAACACGCTCGCGATCGACGGGATCAACACCCCGGCGAAGCTGTCGACCACGCCGAGCATCTTGCAGATCAGGAATAGGGGAATCATCGCCACTTGCGCCGGGATGACCAGCGCGGTCAGCAACAAGCGAAAGATACGGTCGCGCCCGGCGAACCGCAGCTTGGCGAAGGCGTAGCCCGCCATCACGTTGAAGGTCAGCGACATCGCCGTCGCCAGGATCGCGAGGATCAAGCTATTGACGAGGTAGCGCGCCATGTCGGTGTCGGCGAACAGCGACGTGAAATTTGCGACGGTCGGGTGCGCGGGGAGGAGCGGCGGGGGGAAGCTCGACGCTTCGCCCGGCGCCATCACGCTGACCGACACCATCCACGCGAGCGGCGCCAGCGCGAATAGCGCGATCAACCACAACAATGCGTTGGTCAGGATGCCGCCCCGCCTCATCGCGTCCACCGTTCGGACACGCGCAATTGCAGCATGGTCAGCGCGAACATGATCGCGAACAGCACGAATGCGACCGCGCTGGCGAACCCCAGGTTCCACCATTTGAAGCCTTGCTCGTACATGAAATAGAGGATGCTGACGGTGCTCTCCGCCGGGCCGCCCTGCGTCATGACATAGGGTTCGGCGAACAGCTGGAAATAGCCCGCCATGGTCAGGATCGACACGACCAGCAGCACCGGCGCGAGGCCGGGCAAGGTGACGTGGCGCAGCCGCTGCCACGCGCTCGCGCCGTCGATCCGCGCGGCTTCGTGGAGTTCCTCGGGGATCGTCTGGAGTCCCGCGAGGATGATGATCATGTTGTAGCCGAAATTCTTCCAGACGGCGAACAGCACGATCGCCGGCATCGACCAGCGCGGGTCGCCGAGCCAGTCGATCGGCCCGATGCCAATCCCGCCGAGCATCCAATTGACCAGCCCGTATTTGGTGTGGAGCAGGTAACGCCAGATCACCGCGACCGCGACGAGCGTGGTCACCACCGGCGCGAAATAGGCGGTGCGCAGGAACCCCTTGAATCGCGCAAGCTTGCTGTCGAGCAGCAGGGCGGCGGCGAGCGACATCGCGATCGACAGCGGCACGCCGAGCACGACGAACCACGCGGTGTTGCCGAGCGCCGTCCAGAACAATGGCGTGCGTAGGAGCTGGAGGTAATTGTCGAGCCCGACGAAGCGGAGGTTGCCGATGTCGGCGACGGCGTATATGTCGAAATCGGTGAAGCTCAGCAGCAGCGCGGCGATCACGGGCAGGAAGAAGAACAAGGCCAGCGCGACCAGCGCCGGCGCGACGAATCCCCAGGCGGCGGTTTCGCGGTTCATGACCCCACCTCACCAAGGCCGTTCCCCCGCGCAGGCGGGGGTCCAGAGTCGCAAACGGTGTCGCTGGCAACCCTGGGCTCTCGCCTTCGCGGGAGAACAAGAAGGAGGCGGTTTACGGGCGCCTCCGCGCCAGCATCCAACGCCGCTTGGCGAGGATCTCGGCGGCGCGTTTGTCGAACTCGTCGGCCGCCTGATCGACCGTCAATTGCCCCCGTGCGGCTTTCTCCCCGACGATCTTCATCTCCGCGCCGATCCGCTCCCACTCGGGCACTTTGGGCGTAGCGCGGACGCGGGTTAGTTGCTCGCCGAACGCCTTGGCATAGGGATCGTTGGCGAGCGCAGGCGTCGCCCAAACGCTCTTGCGCGGTGGCAAGTCGCCGGTCAGCGCGTGGAACTTGAGCTGGATATCGGGGCGCGACAGGAACGCGACCAGCTTCCACGCGGCATCCTTGTGCTTCGACGATTTGAACAGCACCAGGCTCGAGCCGCCAGCGTTCGACACGCCCGGCCCGTCGGGTCCCGGCATCGGCGCAGTCATCCATTCGTCCTGGCGGTCGGCGGGCAAGCGGCGCTTGAATTCGCCGATCTGCCACGGCCCGGTAATGTAGAAGCTGAAGAAGCCGCGGTCGAATTCGTCCCAGACGTTGGCGATCTCGGTATTGGCGGCGACCGGCGCTAGGCGGTTGCGCGTCAGGCCAAGGTAGAAGGTCAGCGCCTTCTTGAACCCCGCGCTGCGGAAATTGGCGCGCGCGTCGTCGGTGACCATCGGGTCGGGCGATTGCAGCCCGAGAATTTCTAGCGGCTCATATTCGTTGAGCGGCAGGAACACGGCGTATTTGGCCGGCCCGACCAGCTTCTTAATCGCGACCATCTGCGCGCGCCATTCGGCCCAGTCGCGCGGCGGATGGTCGTACCCGGCCTGCTTAAGGAGGTCGCGGCGGTAGAATAGCAATCGTGTATCGACATACCAGGGCACGCCGTAGAGCGTCCCGTCGATCACGTTCGAATCCCAGATGCCGGCGAAATAGTCGGCCTTCGGAATCGCGGGCGTTGCGGCGACGCGCGCATCGAGCGGCTCGAGCGCGCCCAACGCGGCGAACTCCGGCACCCAACTGTTCCCCAGCTGCGCCATGTCGGGCATCGCATCGCCGACGAACCCGGTCAGCAGTTTTTCGTGCGCGGCGGTGAACGGCAGTTGCTGGATGCGCACCGTGACACCGGGATTCTCGCGCTCGAACTGCGGGATCAGGTCACCGATCACCTCGCCTTCACGTCCCATCGCCCAGACGTCGAGCACAGTCTCGGACGAGTTGGCGGAACAGGCGCCGAGAATAAGAGCTCCAGCGATCGCCAAAACCCTAGCGGTGCTCCCGCGAAGGCGGGAGCCCAGGATAACAAGCGGCATCGCCCGTGATCCTGGATTCCCGCCTTCGCGGGAATACGAGGAGAGCAGAGGGGTCAGCGCAACCACCCGCCGGTGAATCCGGCGCGCTGGAGTCCCGCCTTCACCGCCGGCTCGCCGCGCATGTGCGCCCACACCAACCCGCTGCGGTGGTTCTCGATCATCGCGACGATCGGGCCCTGGTCGATCCCCAGATAGTCGCTATCGACCCAGCCTGCCTTGTCGGTCACGCGCCCGCGCTGGAGTGGCACGTCGGTCGTGGTGAAGCTGGGGTTGAAGCTGTCGAGAAAGCCGTATTGTCCGTAGATCGCGCCGCCGTAGCGGTCGTAGAGCGCGCGTGTCGCCGGCTCGACCAGTTCGGGCGCGAACGGCAGCGAGGCGACCGCCGCCGTGGGCGCGATCGTGCCGTCGTCGAGCCCGTCGGGCTGGCCGATCGGGCCGCGCGCAGAATATTGATGAAATTTGCGGCCAGCAATCGTCACGTCCGCCGGGCCGTCGCACGCAGTCAGGCCCCAGGTATCGCCCGAATAGCCGGTCCACCCACTCGGATTGGCAATGGCATAGTCGCGCTGCGCGATCGTCGCGCGGCGGCTGTTCTCGAAATAATCGAACCCGGCCGCGCGCATCGGCGCGTCGCGCAGACCCCGGAGATCGAGCCAGCATTGCGTATATTGGTGCGCGAAGTGCGGGCCGAAGGCGAGGAAGCGGTTTGCTCCTTCGCCTCGCCAGCTGTTCGAGTAGGTCGAGCACCAGCCGTCATAGGCGTCGCGGCCGAGCGCGAAATCGGGCGCGCCAAGCGCGAGGATGTAGAGCAACTGCCCCTCGGTGTAACCGAACCACGGGCGCTCGAGGAAACCGCTCTCCGGGTGCCAGCCCATCGACACGCGCTTGGCCGCATCGGCCTGCTGGAACCAGCGCCAGTCACACCGCGCATAGATGCGCTGCGCGAGGTCGCGGATCTCGGCTTCGCCCGGCTGGTCGAAATAACGGCCCGCGAACAGCACCCCGCCAAGCAGCAGCGTGGTGTCGATCGACGACAGTTCGCAGCGGCGATAGCGCAGCCCGGATTGCATATCGAGGAAATGGTAGAAGAAGCCCTTATGGCCGGTAACGCCGGTCGCAGCCGGACCCTGCGGTGCGCTCCAGAAGAAGCGCAAGGTCGCCAGCGTCCGCTCGCGCGCCTGCGCGCGCGTGATCCAGCCATGCTCGATGCCGACCGGATAGGCGGTCAGCGCGAACCCGGTCGCGGCGATACTGGAAAAGCTGGGCGACGGCCAACGGTCGGGCATCAGCCCGTTGGCGGGGTTGGCGCGATCCCAGAAGAACGCGAAGCTGCGGCGCTGGACGTCGCCGATCAGATCGCGCGGTCGCGGCGACGGCGCCGGCGTCCGCACCGGCCCGCCTGGCTTCGAACAGGCCGCCAGCGCCGCCGCGCCGAGCAGGAGTTGCCGGCGATCAAACACGGCGGCTCGACGCGCGTACGACGAGGTGCGGCACCATCATTTCCGTGGTGGGTGGCGCGTCAGGGTTTTCGGTCGCCGCGATCAGCCGCTCGACCGCGCGCTCGCCGAGCTCCGCCAGGTTGAGCGCCATCGTCGAGAGCGCCGGCGTGACATATTGCGCGATCGGCACGCCGTCGAAACCGATGATCGCGACTTGGTCGGGCGCGCGCATCCCGCCCTCCGCCAGCGTCGCCATGCACGCGACCGCCATCATGTCGTTGGCGGCAAACACGCCGTCGGCGTCGCGGTGATCGGCCAGGATGGTCCGCGCGGCGACGATCCCCGCTTCCTCGCTGAAGTCGCCCTCGATTACCGTCCCCTTGCCAGCGGTCGCTTCGACAAACCCCGCACGGCGCGCGTCGGCGTCGGCGTTGCCGCGCGGACCGGCGATATGGACTATTCGCGTACAGCCTTGAGCGAACAAATGCGCCACGGCGTCGCGCGCGCCGGCCAGATTGTCGATCGCGATGGTCGGGTGAATCCCGTCGGCGGCGGCGTTCATGACGATCGCGGGCAAGCCCTTGGGCAAGCTGCGGCCGAGGAATTCCACATCGATCTGCGGCGACATCACCAGCAGCCCATCGACTCGCCCGCGCATCGCGCGGATCGCGATCTCGGTCTCCTCCGCGCTGCCGTGCATGTTCGACAGCAGCAGTTGCAACCCGCGGCGATGCGCGGCGTAATCGATCCCGCGGATGATCTCCGAGAAGAACTCGCCGAACAGATCGGGCAGCACCACACCGATCGTGTTCGACCGTCCGCGCGACAGGATCCGCGCGCCGAGGTGCGGGACGTAGTCGAGCGCGCGGGCGGCAGCAAGGACGCGGTCGCGCGTCGCTGGAGTCACGTTGCTATGGTTGTTGAGCGCACGGCTGGCCGACGCGACCGAGACATCGGCCCGCCGCGCGACGTCGCGAATGGTAATGGTCGCCATTATTGCTCCCCCTTTCTCACCGCGCGGCCTGCCTCGTCGAACAGCAACAGCGCGTCGCGCGGCAGAGAAACCGCCAGTTTCTCGCCCGCCGGCCGCTCGGTCAGCGACGCCACCAGCGGATCGGCGAGTCCCTCGACCGCGAGATGAACGTGGTGCGCCGATCCCAACGATTCGACCATTCGGACGGTGCCGATCAGCACGTTCTCCGTGCCGCCGAGGCGCAGATGCTCGGGCCGCACGCCCAGGGTAACCGGGGCGCCGGTCGGCAGATTGGTGGTATCGATCACAGAGGCGATGACCTGTCCGCCGGCCAACGTCACCTTACCCGGCCCGACGATCGTGGCGGGCAGCAGGTTCATCGTCGGCGCACCGATGAACCCCGCGACGAACAAGGTGTCGGGTGCGGAATAGAGCTGGTCGGGGGTGCCGACCTGTTCGATCACCCCGCCGTTGAGCACGACGATGCGGTCGGCGAGCGTCATCGCCTCGACCTGATCGTGCGTGACATAGATCATCGTCGTGCCGAGCGCCTGGTGCAGGCTGGCGAATTCGTAGCGCATCCGCACGCGCAATGCGGCGTCGAGGTTCGACAGCGGCTCGTCGAACAGGAATACCTTGGGCTGGCGGACGATCGCGCGGCCGATCGCGACGCGCTGGCGCTGGCCGCCCGACAATTCCTTGGGCCGGCGGTCGAGCAAATGCTCGATATCGAGCGTCTTCGCCGCTGCGCCGACCGCGTCGGCGATCTCGCTCCTGGGCCCGCCGGCGAGCTTGAGCGCGAACCCCATATTCTCGCGCACGCTCATGTGCGGGTAGAGTGCGTAGGACTGGAACACCATCGCGATACCGCGTGCGGACGGCGGCACGCCATCAACCCGTTGTCCGTCAATCTCGATCGAACCTGCGGTTAGCGCTTCGAGCCCCGCGATGCTGCGCAATAGCGTGGACTTGCCGCACCCCGACGGTCCCACGAACACGACGAATTCGCCGTCGGCGATGTCGAGGTCGATGCCGCGCAGCACCTCGACCGGCCCGAACGCCTTGGTCGCTCCTGTCAGGCGAACCGTCGCCATAATAACCTGCTCCCGCCGCCCACCGGGCAAAAGA